>CAWUZD010000017.1:0-17853 GCA_963926925.1 uncultured Lactobacillaceae bacterium
TACCATTATTTGCTGAAGCATCAAAATGAATACTAATTAAAACATTAGCATTTGCAGCAGCTTGCAGACGACTGGTATCACTTACATCTTGGTCATTGTTACGTGTCATGATGACTTTAGCACCGGCACTGCGTAATTGTTTAGCAATGACATTAGCCATTTTAAGGGTATAAGTTTTTTCATCAGTATTATCACTAGCCACCGCACCGGTATTATTACCACCATGACCAGGATCAAGGGCAATGGTAGCATCAGTTAATTTCGTTGGTTGTTTAATGGTGGTGACTAATTCACAGATCCAAGCGGCAACATAACCAGTTTGGTTATTATACTTAACTTTATACCATTCACCGCTTTTACTAATGTAGGTTAATTTAGTGCCATTTGCAACGGTTGCCAAAATCTTACCGTTAATATTGGCACTTTTCCGAATTTTAGTATTATCTTGTTGAACAACCACGTATTTTTGTTTTTGAAGGGTTGTTTTAGTTTTACTTGATGAGGACGAAGTTGATGAACTATTAACCTTGGCGTTAACAGTTACTCCTGACATTGAAAGGGCACTCGTTTTTACCCATGCAATGCTATGGTTATAGATAATTTGGCACCAGTTATTTTGTTGGTAAACAACAGTGACTTTATCACCTTGGGATAATTGACCTAGCTTTTTGCTACTAGTACTGTTATTTTGATAAACATTACATTTAGCGACAGCCATAGCGGTTTGGTTAGTTTCTTGATTAACTTGAACCTTATTATTAACTAACCAACTTGGTACCCAGCCAACTTGATTATTATTTAAGCGAATGGCATACCAATTATTTTTCTTAGCAATAATATCAAGTTTTTTAGTATTTTTGACGGCATCAATCTTTTGATATGATAATCCTGGTCCTGCATAAACTTGAATTTCATTGGTTTTGGCATTAACGGATTGGCTAGTTGTTTTGGCACAGCCACCACAGCCAACTAAAAATAAGAAACTAGTTAATAAAATTAAAGAATATTTATTGTGTTTGTTCATCAGTAAACGCCCTTATTAGTATTTAATTTTAGTATAACAGAGATATTATGCTTAATGCGGATATTCAGTGATGTTTTTTGTAAAGAATCTTGACAGTGAACGCATGAATGCGGTATTTTTAAGGTGATATTTTAATAGATTAAAGGCCGTTAAAAGAACATTATTTTGTTTAATTAACAAAATAAAAGCGTGCATTAGCGCCCTTGCATAGTTGCTATGCAGGACGTTTTATTTTTGTAGAAAGAGGTTTTGTTATGGCAGTTCGTTACCAACGTCAAAAGGGTACCGCTGATATTTTGCCAGGTGCTGCAGAACAATGGCAATATGTTGAAGGCGTTGCTCGTAAAATTTTTGCAAAGTACCGTTATTCAGAAATTCGTACGCCATTATTTGAAAACTATGAAGTTTTCTCACGGTCATCAGGTGATACTTCTGATATTGTTACGAAGGAAATGTATGACTTCAATGATAAGGGTGGTCGGCACATCGCCTTACGTCCTGAAGGTACCGCTGGTGTAGTGCGTGCTTATGTTGAAAATAAGTTATATGGACCAGAATTTACTAATCCATATAAGGTTTATTATATGGGACCAATGTTTCGTTATGAACGTCCACAATCTGGACGGATGCGGGAATTCCATCAAATTGGGGTTGAAGCATTTGGCGTTGATTCACCAGCATTAGATGTTGAAACGATTGCCATGGCACAAGAATTATTAACTACTTTAGGTTTGCAACATTTGAAGTATGTTATTAATACTTTAGGGGATGCGGCAACACGGGCTGCTTATCATCAAGCCTTGATTGATTACCTTACTCCATATAAAGATGAACTTTCTGAAGATTCACAAGTGCGGTTAGTGAAGAACCCATTACGGATTTTGGATAGTAAGGATGAACATGATCAAGCAATTGTTGCTAATGCACCATCAATTCTTGATTTCTTAACACCAGCAGCACAACGACACTTTGATGAAGTTAAGTCACAATTAACAGCATTAGGTATTGATTATGAAGTTGATGCTGACATGGTGCGTGGTCTTGATTATTACAACCATACTATTTTTGAAATCATGTCTGATAGTGATGCTTTTGGTGGCAAATGGACAACCATTCTTGCTGGCGGCCGTTATAATGGTTTAGTACAAGAATTAGGTGGTCCAGAAGTACCCGGTGTTGGTTTCGGAATGGGCGTTGAACGGTTATTGTTGGTAATGAATGCTGAAGGTGTTATGCCAACTAATACCACCCAATTAGCTGCTTATGTTGTTGGCATTGGTGACCAAGCACGTGAAGCTGTTTTACCATTAGTACAAGCTATTCGTAAACAAGGTTTTGCTGCTGATTGTGACTTTATGAATCGGAAACCAAAGGCACAATTCAAGACTGCTAACCGTGAACATGCGCTTTTAGTAATTACGATTGGTGATGACGAATTGGCACAACATGCTGCCCAAGTTAAAGTAATGGCAACAGGTAATCAACAACAAATTAATCTTGATGAATTAACAAATAACTTTGCTGAAGTTTATCGGCAATTAACAAAAGGTGATAATTAACATGGGAAAGAGAACAGACTACTGTGGCAATATTACCGAAAAATATTTAAATCAAACCGTTGATTTAAAAGGTTGGGTGCAAAAACGCCGCAGTTTAGGTAACTTGATTTTCGTTGATCTTCGTGACCGGGCGGGAATTGTTCAATTAGTTTTTAACGCTGAAAATGGTGAAGATGCTTTCAAATTAGCTGATACATTACGTTCAGAATACGTTATTGAAGCCGTTGGTAAAGTTGTAAAACGGGCAAGTGTTAACCCTGATATGAAGACTGGCCAAGTTGAAGTTGAAGTTAGTCAATTAACTATCTTAAACAAGGCGAAGACACCACCATTTAATATTGAAGACGATGTTAATGTTAGTGAAGATACCAAGTTAAAGTATCGTTACTTAGATTTACGGCGTCCAGTGATGCAACATGGCTTAATCTTACGTTCTAAGATTACCCAAGCTGTTCATCGTTATTTAGATGGTGAAGGTTTCATTAACATTGAAACACCTGACTTAACTAAGTCAACGCCTGAAGGTGCCCGTGACTACTTAGTACCTTCACGGGTATATCCTGGTAGTTTCTATGCATTACCACAATCCCCACAATTGTTTAAACAATTGTTAATGGGTGCTGGTTTTGATCGTTACTATCAAATTGCGCGTTGCTTCCGTGATGAAGACTTACGTGGTGACCGGCAACCAGAATTTACCCAAATTGACTTGGAAACTAGTTTCTTAACTGCTGAAGAAATTCAAGATATTACTGAAGGCTTAATTGCACGGGTAATGCATGATGTTATGAACATTGATGTTAAGTTACCATTCCCACGGATTACTTGGGATGAAGCAATGGACCGTTATGGTTCTGACAAACCTGATGTTCGTTTTGGCATGGAATTACAAGATTTGAGTGCCATGATGAAGGATAGTAGTTTTAAAGTATTTAGCAATGCAGTTGCTAATGGTGGTCAAGTTAAGGCAATTGTGGTTAAGGGTGCTGCTGACAAGTATTCACGTAAGCAAATTGAAAAGCAACAAGAATACATTGAACGGTTTGGCGCTAAGGGCTTAGCTTGGGTTAAGGTGACAACTGATGGCTTAACTGGCCCAATTGCTAAGTTCTTAACTGATCAAAGTGATGCATTATTACAACAATTAGACGCTAATGCCGGTGACTTAATCTTATTCGTTGCTGATCGGCGGAAGGTTGTTGCTGATAGTTTGGGCTACTTACGGAAACACTTTGCTGAAGAACTTGGCTTAATTGATCATAGTCAATTTGCATTCTTATGGGTTGTTGATTGGCCATTGTTTGAATACGATGAAGGTATTCAACGTTATGTTCCTGCGCACCATCCATTCACAATGCCTAATGAAGAAGATGTGCACTTATTAGATACTGATCCATATAAAGCACATGCCCAATCATATGATATTGTTTTGAATGGTTATGAATTAGGTGGCGGTTCAATCCGGATTCATAAACGTGAAATTCAAGATAAGATGCTTAAAGCATTAGGCTTTACACCTGAACGTGCTCAAGCCCAATTTGGCTTCTTATTAAATGCGTTGGATTACGGTTTTCCACCACATGGTGGCTTAGCAATTGGTTTGGATCGTTTTGCAATGTTGTTAACTGGTGCTGATAACATCCGTGACGTCATTGCCTTTCCAAAGAATTCTAAGGCAACTGATCCAATGACCCAAGCACCATCACCAGTTGATGCTAGTCAACTTGCTGAATTAGGTATTGAAATCATTGATGATCCTAAAAATAAATAATAAACATTAAATATCAAAAATAGACCTTATAATATTAAAATTCAGTGTTATAATGCTGATATCATATTATGAGGTCTTTTTTTATGGAACAAATAGATAAAATTTTACAACGTCACCAGAACTGGGTGAAATTTTCAGCTGCTTTAATTTATGCGATTGCGGTGGCAGTTGCGATGAATTTCTTCTGGGAGCCTGGTAAAATTTATGCTTCTGGAATTACTGGTTTTGCCCAGTTATTACATACTGTTTCCGTGCGTTTTTTACCATTTCATATTTCTATCAGTGCTTTGATTTTCCTATTAAATGTTCCGTTAGCAATTTTGGCATGGTTTAAGATTGGTCACTTCTTTACTATCTTCACGGTAATTGCGGTTATTTCTTCAAGTTTGATGATTAAATGGGTACCACTTAATCCATTAATTAATAATCCAATTATCTGTGCCTTGTTTGGAGCAATTATTAATGGTGCTGGTACTGGTTTAGCATTGCGTTCAGATATTTCTACTGGTGGCCTTGATATTATTGGTATTGTCCTTAATAAGAAAACCGGGAAGTCAATTGGGACGATTAATATTATCTTTAACACCTTCATTGTGTTAGCCGCTGCTTTTATGTATGGCTGGCCTAATGCGTTTTATAGTGCGATTAGTATTTTTGTTAACGGCCGGATGATTGATATTGTTTATAGTCGGCAACAAAAATTACAAGTAATGATTGTTACTAACCAAGCCCAACATGTTATTGACGTTATTCAGCAACATTTGCGGCGCGGCATTACTATTATTCATGATGCTGAAGGTGCTTATCGTCATGAAACGAAGACTGTTTTATTCACTGTTATTTCACGTTATGAAATGCATGAATTTGAAAAAGCAATGCGCACAGCTGACCCATATGCTTTCGTAAGTATTACGAATGCCGTAAAAATTATCGGACGTTTTTATGAAAAAGAGCGTAAATAACATATTAATTAGTATTAAAAGATGGTATTTTTTAACAGGTATCATCTTTTTTATTTTTTATGAAAATGTTTTATTGACGCTGTTAGACCATTCATATATAATAGTTAAGAACCATTTCCAAAATTGGTTACACAAGTGTTGGAGGGAGGGATATCATAATGGCTAAAACAGTTGTTCGTAAAAACGAATCACTTGATGATGCTCTTCGTCGCTTCAAACGCTCTGTGTCTAAAAGCGGTACTTTGCAAGAATACCGTAAACGGGAATTTTACGAAAAACCTAGTGTTAAACGTAAATTAAAATCAGAAGCTGCAAGAAAGCGTAAGAGAAGAAAGTACTAGGACGCTTATTTTGCTCTCATAAGGATGATAATATGTTACTAGATACTTTGAATTCTGATTTAGTTGCTGCAATGAAAAGCAAAGACAAGGAAAAGTTAGCCGTTTTACGGATGCTTAAGACAGCGTTGACCAACGAGCGCATTAAGTTAGGCCATGATTTGACTCCAGAAGATGAAATTAACGTTTTATCTAGTCAAGTTAAACAACGTCGTGAATCAGTAACCGAATTTCGGAAGGCTGGTCGCGAAGACCTTGCTAAGCAAAACGAAGCAGAAATTGAAGTCATTAACCATTACTTACCAAAACAACTCTCTGAAGCTGAAATTAACGACTTAGTTGACCAAGTCATCAAGGACGTTAATGCTACTTCTAAAGCTGACTTTGGTAAAGTTATGAAGACTTTAATGCCACAAGTAAAAGGTAAGGCTGACGGTTCCTTAGTTAAGCAAATTGTGCAGTCTAAGTTGAACTAATTTATATAATAAAAAAGCGTCTTTGAATTTCAAAGACGCTTTTTAATTTAACATTTTAGTTTGAGGGATGATCACTTGTTATTAGCTATTATTTTAATTATTGTTGGTATTGCGGCTGGAATTGTTAGTACAGTATCCGGCTTAGCATCATTAGTTGCTTATCCAGCCTTATTATTGTTAGGCTTATCACCGATTAATGCGAATGTTACCGACACGTTAGCGTTAGTTTTTAACGGTATTAGTGCTACCGTGTCATCACGGCGTGAATTACGTGGGCATTGGCATGAACTGTTGATTATTATGCCAGTTACTTTAATTGGTTGTGTAGTTGGTTCATTACTATTGTTTGCTTTACCAGCTAATGATTTTAAGAAAGTTGTCCCATTATTCATTTTATTAGCTGGCTTATTTATTTTAATTCCGCGGCAGCAACAACATCATCAACAACAAGCGAGCTGGCTGCGCGCGTTATTATGGCTTGGTGTGTTTCTGGTTGGTGTTTATTCAGGTTACTTTGGTGCTGCCAGTGGCGTGGTAATGTTAGCTCTTTTACTATTCTTGCTTGACGCGCCATTTGCCGAATGCAATGCCGAAAAGAATGCTACTTTAGGTGCTGCTAATGTCGTTTCATCAATTGTTTACATGACCCAGGTTAAGATTAAGTGGTTATTTGTTATTCCACTAAGCATTGGCTTTTTGATTGGTGGTTATGTTGGCCCCAAAATTGTCCGTTATGCGCCAGTAAAACCGCTGAAGATTTTAATTAGTATTGGGGCATTTGTCTTGAGTATTGTATTATTTATGCAAAATATTAAATAAACGGGATGCGTAGTTGCGCATCCTATTTTTTAACGTTAAAAATGCGTTGTTTTAGATAACAATGTGATAAAATAATCATGAGTAAATTTAACGAATACTATATAATAATTAGAATAATCTAGAGGAGATTAGTTTGACAGAAGACAAAAGTGAAAAGGAATTTATTCTAACTAATCCGGCTGTTGCTGCTGAATTAATGGGAATTAATGATCAAAATTTACAATTATTAGAAGAATCATTAGGTGTAACCTTAAATGCCTTTTCTGACCGCATTAAAATTGTTGGACCACAAGTAGCTGTTCAACAAACATATGATATTTTGGCTAACTTAGACCAATTATTACGTCAAGGAATTAAAATTAGTGCTCCTGATGTAATTAGTGCAACTAAAATGGCCCAAAATGGTACATTGGAATACTTCCAAGAATTATATACGGAAGTATTGTTAAGAGACCATCGTGGTCGTGCCATTCGGGTTAAGAACTATGGTCAACGTCAATATGTTAATGCTGTTCGTCATAACGATATTACCTTTGGGGTTGGGCCAGCTGGTACTGGTAAAACTTATTTGGCAGTTGTTTTAGCAGTCGCAGCATTAAAAGCTGGCGAAGTTGAAAAAATTATCTTAACGCGGCCTGCTGTTGAAGCTGGTGAAAGTTTAGGCTTCTTGCCTGGTGATCTTAAAGAAAAAGTTGATCCATACCTTCGTCCTGTTTATGATGCATTGTATGATGTTTTTGGTACTGAACATACTAACCGGTTAATGGAACGTGGTGTTATTGAAATTGCACCACTTGCCTATATGCGTGGTCGGACGTTGGATCAAGCTTTTGTCATTTTGGATGAAGCCCAAAATACTACTTCTGAACAAATGAAGATGTTCTTAACACGTTTAGGCTTTGGCTCACGGATGATTGTCAATGGTGATATTACCCAAATTGACTTGCCACGTCACCAAGGTAGTGGTTTAATTCAAGCAATGCATATTTTGAAGGATGTTAAACATATTGCCTTCACATACTTCAATGCGGCTGATGTTGTTCGTCATCCTGTAGTTGCAAGTATTATTAAGGCATATGATGAACATGCGAATGCGGAAGCTGAACGTGCCCAAAAGGACAAAGAAAAAGTTAATGATAAAACTGATAATGACTAATTAAAGGAGAAACTTATGGACTTAGAAATTTGTGATGAAACTCATCAAATTAGCCCAGATGAAATTGCCTTTGTGCGTAAATTAGAAGACTTTGCTGGTGATTATCTTCATTTAGCTAAGGATACTGAAATGTCAATTACTTTCGTTGACGATAAACGGATTCGCGAAATTAATCGTGATTATCGGAATACTGACCGGGTAACTGATGTTATTAGTTTTGCGATTGAAGAAGATAATGGTGAAGGCTTGCCAACTGATTTTGAAGCACAATTAGGAATTCCTAAGAATATCGGCGACTTATTTATTGATCCGTACAAGATTGCTGAACAAGCCCGCACTTATGGTCATTCTTACGAACGTGAATTAGGTTACACTTGTGTCCATGGTTTCTTACATCTTAATGGTTATGATCATATCAAACCAGAAGATGAACAAGTGATGATCCCACTTCAGGAAAAAATTTTAGATGCTTATGGGCTTACGCGATAAAAAGTTCCAACATCAAACTACTAAAAATAAACGTTTCTTACAATCATTACATCACGCCTTAGAGGGACTTAATGTCGCTTTTCATGAAGAAAAGAATCTAAGACGTGATGCTATTTTTACACTACTAGTAGTTACGGCTGGGATCATCTTTCAAGTAACACGTTTTGAGTGGGGAATGTTAATTTTAGCAATTAGTTCGGTTGTTATTAGTGAGATGTGGAATACCGTGGTGGAAAATATTATGGATTTTATTACTGACCATAAGTATTTTGCCCATGCGAAGAAGATTAAGGATATGAGTGCCGGTACGGTATTGCTAACTGCAATTTTTGCCGTAGTTGTTGGTTTATATGTTTTTATTCCACATATACTTTTGATATTTAGATAGGAGCAAGATTAATGGCAGATAAATTTCATTCAGGATTTGTAGCAATTGTTGGCCGGCCTAATGTTGGTAAGTCAACATTTATGAATCATATTATTGGTGAAAAAATTGCGATTATGTCACCAAAGGCCCAAACCACCCGTAATAAAATTCAAGGTATCTATACTGATGAACATGCCCAAATTATCTTTGTTGATACACCGGGAATTCACAAACCACAAAATGAATTAGATGAATACATGGATACAGCGGCTTTGTCAACTTTGAACGAAGTGGATGCTGTGCTCTTTATGGTGGCTGCTGATGAACCTAAAGGTAAAGGTGATCAATATATTATTGACCAGTTACAAAAGGTTAAGAAGCCAGTTTATTTAGTTGTTAATAAAATTGATTTAGTTTATCCTGATAATTTATTACCATTAGTCGAATCATACCAAGCTGAATATCATTTTAAGGATGTTTTTCCAATTTCAGCAACGCAAGGTAATAATGTTGATGAATTATTAAAGGCACTTGAAGCACAATTACCAGTTGGTCCGCAATATTACCCAGCTGACCAATTAACTGATCACCCTGAATATTTCGTAGTGGGTGAATTAATTCGTGAAAAGATTCTTGAATTAACTCATGATGAAGTACCCCATGCCACTGCGGTTACAGTTGAACAAATGCGTGACCGGGTTAATGGTAAGTTGCAAATTGATGCAAACATCATTGTTGAACGACCTGGTCAACGAAGCATTATCATTGGCAAAGGTGGCCAGATGATTAAGCAAATTGGTATTCATGCCCGGCATGATATTGAAGCTTTGCTTGGCGAAAAAGTTAACTTGAAGTTGTGGGTCAAAATTCAAAAGAACTGGCGCGATAATAATCAATATCTTAATAGTCTTGGTTATAATAAAAAGGCATTACGTTAATGCAATCACGACGTTTTACTGATTTTAAAGGAATTATCATGTATCGCCAGAATTACCGTGAACATGATTTATTAGTAAAAATCTTGACTGATAAATATGGTAAACACATGTTTTTAATTCACGGTGGGACACGCCCACGCTTTAAGCTTGCCGCGGCGTTATTACCATTTACCCATGGGATGTATGTTGGTGATTTGCGCGATAATGGCTTGTCATATTTGAATACGGCGCGCGATTATCGGCAGTACCGCCATATTAGTGAAGATATCTTTTTAAATGCCTATGCAACTTATATTCTTGATTTAATTGATCATGCGTTTGATGATAACTTTGCGATTCCCAAGTGGTATGCCAAGATTGCGCGCGCCTTACAAATGATTGATGATGGCTTTGATGGTGAAGTAATTACTGATATTATTGCGATTCAATTATTACCAGTTTTTGGCGTAGCACCGCAATGGCGGCAATGTGTGATTTGTGGTCGCCATGATTTGCCGATGGATTTTTCTGAAAGTGAAGGTGGGATGCTTTGTCAACAACATTGGTCATTGGATCCTCATCGTTTACATGTTTCACCACGGGCGATTTATTATTTACGATTATTTGCCATTGTTGATTTGGATAAAATTAAATCAATCAAATTGAAACCAGCAACTAAATTAGAAATTAAACGTGTCATTGATCGTATTTATGATGATATGGTGGGCTTGTCATTAAAGAGCAAATATTTTATTGATAAAATGGACCAATGGGGTCAACAATTGCAATCATAGATTGACAATTATGCGGACATTGCATAAAATTAAAGCGTTTAATGATAATTGATAGCGATGATGAAAAGAACTAAGCTCGTAATTATTTACAGCGACTTTGGGACAGTGGAAGCCAGAGAATAATCAGTTTAGTTGGCGTTTCGGAGCTAATTTCTTATTAATATTAATTAAGTGCAGATTATTAATCTGAATTAGGGTGGAACCGCGAAATTAATTCGTCCCTATATCCATAACATTTTTGGATGTGGATATAGGGCTTTTTTAATGAAAAAGGAGCATGAACATGGCCAAAAAGTTAAATGTGCAAGAAATGATTTTAACCTTGCAACGTTTCTGGAGCAGCAAAGGCTGCATGTTAATGGAAGCTTATGATACTGAAAAAGGTGCTGGTACCATGAGTCCATATACTTTCTTACGTGCAGTTGGTCCTGAACCATGGAACGCTGCTTATGTTGAACCATCACGGCGGCCAGCTGACGGTCGTTATGGTGAAAATCCTAACCGTTTATATCAACACCACCAATTCCAAGTTGTGATGAAACCATCACCAGAAAACATTCAAGAATACTATCTTGATAGCTTACGTGAATTAGGAATTGAACCACTTGAACATGATATTCGGTTTGTTGAAGATAACTGGGAAAACCCATCAATGGGTTGTGCCGGTGTTGGTTGGGAAGTTTGGTTAGACGGTATGGAAGTTACCCAATTCACATACTTCCAAGTTGTCGGTGGTTTAGCTGCTAAACCAGTAACTTCCGAAATTACTTATGGTGTTGAACGGCTTGCTTCATACATTCAAGGCGTTGATTCTGTTTACGACTTAGTATGGGGTAATGGCGTTAAGTATGGCGATATCTTTAAAGAACCAGAATATGAACATTCTAAGTATTCATTTGAAGAAAGTGACCAAACTATGTTACTTAACTTCTTTAATGAATATGAAGCTGAAGCTAAGCGTTTAATGAAATTAGGTTTAGTTCACCCTGCATATGATTATATTCTTAAGTGCAGCCATACCTTTAACTTATTAGACGCACGTGGCGCTGTATCCGTTACTGAACGGGCTGGTTACATGCACCGGATTCGGAATATGGCCCATGGCATTGCGCGTGCCTTTGTTGCTGAACGTGAAAAACTTGGTTTCCCATTGTTAAAAGATAAACCAACTACGGAGGATAATGAATAATGGCTAATAATTTCTTATTAGAAATCGGCTTAGAAGAAATGCCTGCTCATGTTGTTACACCAAGTATTGATCAGTTAACCCAACGGATTCAAGCATTCTTGGATGAACAACATTTAACATATGCTAATACTCATGCTTATGCAACACCACGGCGTTTGGCAGTTTTAGTTGAAGATATTACTGACAAACAAGCTGATGTTAATGAAAGTGTTAAGGGCCCTGCTAAGAAGATTGCCTTAGATGCTGATGGCAACTGGACCAAAGCAGCACAAGGCTTTGCGCGTGGTCAAGGTATGAGTCCTGATGATATTGTTTGGAAAGAAATTAAAGGCGTTGAATACGCATATTTAGAAAAGAAAATCACTGGTAAAGCTGCCGTTGATATTTTACCAGGTTTGGTTAACGTTATTACTGCAATGACTTTTCCAACCCGGATGCGGTGGGGTAACTATGATTTGGAATACATTCGGCCAATTCATTGGATTGTGGCATTATTTAATGATCAAGTTGTGCCAATGCAATTACTTGATATTAAATCTGGTCGTAAGACTCGTGGGCATCGCTTCTTAGGTGAAGATATTGAATTACAAAATGCTACTGATTACAAAGATGAATTAGCAAAACAATTTGTAATTGCTGATGAAAATGATCGTAAAGAACTTATTCGGCAACAAATTGAAGAAATGGCTCGTGACAACGATTGGGTTGTTGACCTTGATCCAGACTTGTTAGAAGAAGTTACGAACTTGGTTGAATATCCAACTGCTTTCTATGGTCATTTTAAAGAAAAGTATTTAGCAATTCCTGACGAAGTATTAATCACTTCAATGAAGGATAACCAACGTTACTTCTATGCTCGTGATCATCAAGGTAAGTTATTACCAATCTTCATTGGTGTGCGGAATGGTAATGAAGTATACATGGATAACGTAATTGCTGGTAATGAAAAAGTGTTAACAGCACGGCTTGAAGATGCTGACTTCTTCTACAAAGAAGACCAAAAGCAAACGATTGCCCAATATGTTAATGAACTTAAGCATGTTACCTTCCATGATAAGATCAGTTCCATGTATGATAAGATGCAACGTGTTGGTGTCATTGCTAAATTAGTTGGTGAACAAGCTGGTTTATCAGCAACTGCAATGCAAGACTTACAACGGGCCGCATCAATTTATAAGTTTGACTTAGTAACTAACATGGTTGATGAATTTCCAGAATTGCAAGGTACCATGGGTGCTAAGTATGCTGCTTTGCAAGGTGAAAATGCTGTTGTTGCCCAAGCTATTGGTGAACAATACATGCCAATTTCTGCTGATGGCCAATTACCACAAAGCGATGTTGGGGCAGTATTGGCAATTGCTGACAAGTTAGACAGTATTTTGGCATTCTTTGCTGTTGATATGATTCCTAATGGTTCTAACGATCCATACGCATTACGGCGGCAAGCTTACGGTATTGTGCGGATTATTCAAGCAAAGAATTGGCACTTCCCAGTTAAACAATTGCAACAAGCAATTAGTCAAGCGTTAGAAGATGCTGATTTAACTGCTGGTTTGGATTGGATGCATAATGCTAAAGAAGTACAACAATTTATCATTGATCGGATGCGGCAATGGTTTATGGAAGAAAACTTACGGCATGATATCATTGATACTGTTGTTGATAATCGTCATCTTGATTTGAAGACCATCTTTGCAGCAGCACAAGTATTAGACGCTCACAAGGATGACGCTGATTTCAAGACTAACATTGAATCATTAACCCGGGTATTACGGTTAACTAATAAGAACATCACTAATTGGGATGATAACTTTACTGTTGAACCAGCATTATTCGATAATGATGCTGAACGGAAATTATACGATGCTGTGGCTGCTATCAAACCAAAGATGGCACAACAAACCGTTGCTGATAATTTCCAAAGCTTAACAAGTCTTGCACCATTGATTGATGATTACTTCGATAAAACCATGATTATGGTTGATAATGCCGATGTTAGAACTAACCGGTTGCATCAATTAGCACAAATTGCTCAAATGACAGACCAATTTGGTAATTTGACTAACTTAATCGTTAAATAATATTAAAATAAATGGCGCTATTCAATTTTTGAATAGCGCTTTTTTTTAACTTCTTTAATAACTGTGTCATAATTAAAGAAAGAAAATATTGAAAGAAGTACGAATTATGGATGAAAAGGACCAATTAACTAAACGGTTATTACATATTCTTGGTCAACAATTTGTAACTGATAATCGCGATGCTGATGATGCTACGATTATCAAACAACTTACGCAGTTAGGCATTTTAACTTTGCAAGATAATCACCAGATTATGACTTTTTTAAAGCAACTAACAACGTTAAATCCGTATATAGCATGTGTACTGGCCATTCATTTTAGTACGCGGCAAACAAACTTAGCCACCTGGGCACCATTAAGTGCTGATGTTAAAGTTAATCAAAATAAATTAACTGGTCAGCAATCATTATTACCAGGAGCGCATTTTGCCCATCAGTTATTTTTAGTTGCTGATGATCATGTATACCAATGTGAATTACATCTTGACCAGACCACAACAACAATTACATTTGTTAATACGCCAGTAAAAGTAGTTACTAGTGATTATCATGATTGGTATTTAAACTTAGTGAAGTTTTTAATTGCTGTGTTAGCCCAGTGGCAGCATGATATGGTTGGTTATTTAGTTGAATATGGAAAAAACACATTAGTTGATGGTCATGGTTTGGCAATGTTAGCACCAACCCAAGCGCAGATTGCTCGTTTAGTAACTTTAGCCAGTGATACAAACTTGCAGGCTCAAGCGATTGCAAACTTACAACCAACAACTGAGCCTGAACATGAACAGGTGACGGTAGCAATGTTAGCTAGTTGGCAAGCTTTACAAGCTATTTGGCAAACTTTGCAACAAATCTTTAATCAACATGGTTATGATGATCCAATCCTTTGGCAAAAATGGCAACAAGCTTACCAAGCTTTTCAAGCAGTTCAAGTAATTGATGCTAATCGCAATGCCACAATTACTTATGCAGAAATGCATCAACAAAGATAGGGGTTTAAGAATGAAAATAGTTGTTTGTTTTAAAGGTGTACCTGCTGCTCGGCATGTCGCCCTTGATCCAGTTACACATAATTTGCAACGTGATAATACCGCTATGGAAATGGATCCAGATGATCGGTATGCGTTAGCATTAGCTTTACAATTACGGCAGCAATTACATGATGTTGAAATCATCGCGTTAACGATGGGAGCAATGCATTCCCAGATTATTTTACAAGCGGCACTAGCAATGGGGGCTAATCAAGCGATTTTATTAAGTGATCGGCGCTTTGCAGGTGCTGATACCTTAGCAACCGGTTATACACTAGCCCAAGCAATTACTAAAATTGGGGATGTTTCCTTAGTCATTACTGGTTATACTTCCCATGATGCCGATACAGGTCAAGTTGGTCCTAACTTAGCCGCACAATTACATTGGCAACAGGCAACCCGTGTTAGTGCTTTAAGTTATGATAATTTAACATGGCAGATTACACGTCGCTTTAATAACAATATGCAAACTTTACAAACCCAAGATAACTTGGTAGTAACCGTTGACCGTGAACAACAATTACCACCAGCACAAATGACGGTTAGTGGAATTCAACAAGCAGTTAATGAAACAGTGACGGTATGGAATGCGGATGACTTACAATGCGACTTACAACGTATTGGCACAGCAGGTTCAGCTACTAAAGTTGTTTCACTAGCAGCACCAGAATTACCAGCGCAACACGCCCAACAATTAACTAGTGCAACTGCTTTTCTTAATATTTTGCAATAAGGACGATTATAATGAAAAAAAGTATTTGGATTTATGCTGAACATGATGATAACAAGATTAATGATGTTACTTTGCAATTAATTACGCATGTGCAGGCTTGGCAACAAGATGTAAATGTGGTGTTATTCGAAAAAGAAAATGCTCATCTTGAACAAGATTTACGTGGCTATGGTGCGCAACAAGTAATGATTTATCATTATCAAAACTGGCTTGATGATGTCCAAAAGGCTAATTTATTAGCACAATTAGTCCAAACTTATCAACCTAATGCCTTTTTATTTGGTGCCGATGATGAAGGTAAGGCAGTTGCACCACATTTACAAGGAATGTTAGGCTTGGGTTTAACAGCTGATTGTATTGATATTGATTATCATGACGGCCAATTAATACAATATAAACCATCATATGGTGATGATGTGATTTGCCAAATTATTGATACAGCAACACCACAAATGGCCACCGTACGCAGTGGCATGTTCGATGCGGTGCAACAAGATGACAAAATGCCATTAATTAAAGATATTGATAACTTGCCATTACCAGCTGGTCATATGCAGTTAATGACCAGTCAAGTAATGCCAGCTCAACCAGTAGTCGCTAATGCCAAACGCATTGTGGCGATTGGACGCGGTGCAAGTGACCCCGAAAGTGTCAAGTTGGCCAAACAACTTGCTAAACGATTAGATGCTGTATTAATGACTTCACGGCCAGTTTCATTGTTAGCCGGTTTTGGTCAAGCACATCAAATTGGTTTGACTGGTAATACTGTCCGGCCAGAATTATTGTTAACATTAGGTGTTTCTGGTTCAACGCAGTTTTTGGCTGGTGTTAAAAACGTTCATACATTAGTGTCAGTTAATACCGATGCTAAGGCTAATATTTTTAATTATGCTGATTATAAGTTTGTTGGGGATGCTAAACAATTTATGCAGGCTTGTTTAGCTAAGTTAAACGCAAAAGAAGAGAGGTAATGGCATGAGCGAAGAAGGATCATTAGTT
The DNA here is from genome assembly GCA_963926925.1 of uncultured Lactobacillaceae bacterium. Taxonomy (GTDB): domain Bacteria; phylum Bacillota; class Bacilli; order Lactobacillales; family Lactobacillaceae; genus Paralactobacillus_A. The sequence goes on from CAWUZD010000017.1 coordinate 16,705, forward strand.
GCTGAACAAAGTACATTTACTGATTTTGATTTAACTGTTATTAGTGTAATTGCCAAGCAATTAAAAGAACATGTTGATTTAGATAAAAAAGAACATAAGCAAGTAACCATTGTTCGTGAGTACTACTTATTTGATGGTGAAGATGCACGAATTGATGTTGATGACGCTGAATTAGATCGTTTTGTTGAATTTGTGCTCAAACGTGATAAGTATCGGTACCGGATTGCTGATGGTTATGTCTTTGTTGCTTTGAATGATGCGATTAATTTAGATGAAGTAGTTATTTTATTCCAAAAGAGTCATAAAAGTGGTGTCTTTTTAAGATGGCTTAGTTGTGGTGTCTTTTGGGTTGGTTTAATTTTAGGAATATTTTGTTATTTCACGCTTAGTTTACGTTATTCACAGTGGTTTATGCTCTTGGCATTATTCTTTATTTTGGCAGGAATTGCGATTGGTTTTTGTTTACGGAATGGTTTTATTCGTTTTAAAGCAATTAATGATTACTGGAAATTTAATGATATGATTAAAGCGCCTAAAACGCCTAAAAAAAGTAAAAAAAATAACTCATAATTTTTATTAATTATAAGTTATTTTTATTGTATTATTTGTGAAAAAGATAACAAACTTAATTACAATATATATTAATTTTATATATAATAATATTGTGAAGAGCTTAAATTTTTACTAAATGAATATATAGATGTAAAGGATGCGTTTTTTTTATGACTGATAAGAATTTTGATACACTACCGATATCAGAGAAAAAAGCAACAATTACACATGTTTTTTTTGATGCTTATACTAATATCTTGAATACCGAGAAGACTGTGCTTAAAGATAGTCCTTATAACGATCTCTCAGTAACAGATGTGAATGTAATTCATGCCATCGGATTAAAAGCACCACAAACTTACGAAGTATCTGATGCGTTAAATATTAGTAAGAGTACTTTAACCACAAGATTGGCTAATTTAGAAAAAAAGGGTTACATTCGTCGGTATTTAGATGAAAAAGATAAACGTTCAATTCGGATTGCTTTAACTGAACGGGGTAAAGCATTATATCATTCTAGCAATGAATCACACCAATTGATTATGGATGCGATTTTGGAAAGATTCGATAGTCATGAACTCGACACGTTCTATGATG
>CAWUZD010000018.1:0-12266 GCA_963926925.1 uncultured Lactobacillaceae bacterium
GTATTAGTAGTTGCTGCTTGTGATTTAGCAGTTACTTGCTTAGCACTGCTGTTTTGCTTAGTACTAGTAGCATTTTCGCTAGTAGCAGTACTTGCTACTTGTTGTGATGTGGTTGTTTGACTAGCAGTACTTGTTTGTGATTGTTGCGTTTGTGAAGTTACTGCAGAAGCAGTTGTTGTACTGGCTTCACTTGTTTGTGATGCTGTACTTGCTGCTTGTGAAGTGCTCTTAGTAGCACTAGTAGTTTGACTAGGATGTAATTGCACTTGTTGTGAACTAGCAGCACTTTGGCTTACAATCATCGTATGGTCACTTGCTGACTTACTATTTTCAGCCGCATGAACTTTGCTTTGTTGACCTAATAAAATTGTACTGCCAAGTAAAACGCCGGCACCAGTAACTGCTGTTAAATGGTGATCTTTTTGTGTATGTAATTGTTGAACATAATTAGGTTTATTATTAGTCATATTTTTTATCAATCCCTCTCTTCAAAAATAACTATCCTACTTTCTAGATTAGCATTTATTAATATAATTTAGTAGTAAATAAAACAAAAAAATTCGGCATATCTATAAATACGCCGAATTATTGCTTTTTTATTTTATAAATAAATATTCAAATTTTGCTTATTAATAGCTTCAGGAACCATGCTACCACCGGTTGCCCAACCAATATGGGTAATATTGTCTTTCTTATCAGCCAAATTGTGGTCTTGTAAGTATTGCAATGCTAATTTATCAGTGAATAATTGGTCAGGACCAGCAAGGGTTGCACATGAAGATGGTTCAATAGTAATGCCTTCGGAATCATACAAATCACGTAAGTATTCAAACAATGTCTTATCAGCAACTGTGAAAATACCACTTAATAATGGTTGCATAATATCACCAGAAATCACTGAAGGACTTGGGCAAGCTAAGCCATCAGCTTCAGTTTTACCATCAAGACCAACATCATGCACAGAAATCTTGTTATTTAAGCCTGTTACCATCCCTAAAATAATGCTTGGGCATACAGCTGGTTCAACAAAGAAAGCATGGGCTGCATCGCCAAAGACAGCTTTAACACCAAATGCTACCCCACCTGAAGAGCCACCAACACCAGCAGGACTATATACAAAAATTGGATGATCATTATCAACAGTAATATGTTGTTCAGCTAATTGTTTTTTTAAGCGCAATGCAGCAACTGCATAGCCCATGAACAAGTACTTCGAACGTACATCATCAACAAAGTAACTATATGGATCTTGCTTAGAGCGTTCACGGCCTTCATCTAACGCCTTATCAAAGTCATCTTGATATTCAATAACTTGGGCACCCTTTTGCCGTAACAAATCCTTCTTCCATTGTTTGGCATCACTACTCATGTGAACAATTGCCTTAAAGCCCAATGCAGAAGCCACAATGCCAATAGAAAGACCTAAATTACCAGTTGAAGCAACTTGAACCGTATATTGACTAAAGAACTTCTTAGCAGCTGGCGTTGCCAACTTCGTATAATCATCATCTTTAGAAGTTAATAAATGATGTTCAAGAGCTAATGTTTCGGCATGTTTGAACACTTCGTATAAACCACCGCGGGCCTTAATTGAACCAGCAACTGGTAATTCAGAGTCCATCTTAAGATATAATTTGCCATAAAATGGATGCCGTTCATTAAGTTTGGCAGCCATCTTGGGAATTGGTTTCAATGGTGATTCAATAATTCCATTAGTCTTAGCTGTCTCAGGAAAAATCACCGCAATTAATGGTGCATAACGGTGCAAATCAGCATCAGCTTCTTCAATATCATGAATGCTATATTGTTCATGTTGCCAAATTTCATCATTTGGTAATAAATTCAAATTAGGCCAAAAAGCAGGCTTACCTTGAATGATTTTTGCTAATACAGGTTGTTTTTTTATGTACTTATCGAAATCAATTTGCATATGAATTATCCTTTACTAGTATATTTTTGTCTTTATCATTGAATAATATACTAAACACCCATTATTATGCGCAATTAATAAATGTTACCGTTACAATAATTGTACAGATAATCATCATTTATTTACATAAAATATACAATTTCAATACAAATAATTTAACTATAACTAGTTATAAATGTTAGAATATCAATCTTCTAATAGTTAGCAACGTTAATTTACCCAATAAAAAAAGCAGCTTAACAGCTGCTTTTTTATTAATCCATACTTTCATGATATTTAGCTTCATAAGCCTTTTCTTCTTTAACAAGCCGATCATGTTCTTTCTTGTTAAACCAAGGACTAACCGTAAAGCCAATGAAGTCATTTATTAAGTAAATTGTGGCGTTAACAAACATTGCTAAAGTAGCACTGCCTTGGTGGAAGGAAACAAACCATAATACCATCCCGGCAAAGTCATTAGCAAACCACCATACATATTGGTCAGAATAACGAAGGAAGCAAATAACTGAACCACTTAAACCAATCGCAAAGCTAATCGCATCAATCCATGGTCGTGGATCATTCGTTAAATGACCAATTGCGTAACCAGAAACTAAGTATGTAACGATTGTTAAGCAAATCGCGATGACCCAGTTTTTAGGTTTAAACTTACGAATCTTAGAAACCATGTTCATATTCCAATTCTTACTAATTAAAACTGGAACATCGAGCGCCATTACATAAGAAATTTGTGTAAAAATACTCAAATAGTTCTTTGCAGCCCAACCAGTAATGATGAAGCAAAGCGCTGATAATAATCCTAATAAACCATTAACTGACTTAGCCGCATTAATTGCTAAAATGCAAAGGACACCTAATGTGGTCCCAACAAATGTGATAATGCTAATCCACGTAATCGGATTAGTAACTAATGTCATCACCTGACAACCAAGATTAAAGTAAAATAGGTAGTAATTCTGTTGTGGCCAACCTTTTAATTGGTGAGCCAAAAATTTAATATAATCGCGCATTAATATGCCTCCCAAATAACTTACCTATAAATAATAATACTACATATTGTATTATTCAATAGCAAATATACAACATGTAGTATTATTTAATCTTTTATTAATATTATTAAATCATCATCACAATAAAGTATCATACACCCTTTTACGCCAAATGATAAATTTTTTACAAAAAATCCTGGTGTTAATAACACCAGGATAATTTAATCATTATTTATTTAAATACTTCTTTAAAGCGTCAACTTTATCAAGATGTTCCCATGGTAAGTCGATGTCAGTCCGACCGAAATGACCATAAGCAGCGGTTTGTTCATAAATTGGCCGCCGTAAGTTCAACATCTTAATGATGCCAGCAGGACGAAGATCAAAGTTTTCACGAATTGCTTTAACAATGGTGTCATCGTCAACTTTACCAGTACCAAATGTTTCCACCGCAATGGATACTGGGTGAGCTACCCCAATCGCATATGCTAATTGCACTTCGCAACGACTAGCTAAGCCAGCAGCAACGATGTTCTTCGCAATGTAACGAGCAGCATACGCAGCAGAACGGTCAACTTTAGTAGGATCCTTACCTGAGAATGCACCGCCACCATGACGAGCATAACCACCATAAGTATCAACAATAATCTTCCGACCAGTTAAACCAGTATCAGCACTTGGACCGCCTAATACAAACCGACCAGTTGGGTTAATGTAGTACTTGGTTTTATCATCAAGTAAGTTAGCAGGAATAACCGCTTTGATAACTTTTTCAATCATATCATGACGAATTGTTTCTAATGATGTATCTTCATCATGTTGTGTACTAATAACAACAGTATCAACTCGGTATGGCTTGTTATCTTCGTTATATTCAACTGTTACTTGGGCCTTAGCATCAGGACGTAAGTATGTTAATACCTTATCCTTCCGTAATTGGGCTGTCTTGCGCATCAACGCATGTGCTAATGAAATTGACAATGGCATGTATTCAGGTGTTTCGTCAATTGCGAAACCAAACATCATACCTTGGTCACCAGCACCAATTTTGTCTAATGGGTCTTCATCTTCACTACGTGCTTCAAGCGAATCATTAACACCTTGCGCAATATCAGATGATTGTTCATCAATTGCTACTAAAACAGCACAGTTAGCACCATCAAAACCAATCCGGCCATCAGTGTAACCAATCTTCTTAATAGTATGACGAACAACTGATTGAATATCAACATAAGCAGTAGTTGATACTTCACCAGCAACTAATACTAAGCCAGTAGTTACTGCTGTTTCAACAGCAACCCGGGCGTTAGGATCTTTAGCAATTAAAGCATCTAAGATGGCATCACTAATTTGATCAGCAATCTTATCTGGATGTCCTTCAGAAACTGATTCTGAAGTAAATAAACGACGTTCTGTCATTATATTTCCCCCTTCAATTATTCCGGTTACGAGGCATCTTCATTACTTAGTAATGAATCCTTTCGGGAATTTTTTATAAAATAATCTTAAATATTATAACACCCTTCGTACTAAATGGAAACAACAAAAAAGGATTATGGTCAAATACCATAATCCCTTTTATTACTTACTAATTATTTTTTACCAAATTTGAACCCGTTTTTCAGGTGCTAGCCACATACCATCTTTATCAGTAATGCCGAATGCTTGGTAGAAGTCTTCGAAGTTTTGTGGTACCACATTACCCCGTAATTCTTCTGGTGCATGCACATCGGTTGCTAATAACATTAATTGATATTGCCGACTAGCTTTCATCCGCCAAATGGTTGCCCAGTTAATAAAGAATGCTTGTAAGTCGTAGTCATCTTGTTGCTTCAATGCTTGTAATGAGCAGCTCATCCCGCCATTATCAGCAATGTTTTCGGAAACAACTAACTTACCATCAACTTTACTACCAGCAAATGGAATTCCATCGAATTCATCAATCATCTTTTGGGTTAATTGCTTGAAGTGCGCTGCATCTTCATCACTCCACCAGTTTACCATGTTCCCATATTCATCAAAGTGTGAACCATTGTTATCAAAAGCATGGGAAATTTCATGGCCCATTACGCAACCAATTCCACCGAAGTTTTGGCTGTGTGATTGTGAAAGATCATAGAATGGCTTTTCCAAAATAGCAGCTGGGAAAGTAATATCATTCCGTGATGGATCATAACATGCGTTTACCAATTGTGGTGGCATATCCCAAGTGCTCCGGTCAACTGGCTTGTGGAATTGTTCGAAGTTATCAGCAATCATCGTCTTCTTAATGTCAATGTAGTTGCTGAGTAATGTTCCACCATCAGCTTTGGTAGTAACATGTAACTTTTGATAGACTGGCTTAATCTTTTCTGGGAAACCAACTTTAATAGCAATCTTATCAAGTTTCAAAATTGCCTTAGCACGGGTCTTTTCACCTAACCAAGTATTGTTTTCAAGCCGGTTCTTGTAAATACCAATCATTTCTTTGATCATGTTAGCAGCATCGGCCTTAGCAGCTTCACCAAAGTATTTTCTACCATAGAAGTCACCGATGACATACTTGAAAGTATCATCTAAGACTGTGTATGCAAACCGATCAACACTTAATGATTCCTTAACACCGGAAACAGCGCGGTGGAATTTGTCAGCGTCTTTCCGGATGTTTTCACTTAAGTATGGTGAGAACTTATTAACCGCATTAATTAATAACCAACTTTTTAAGTTTTCAAAAGTATCATTATTAATAATGTCATCAAAAGCAGCAAAGTAATTTGGTTGGGTAACAATGACCTTATCAGGTTTATCGTCAACCAAATCACAAACCATCTTATCTAAATCAAACGCATGACTATAACCAGCTAATTCAGTTAATGTCTTTGGATTATATTGTTTAGTCATGTCGGCTAATTCTTCAGATGTCATAACATGTGGTACTAATGATTTATCAAATGCTAAAGCACCATCAACCATCTTTTGCGCAACTGCTTCTAAGTAACCAGCATGCATCAATAATTTCTTTGACATATCAGCCCAAGTTTGTAATAACTTAGCGCTATCTGGTTTAGCATAATATGTCTTATCAGGCAAAATTAAGTTTGGTGCATAGAAGAAGACCGCATTCTTAGCAGTGTCTTTCCAATCTGGTTCAACATCAATAATGAATGGTAATGGTAAAGCATCCTTAACCCAACTTGCTAATTGTGCCCGCAAATCATCAAGGTCCTTAAGATTTCTAATCTTTTCAATGACTGGCAATAAAGGCTTTACTTCATCATGATTCCGTTTAACAGTGTCAAGTACTAAAGTATGCATCTTCATTGCTTCAGCGAACATCGCATTAGGAGCTTCAAACTTATCATTATGATAGTCATTGAAGTCACTAATTAAGTGATTTTCAACTGCTTCATCTAATTCCTGGAAACTACCAGTATCAGGTTTGTCAGCTGGAATCTTCGCATCCTTTAACCATTGATAATTAACATGCATGTATAAGTTATCTTTAATGTCAGCTTGTGTACCATCAGTAACTGGTGCACCACCCAAAACATGTGCAACTTTACTCATATAAATTACCTCTTTATCCTTTACTCATTTTTAGTTTATAATTTATTTTTTTATGAGTAAATTAAAACGCTTTCTTTATCAAATAAAAAAATCTTGCCACATCCCTGCAGCAAGATTTTCATAGAAATTATGCTAATGCACCAAGTGGATCCCAAGGTTTCAAAATCGTTGGGTTGTTGTATTCTTGGTCACGAATTTGTAATGCTTCGCTAGAAAGGTACTTCTTATTGATTACCAATTGGTAAACATATTCATCGAACCATTCATCACTCATTACAAAGTAACCATCTTTACCAACTTTTTCACCCCATGAATTTTCAACCTTCCATTTAATTGGTTGACCATCGTCATCCAAATCAACACCGGTGAACACCATAGCATGAGTCATCATTGATTCACCATATTCAAGGCGTTCAGCTTTAGTCATGTTCAAGTTGATATTGAAAAGATCCTCACGATTGTAAATGTGTGGGTCTAAGATGCCAATCTTCCGATCAGAATCTTTAACAACATCACAGCCAAACCAAACTGGATGACCATCTTGTAATTGCTTGATGGCTAACTTCTTAAATTCATGTAACCGCAAATTTAAGTGCCGAACTTGGCGGCCACCAACCACATTACCTAACATATCAACGGTGTAAACATGATTGTAAGGTTTATCCTTAGTTGGTGCATTAATAATTGAAACATAATCATCAAGATTCCAGTCAAGATACTTATTGAAGAAACCCTTTGGTGTTAAGTCTTGATCAATGTGATAATTATCATCCTTATCACGATATTCAAAGTTAAACTTAACTGGCGGTTCACCTAATGCATAAACCAAGATGCGGTAATCTTCATTAAGCATCTTATGCTGAGCATCATCAATGGCCTTTTCATCAGCTTTATCAGCAACCAATTGCCGTAAAATAAGCGCATCCTTCCGTAATTTATAATTAAATGTAGTATTTAATTCATTAGAAGTACTGCTGTTATATGTTTCGGGCATCGCATATTTTGGTACAATGCCATACTTAGCAATCAATGCACATAACATATCCCATTGTCCACCATCTTGTTGTGGTGTTGCCAAAAGGAATTGCACACGCCGATCATCAATTGGTTGGCTCGCCGTTCTTAAAATGTTTTGGTAGAAATAATTAGCCCGTTCAAATTTATCCCAGAAGTATGGATAAGTTTGTGATAATTCAAAATCATCTTTTAAGTTGTACTTCTTTTGAAGAGCATGCCGCATCACATTTAAGCCAGCAAATAACCAGCAACGCCCAGATTTTTTCTGATCAGCAACTTTACCACTATCAAGTTCTAATGAAAATACTTGATTCATGGCAACTTTTGAACTAATCGTTTCACTAGTAGCATTAATGCCGTTGTTAGCAACTGCCCGCATTAATACATCATTATTAGCAAATTTTTGATAATCTGCTTCATACTTATGCAGATTCTTTTCAGAAATTTTGCGACTCATGCCAATAAACCTCCCCTTAACTCACAATTAATGTAATACATCCCAAATTGGTAAACTAATTGGTTCTTTCCGTAATGCTTGTTTAGCAGCATCATTAAGGTATTCTTTCTTAACAATGATTTCATAAACATAGTTATCAAACCAACCATCGTCAGCTTTAAAGTAGCCCTTATCGCCAACTTCATCGCCCCAAGAGTTTTCAACCTTCCACTTAGTTGGTTTACCATCAACCAAATCAACACCAAGTAATGTCATGGCATGTGATAATTGGGCTTGTTGGGTATCAAACCGTTGGCCTTGTGTCATTGATAAATCAATATCAAATAATTCTTCACGCTTGTACAAGTCACGCATTAAGTAACCGTTCTTACGATCAGAATCAGCTAGTACATCATTACCAAACCAAACTGGTTGACCATCTTGTAATTGTTTAATCGCAATTTGTTTAAATTGATCATGATCAACATTCAAGATTGTCATTGGATGACCATCTACAACGGTATTTTCACCAGGTAAGGTATACAATTGATTGTATTTCTTACTATCTTGGCTAATACTTGCTAAGCAAATATAATCATCTAAGTTCCAGCCGACATACTTCTTGTAGAATTCAACTGGTGTCAAATCACGGTCAATATGATACTTACCATCGTCATCACGGTATTCAAAGTCAAACTTATCAACTGGTTTGCCAAAGGCCATGACACAAATCCGGTAGTTTTCACTCATCATCTTGTCCTTGATTTCATCAAGTTCATCTTGTGGTGTTCCTTCAACAATCGCATGTCTTAAAATACCAGCATCACGCCGTAATTTAGTATGAATTAATGCTGTAAAATCATCAGTATTGCTACTGTTGAATGTTTCGGGCATTACATACTTTGGCACAACACCGTACTTTTCAATCAAAGCAGCAGCATTATCCCATTGCCCACCATCATCATCTGGTAATTGTAAGTAGTAACTTAATTCACGATCATCAGTTGCTTCATCAGCTGTCTTCAAAACACATTCATAGAAAAAGTTAGCCTTTTCTAACCGATCCCAGAATGAAATATAATTTTGTGATAATTCAAAGTCCTTAATATGGAACTTCTTGCTAATGTCATAACGCATGGTGTTCAATGTGGCAAAATCCCAGCACCGGCCAGATTTCTTTTGGTTAGTAACCTTGCCACCATCCATGGCATCAGAATAAACAGGATGAATAGTTGGAATAACATTTTCACTTTCAGTTGCTTTGTTAATCCCATTGTTCATCACTGCCCGTTGTAAAGCCCGTGCATGGGGATTACTTGCTAAATTTTGACGATATGTCGCAATTTCTTTTTCAGTAATAATACGATCCATTCCTTGCCCACTCCTTTACTCTTCTCTAAGTTCATCTCCAATGTATCACGAACTGAAAACGTTTTAAAATAAAGTGAATCGTTCAAGTTGCTTTATTGTCATTAACTTTCGATAATATAGTTATGTTTGGTAAAGGAGTAAGTAAAATGTGGTGGTTTATCCTAATTTTGGCAATGCTATTTGGTGGCATTTGGATTTTCAAATTACTATTTGATTTTTGTATCTATGCAGTTGTATTTATCGGTGCGGTTATTTATGGCGTAATTTATCTAAGTATCATTATTATTCGGAATATTATTAATGCTATTAAAAGAAGAAATTAAAACAAAAAGGACTTGTTGCATTGCAACAAGTCCTTCACTTTTATTTCATTAAATTAATTAGATAGCTTTGTAGAAGCCCTTTTCTGCTTCAACTACAAAGTCACCTTTCTTGTCCATTTCTGCGTTAATTTCATGAGTAACTGGATTAGCGTATGAAACTACCATACCATCGACATTGTTATAGATGTCATGTGGTGCGAAATGAGCTTGAATTTCATTGATGGTTGCACCACCATTTTCTTTAATGAAATTAAAGATTTCATTATTTAATGTTGTCATTTTCTTATCACCCTCCTACTTCAATTCAATTTACAATTCTTATTGTAGTGCATTCGTACGGATATGTAACTAAATATGCTCAAGGTGGAAATTGGAGGATAAAAATAACTCACTATTAATTAATAATAGTGAGTCTTGCAGTTCAGAACGTACGAAAACTGTTAGCAAGTGCTTCTTGCTTGGCGTAAAGTTGTATTGATGTCGAAATTCAGAACATACGAAAACCGCAAATTATTTTAAATTAAGATTTTCGTCCCTAAAGAATCTCTTCCAACGTTTTTAATAGTAACATATCTTCATTATTTAAATAAAGATTATTAGCATTACCAACACAATTAATAACTCTATAAAAAGATTTTACTAATTGTTGATCTGATAAATTAAATTCATAAGGATAATGAAGTATTAATGAACGCTTTAACATCCAAAATGCTGGTAATTGTTCTATAAAATCACCTAAATAAATTGTTCTTTCAATATCTTCGGTGGTCATATTAAACTCAGGAATTTCATCAAGAATTATGAAAACTTTTAATAAATCAGTATCTTCAGCAATTTCGCGTAATTGTGAAATAAAATCATTTATTTCTTCGTCACTTGCAAATATTTGTTTTAAATTAGTTAAAAATAACCAATATGGATGGTTAGTAATTTGTAAAGTTACTTTTAATAAATTCAAAAACAGGTGAATAATTTGTTGTGATTGTGCCATATTAACTGGAATATTATCATTATCATCACTTTCATTAAAAGAAAGTAAAAGATTATTTTTAATCAAATTTTCATAAGATAATAATGATAATTCTGCAATTAAATGTTTTTTATTATCTAAATTATTAATTTTATCTTGAATAACATTTTCAAGATTAATCAACATATCGTTTAATTGTGTAATGGTCTTTTGAATAATAAAATCATCATCTAATGATTTTAAATAATTCATCAATAAAGAATTCTTATTTAATGTTAGTTCATTAGTTAATTCAGTTAAGGATGTAATCAATTTAAAATTAATATTACGATGATTAATTACTTTATCATCACAAAAAATATTAATGCCATCATTGCTATAATAATTTTCTTCCAATTCGGACAAACTTTTTCCTGATTTTTCACGATTAATAGTTGCCAATAATTGTTGCTTAATCTTTCGATTAGGACCTACTAAAAAATTAAATGTATGTAAATCAAAATCAATAAAATGATTATTAAAATATTCTAATTTAACTTCCATTAAATAATCACCATTTTCTTATTAGCAACAATTTCTTCTTGACGATTACGATCACCTATTAAAATTTTCATATCACTATATTGTTTTTCACTAATATAAATTAAACGAACATCCCCATTTTCAGGAATAAATTTCTTAATAATCGATTCATATTTTTTACCAGCACGACGATTAGGTACCATGCGTTGATAAACTGAATATTGAAGCATCGTAAAGCCATTAGCAATTAACCCTTTACGAAAAATTCGATATTGTTTTTGCTCTTCAGTTGTTTCCGTTGGTAAATCAAACATACAAAATACTCTCATTCTTTCGTAACTCATCCCTTTACACCCTTTTCATTTGCATCAATAAAATCATTTAAATCAATCGTGTATAAGCAATCTAAATCGTTATTATTCATTGCATAAATGAAATTATTAACATAAGTATCTATTATCTTATCCAAAGTTGTTAATTTACCATCATTAGTAAACATTGGTTGATTAATAACATCAATGATCTTTAAACGTTTTTCATATGTAAGATGATCCATATCATCATCTAGTATTGCTTTATGCATCCAATAATCAATAATTGGTCGAAATGGTTCCATTAAATCATCAACAAGATTAAATTGATTATATTCATTAGAATGAAATAATCCACGTGCCGTTACTAATCCTTCTGCTACAGTAATCCTTGCAATATAAGAACGAATAATTGTATAACCAAAATTCATAATCATATTTTCAATACAATCAAGATCACGTGAAAAGTCATTGCCATATAATGAATTAAAGTAAACTTTAGCTACATGACCTTCACGATTAGTTGGATCACCTGGTTCAACTGCTTCTGCCAATGATTTCATTAACATTAACCGTTCTTCAGGAACATTTAAATAACGAGCTAATGTGATTTGATTTTGCATTTTTTGATAAACTATTTGCTGCCATGCATGTGTTGTTAATTGTTCACTCCAAAGTAATTGTTCCCGAACTCGTTTAGCAGTACGATGGTATTGCCCATACTCAATAAAAATGCCAGCCGGTAAATATTTTTGATCACAAACAACTAGCATAATATGATTTTGTCCCAATTTTGCTAATAATCGCGTTGAAATCGTTGTATCTTGTCCTTCCAAAATAATGCTTTCAAT
>CAWUZD010000019.1:0-13802 GCA_963926925.1 uncultured Lactobacillaceae bacterium
CCATAAATGGACCACCAATTTTATCATGAAAAACACTCAATAGGGATAAGAAAAATTGCGTAACAATGAAATTACCAACCCAGTTAGCCGCTGATCCTACTGAATTACCAATTCCACGCACATTTAATGGAAAAATTTCACCAATTAAAATCCACGCAACTGGACCCCAAGAAATTGCAAACCCAAAAATATAAAATGCAATAAAAATCATTGTTGGGATTGCTGATGCTTTAATACTCATTGTAAAGCTCATTATTGAAATAACAATCAATGAAATTGACATCACTACTGAACCAAATATTAAGAAAGTCTTCCGATTAAACTTATCCATAATGATGGTTGCTAAAATAGTTGTTACAAAATTAACAACACCAATTCCAACTGAAATCCAAATTGCTTTACTATCTGGAAAATCAAAACCTTTAATAAAGACTTGTGGCAAATAATAAATGACAGAATTAATACCGACTAATTGTTGTAAAAACATTATTCCCACTGCTACAAAGACGGATGGTCCAGCAACCTTAAATAATTCACGAATACCACCCTTTTGTTGTTCTTCTTGACTAGCAACGCGTTCAATGTCAGCCAATTCTTGATCAGGATTGGTATTAGTGTGTGCTCTTAAAATATGTAAGACGGTTCGTGCTTCATCACGTTGTCCAATCTGAACTAAGTAACGTGGTGATTCTGGCAATACAATTGAACCAATTAATAATAAAACAGCTGGAATTAACGCTGATCCTAACATCCAACGCCAATCAGCCCATCCTAATAAATTGTGATGTAAAAAGGCAATATTAGAAATATAGGCTAGCAAAATACCAGCAGTAGTCATTAACTGAAACATCCCCGAAATTGAACCACGATGTTTAGTCGTTGCTAATTCAGCTAAGTAAGACGGTGTTAATCCAGAAGCACCACCAACAGCCAAACCTAAAATAATTCTGGCAATTGCCATTGAAATAAAACCAACGGCAAAAGCTGACAATAAGGAACCAATAATAAATAAGATGGCCGAAATTAATAACATTTTACGCCGACCATATTTATCTGATAACGTACCAATTGACAATGCGCCAATTGATGAACCAATTAAAACTGATGATGTTACAAAACTAGTTTGTGCAATGCTAAGGTGAAAGGCATTTTCAATTAATGGTGATGCACCTGAAATAATACCAGTGTCAAAACCAAAAAGTAAGCCACCTAACGCACCAAAAACAAAAATAAAAATTGTACTTAAATGATACACACGATGTTTTGTATTATCTACCATATTAATCCTCCATTTAATAGTTACGTCTCACTATACCACTTTTTATATAAAAATGTAAGCGATTTATAAAAACGCTTACAAATTATCAAAAAATAAACTATTAAATTTCAAATTTAATTAATTATTATTTCTATACCAATTAAAAAAGGTGATTGATAATTATCAATCACCTTTTACTTTAAATATCTTCATCTTCGTCGTCATCATCAACTTCAGCTTTAAGTTGATCAATATCCTTATCCTGACGAAGAACACTTAATCTTCTAATTGGAACTTTACCTAAAATCAATGGTACTCGTTCTTCAACAACATCTGAATATTCAAGACCGAACCAGTTAGCTGGTGTAATTGTTATCTTTTGTAAGAATAACCGTGCTTGAATAATAGCCTTTTCAAAACCATTAATTTGCGTTGAAGGTGATAATTCTTCTTGCAACATAACGAATGAAAAATCACCCACTTCACGATCAGGAATAGTTGTATATTTCTGTGGTTGCCGTGGCAATTCACCACTATTCATCATGTCATTAATAATCTGTCGTAAGAAGACATTAACACGTTGTGATACTCGGAAACCAAGGTATAATTGCACATTAACAATGTAGTTAGTACCATACATTTCCGTAGTATAAGCTGCTGTATATGGTTCATCAGTTACGTTAACAGTTACAAACCAGTAAACTTGCGCACGTTTGGGCCGCTTGTCCAAAATAGAATAAAGAATGTTTTTCTTCACCTTATCATTAGCCTTAACTCGAGTCATGTAAACTAGGTTAGTTGCAAATAATGGGAAACTTTCATCATGTGATAATTCACATAATTGTTTCTTATAGGCTAATAACGAAACATCTTTGATACGATAAGAATTATCATTCTTAATATAATCACCATATTGCCAAATAAACATGATTGTTAACAATGCAAGCGCAATTAAAGCTGTTACAAAGCCACCATGCATAAATTTAGCAGCGCTAGAAATAAAGAAGACTGTTTCAATCGATCCAAAGAATAACAGCATCAGAATTGATAAACCATAGTTGACTTTTCGCAAGCGTAAGTACTGGTACAGCAGCACGGTTGTCATCAGCATCGTGACCGTAATCGCCAGTCCGTAAGCCGCTTCCATATGTTCTGATGTTCTAAAGAAGAAGACAATCAATACACAAACAAGCCATAAAATATGGTTAACTACTGGAATATATAATTGTCCCTTAAAATTAGTTGGATATGTAATTTGTAATCTTGGAAGAATTCGTAAACGAATTGCTTCAGCAACTAATGTATAGGAACCTGATATTAATGCTTGTGAAGCAATAATCGCAGCTAACGTAGCAATTGCTACCCC
Source organism: uncultured Lactobacillaceae bacterium (assembly GCA_963926925.1). GTDB lineage: Bacteria > Bacillota > Bacilli > Lactobacillales > Lactobacillaceae > Paralactobacillus_A. Next base: position 2,625 of record CAWUZD010000019.1, read on the forward strand.
AAATAACCGTAGCCAGCCTGGCATCATATCATAAAATGGGTTAAAGTCTGATAGATGTTGGAAATAACCAGAAGCTTGGTTATGTTCAATCCAAACTGCTTGACCACAGTAGTTCAATAATAAGCAAATATTAACGTATGGCCAACTAGCATAAATATTACCACGACCAACGTGACCAACATCAGAATATAAAGCTTCAGCCCCAGTGGTTGCTAGGAAAACATTCCCAAGAATTAATAAGCCCATTTTATTTTCAGGGCTAATTAATAATTTAACTGCATAATATGGATTAATAGCACGTAAAACAGTTAAGTCACCACACATATAAATAAAGCCAATAACGCCTAAGAACGTAAACCATACTAACATGATTGGTCCAAAAGCTTTCCCAATCATTTCAGTCCCATACCGTTGAATAATGAATAAAAACGATAAAATAGCAATCGTAACAATAATGACTTGTGTTTGCGTTGTAATCAATACATGTTTTGCAACAGGAACACCGCGTAGTCCTTCAATCGCAGTAGTAACAGTTACGGCTGGTGTTAACATCCCATCAGCCAATAATGCTGCGCCGCCCACCATTGCGGGTACAATTAACCAACGAGCCCGACGTCGTACTAATGTGTATAAAGCAAAGATCCCACCTTCACCTTTATTGTCAGCTCGTAATGCAATTAAAACATACTTAATTGTAGTGATAATCATTAATGTCCAAAAAATTAATGAAATACTGCCAATCAAAAAATCCTGATCAACATGTTCAATACCACCATTACCCTGAATAATTGCCTTCATAACGTACAAAGGTGAAGTACCAATATCACCATAAACTACGCCTAAAGTGATCAATAATCCAGCCGCGGTTATGCGATTACGATTTTTTTTAGCAGCATTTGCTTGTGCATTACTATCTGCCAAAATTAATCACCTCATTTTAAATAAGAACATAAAAGTTATTTTAACACTAATCATTCTAAAAATACTATTAGAGTCTTATAAAGTAATTTTTATAACAATTAGCATTAATTGTAAATAGTAAACACAAAAAATCCTACTGCTTAACATAAGCCAGTAGGATTTTTTAGTAATTATTCTTTATTTAAAGTCTTTTCAGGTTTACCAATGCAAACAATTAATACTAAACCAATAATAGTAATAATTGCGACATATAACCACCGCAATGATAACTTGGTACCACCAAGATAAAAGTCACTAATCATTGCAATTAAGAGGATAACAATCATTGCAACCCATTGTTGTTTAGTAAAGGCTTCACCAATACGACTCCGTTCTTCACGCCGCCGTACATATGGCATTACTGCACCTAAACCAATTAACACAATAATAGCAATAATATTAATAACTAATTCATACCACCAAGTATCTGAGAATTGGGCAACATCTTGTGGAGCAATTCCTAATACTGTAGCTACTGCAGTAACAATTAACATCCACCAGCCAACAGCTAATGCTAATGTCCGATTCTTAATAAAGACATATTCTGATGGATATTGTTCTTGTTTTTGCCGCATCTTAATGAATGCATAGAAAATCCAGCAAGTTACACCTGGTGAAATAATGCCATTTAAGTTTAACAACCAGTTAAAGATATCATTCATATCAGGTAAGAAAATACCTAATCCAATAATAAAGGCACTTAATACACAAGTTAAGATATAACCATTAATTGGCAAACCGGCTTCATTTTTCTTTTGCAAGAATTTTGGCATATATTTATTACCAGTATCAACAATTAACATCCGTGTCATTGCATCTAGCAAAACTGCTAATAATGCAGCCATATAGAATACTTGTGTCCAAGCAAAGCAATACATAAAGAAATTACCCATATGGAATTGCCGACCTAATGCTTGGAAAGCATAATATGAACCGTTCATCTTTAAATCATTTGGTAAATGATGAGCATTAAAGAATACACCTAAAGAGAATGAACCAAAAATAGTTAAGAAAGCAGTCATGACACAAAGCATAATCATTGCCTTTGGAAAATCACGACCAGGTTTCTTCATTCTAGTAACAAATGGGGCAACTAATTCAGCACCATTCATTGCAAAGATTAACATCCCAACAGTTGAGAAGTACTTAAAATTAAATTTAGGCAAAATAGCATGCACATTCATTGGTTGTGTAGCAATATGACCACCCATGGCAATTGAAGTAAATGTCATGATAACAAATAAAACAGTCATACCAAACATCGCAACCCCACCAATAGTACTTAAAACTTCTAATGAGTGCTTGAAACGTGATTGAATAAAAATAAAAATAACAAAAACAGTTAAACTAAGTAATGCAAAAAGACTATTAGACAAAGTATTTTCAAGCGCATCACTACCATTAAAAGCCCAGCCTAAGCCGACAACAATAGAGTTAGCAGTATCAACAACATAAGGAATTGAAGCAGCCCAGTATGTCCATGCTGTAAAGTAGCCAAGGAATTCGCCACTAGTGCCACATACCCATGAACTTAGGCCACCACCATCATCCTTAAATGATGATCCTAATTGACCAACCATTAATGAATAAGGAATGACATAACAAAAAAGCATAATTATCCAAGAGGTAATAACACTTAAACCTTGGTTTTGAAAGTTATAAATTAAATCATCGAAGCCAATAACAGTAACGAAATCCATTAACGCTAATACTGGCCACGTAATATATGATTTATTAGGTTGGTTATTAATATTCTCCACCTAACTAAACCTCCTAGTTTTAAAAAATCACAACAGCCAAAATTTTACGCCTTATCCTTTTAATAAGCAATAACAAAAAAGCGTTGCACTTTAAATGCAACGCTTTTTAATTAATATATTTTGAATTTATTTAGTGGCCAGTATCGTAATTTAACAACACCAACAACCCCATCTTGTTTTACAAAGCCAAAATAACGGCTGTCCTTTGAAACAGGGCGATTATCACCTAATACAAAGTATTCACCCTTTGGTACTTTAGAAACGCCTAATATTTGCTTTAACGTAAAGTTTGCTGTAAACGGTAAACCATTATTGGTATATTGATCAACAAAACTTTTTTGTAAATATGGTTGTGCTGTTTTTTTACCATTGATGTATAATTCATTATTTTTAACAGCTACACTATCACCAGGTAAACCTATAACACGCTTAATATAAAACTCACCTGGAGCATCAGGAGCTTTAATAATTACAACATCATTACGTTTAATCTTAGCATGACGAAAGGCAATCAAACGATCACCCTGTTCAAAATTTGGTTCCATTGATGGGCCAAATACTTCTTCATTCGCAATAACATATTTTAATAATAGCTGCGTAACAAATAATGCTGCCGCAAAAATAATTATTATTTGAAATAATGACTTAAAAAATTCAACTACTTTACGACTCAATGAAGTCAACACCTTTCGTACATGCTCATATTTATTTTACTACTTTATATTAGTAACTCCATGTTTTTTTATTAACATAACTTTTTCATTAAAATATAATTAGTTTGAAAGGATTGATTTTATGGCAAAAGTTTATGATGTTGCGTTTCATACAATTGATGGCAAAGCAATTATTAAACGCGGTGTAACTTCTGAACATACTGATGAACATGTCTGGGAAGATGCAGCCGAAAAGTTTGATGATAATCACATCTATGTAAGAATGAATGATAAAACATTAGTATGTTTAAATCGTAAGTATATTGTAAGAATTGATATGACAGCAGTCGAAGGACCTGTCGAAAAAGCAATTAAGCGGCGTGATGAATTTCAAAATGTCGTTTATACATTTTCAGAAATGGGCTTATAAAAATTAAAGTGCGCTGGTTTTCAATTAAATCAGCGCACTTTATTTCATCATGGTCATTAATCAGAATTACCTTCCGTTCTTTTATTATTAATTATTTTTAAGGCAAGTAACTTTAACATGAATTGGGCAATCAAGGTTAATTGAATTGGCATATGCACAAATAATATAACGTTTCATTTCAGCACATGCTTCATGCCGATTCATATTATGGCAAATACGATGTTCATGTAAAGTATCACCATTCAAGCTCTTAAATGTCGCATTAACTTCTAAATCAGTATTACCAATTAAATTAGCTAATAAAGACATTATTACACCTCCTCTGTTTTCTAAGGACGCTAATAGTTATAACACTGATTTTTATTGATAACAATGCTATGATTATTACATTAGTATTACATGATTAACTAATCATAAAAAAATAGCTTTGTTCATTATGAACAAAGCTATTTTTAATAACATATTCGCACAAACGCCAATAATAAATATTAACGCTTTGAGAATTGGCTTGCTTTACGAGCTTTCTTAAGACCTGGTTTCTTACGTTCCTTCATACGAGGGTCACGTGTTAATAAACCAGCATGCTTTAAAGCACCACGAAAGTCTGGATCTACATTCAATAAAGCACGAGCAATACCATGACGAATTGCACCTGCTTGACCAGAGAAGCCGCCACCTTCAACGTTAGCAACAACGTCATATGATGAAGTTGTTTCAGTTACGTCTAATGGTTGTACCATATCTTTGATCAAATTGTCGTATGGAATGTATTCTTTAACATCTTTTTTGTTAATCGTAATTTTACCGGTACCAGGAATCAAGCGTACACGAGCAGTTGAGCTCTTGCGCCGACCAGTACCGTAATAGCTAACTTGTGCCATGTGTAAACCTCCCCTTAGATTAAGTTAGTAATATCAAGTACTTCAGGTTTTTGAGCTGCATTATTATGTTCTGGACCTGCATAAACATGTAACTTCATGAATTGTTGATGACCTAAAGTGCTCTTGTTAGGTAACATCTTCTTAACTGAAATTTCAATTAAGCGTTCTGGGTTAGTTTCACGTAACTTCCCTGCAGAGATAGATTTAAGACCACCAGGATAATCGCTGTGACGATAATAAATCTTATCAGTTGCTTTATTACCAGTTAATTTAACTTTTGCTGCATTGATAACAATAACGTTATCACCAGTATCAACATTTGGTGTAAATGTTGGTTTATTTTTACCGCGTAAAATGGAAGCTACAACAGCTGATAAACGTCCTAAAGGAATATCAGTTGCATCAATCACATACCATTTACGATCAACATCGCTTGCTTTTGCCATATAAGTTGTACGCATACGAGTTGTTCCTCCAATTTCTAGTTTGTTTAACTCTCAACATTAAGTTTCCGGGGCTCAAGGTGGAGGTAAACAATACCGTTTATTAGTTTACGACCTTTCACCAAGAAAATCAACATTTAATGACAATGTTTTCCATACTTTATTGCTGTATGGTTTAAATCAGCAGGACCATCGCCATAATACACTTTTTTTAAGTATAAACCACTGGCTGGCGCAGTTCCCCGTGCTTGTTGACGATCTTTTACTTGATATAATCGCAAAAAATCATGAACATCACGACGACCATTACCAATTTCTAATAACGTTGCAACCATGATTCGCACCATATTATACAAAAAACCATTACCATAAAATTCTAACCAAAGTTGATTAAGTTCAGGTTTATCAGTCAGAGTAGCTTCATAAATTGTCCGCACTTTATTTTTAATTACTCCACCACTGGCAGCAAAACTAGTATAATCATGTGTTCCGCAAACATCAGGTAAAGCAGCTTCAATCCGATCAAGATCTAACGGATAAGGATAATGACCGGTAAAGTTGCGCGTAAACGGATTTACAAAGCGGCCGCGATCAACTTTATATAAATAACGTTTGCCTGTAGTGCTATACCGCGCATGAAATGATTTATCAACAAGTTCACTTTGTAAAATTTCAATATCAAGTGGCATTAACGAATTCAAAGCCCGTAACATACTTTCAGCCGGTAATTCACCTGGGTAATCAAAGTGAACAACTTGTCCATAAGCATGAACACCAGCATCAGTTCGTCCTGAACCAAAAACAACAATATGCTCACCCTTCGTCATTTTAGTTAATGCTTTTTCAAGAGTACCTTGAACTGTTCGTTGATAAGGTTGAATTTGAAAACCTGAAAAATTTGTACCATCGTATGCTAATGTTACTTTATAACGTGTCATAACTTCACCTTTATACTAAAGAAATCGTGTTATTACCAATATTGGAATCATTAATAACATTAAAACAATTGCCACAGTATCAGAATGATGCCAATGTAATTGATGATAATGTGTTCGTGGTTTACCACTTTGATAACCACGTGCTTCCATAGCCGTCGCTAAATTAGCGGCTTGATTAAAACTATCAACAAACATGGGAATTAATAAAGAAACCATGGCCTTGATACGTTTAAATAAATTACCGTTGTTAAAATCAATTCCCCGCGCCCGTTGAGCTTCCATAACTTGCGTGGCTTCATCAGCTAGAGTTGGTACCATTCGTAACGCAATTGATAACATTAAACCAATTTCATCAATTGGTAAATGAAAAACAGCCAGTGGACGTAATAATGATGTCATTGCATCAGCAATGGCCATCGGCGTAGTTGTTAGTGTTAATAAGGTTGACATAAAAATAATTAAAATAAAACGAACTGTGATTAACACACTAGCAACAATTCCAGTGCTTGTTAGGGCAAGAATACCCCATTGCCAATATACATGACCACCACTGGTAAAAAATAGTTGCATTACAATCGTAATCAACATTAAAACAAATAAGGGCTTTAACCCATTAATAAATACCGTTAGTTTTATTTTAGACAAATAAATACAACCTAATGTCACTAATGTTAAAAATAAATAACCAATCCAATTATTCGCAATAAAAACTACTAATACAAAATAAAAACTTAATAATAACTTAGCACGTGGATCCATACGATGAATAAAAGAATTTCCCGGTAAATATCGTCCAAAAATTAATTTATTAATGATGTTCATCGCCTTTCTGCATTAATTGTTGTGCAATTTGTTGTGCTAATTGTTGACTAGTTAATGGTAATTTATCAAAATGAAAATATTTTTGTTGTAACAATTGCGCCATGATTGCCGATATGGGTAATGATAATTGATTTTCCGTAACCCATTGCGGATCACTAAAAATTTGTGCTGGTGTCCCCGTTTTTAATACATGTTGTTGTGCCATTACAACAACTTGATCTGCATAATTAACAACATCTTCCATATGATGTGAAACTAACACAATTGTTAAATGTTGCTGTTGGTGCAAGCGTGCAAATAATTGCATCATTTCCACATGTGCTTGTGGATCTAAGCCCGCCGTTGGTTCATCTAATACCAAAACTTGCGGTTGCATTGCTAAAACACCGGCAATGGCTACCCGCCGCATTTGTCCACCTGATAATTCAAATGGTGATTTATCAAAGAAACGTTGTGGTAACTCAACTAAATCTAACATCTGATGAGCACGCTGTAAGGCTTGTTCCATACTCATCCCAAAATTAATTGGTCCCACTGCAATATCACGACCAACCGTACTTTCAAATAATTGCTTCTCAGCAAATTGAAAAACCATCCCCACATGTTGGCGTAATTGGTGCAAATCTTTTTCTTTAGTTTTATGAGTAATGAGCTGTTGACCCACTTGAACACTACCCGTTGTTGGTTTTAATAACGCATTCAAATGGCGTACTAAAGTACTTTTACCACTACCAGTCTGCCCAATAATAGCGGTATATGTGCCGCCATGAATAGTTAAATTAATATTTTGTAAGCCAACACTAGCCATCGGAGTATTATTTTGATAAATATAACTTACATCTTTGAATACAATGTCCATAAATAATCAGCCATTTCTCTTATATTATAGTATTGCGTTGGCATTTCGAGATGATATGCACGTAATTCTTTTTTTAATTGTTCAGTATAAGGTAATGGTAAGCCCATTTTTACTAACGCTTGTCCATCAGCAAAAATTGCTGCTGGTGTTCCTTCATTAATTAAATGACCATTATCAATTACCAAAATACGATCAGCTAGGGCTGCTTCGTTAATATCATGGGTAACTGATAAAATTGTTAATTGATAATCATGATGTAATTGCGCAATTATCTGCAAAATCGTCTGACGACCATGTGGATCAAGCATACTCGTTGCTTCATCAAGCAACATAATTTGGGGACGTTGCGCAATTACACCAGCCAAAGCAACCCGTTGTTTTTGACCACCAGATAATTGTGCTGGCGCTTTTTGCGCATAAGCACTCATTCCCACTGCTTGTAATGCCTCCGCAACACGTTGATGCATTAATTGAACATCCATTGCTGCATTTTCAAGCGCAAAAGCAACATCATCAGCAACCGTAGCACGTACAAATTGATCATCAGGATTTTGAAAAATCATTCCAATTTTTTGCCGAATCTGCCAAATATTATCATCATTCATTATTAAATTATCAATCTTAATTTGCCCACTTTGCGGAACTAATAACCCATCTAAACATCTTAATAAGGTACTTTTACCACTACCATTATGACCAACAATTGCCACCCATTCACCACAATTAACTTGAAAATTAATATCATCTAGCACGTTAGTTGTTTGCTTTTCATATTGATATGATAAATGTTTAACATCAATAATTGCCATAAAATTATCCTCTCAAAAAAAGCTCTTTATGCCACTCAAGATAACGATGAGCTACATAGAGAGCTTTTATGATATTTATCAATAATAATTTAATTATTTACGACGGTCATAGATCCGTTGTTTGTCTTTCAAACCAACTAAAACAACTGGTGCTGGATCATCACTTACATCAATATCAAAATCACTAGCATCATGTGGTAATGTTTGTTTGAATTGTTCTTCATATTGAGCAACAGTTAACCGACGCCGTTGTGCAAAGATTTCCTTATGTGCTTCAGGACGTAAGTAATCTTCGAAACCAGGTAATAATTTGCCACTGAAGAATTCACTAGCTGCACCAGAACCATAACTAAACATGCCAATGCGGTCACCAGCTTTAAGATCACTTGCATTATCCAAAAGTGAAATTAAGCTTAAGTAAATTGATGCAGTGTAAATATTACCAACCCGCCGTGAGTAAGCAGCACTTTCATCAAAATGTTTTTGTAAAATTGCTTGTTGTGCTTCACTAGCTTCTGGCAAGATTAACCGTAATGCTTTCAAACCTTGTTTCATAAATGGTAAGTGGTAGCAAAATGCTACATAGTCTTCAATTTTAAGACCTGTAGTTTCCTTATGACGTGCCCAAGCATTCTTAAAGAAACGAAGGTATTGTTCCATTGAATAGTGACCATTTACAATTGCTGTATCAAAGTATTGTGGACGCCAGAAATCCATAACATCATCGCAGAATGGTGTTGATACTGGTTCAATTTCCATAATCTTAGGGTTAGCACTTACTAACATGGCAATACCACCAGCACCTTGGGTAACTTCACCGGGAGTATCTAAACCATAGCGAGCAACGTCAGCACCAAAAATAATTGCCTTTTGATCAGGATGATTCTTAATAAAATCATAAGCAGTCATTAATCCTGCAGTTGCACCGTAGCAAGCTTCCTTAGCTTCAAAGCAACGGCACCAATTATGTACACCTAATAACCGTTTAGCATACATTGCAGTAGCTTTGGATTCATCAATACCACTTTCAGTACCAAAAATTAATAAGCCAATTTGGTCACTCATTTCTGGTTTGTACCATTCTAATGCGGCATTTACGCCTAAAGTTACAGGATCTTGACTTAATGGTGGCACTGCTTGTTCATCTTGACCAATCCCAATCTTAAACTTGTTAGGATCAACGCCACGTGCAGCAGCCAAATCGTCTAAACTTAAGTACATGTTAGGAATAGCAAAGCCGATTTCTTCAATACCTATCTTCATATTATGTTTTCCTCCTAAATATGTTGGCGTAATTGTTGTAACAATTGTTTAGCAGTTGTTAAATTCATTTTGCTTTGTTGATTTAACAACTTTACTAATGCACCAATTTCATCACCATGAGCGCCAGCACTCACTGCTAATGCATTAGCATGTAATGACATGTGGCCACGTTGAATGCCATCGGTTACTAATGCATGAACAGCAGCAAGATTTTGTGCTAAGCCCACTGCAGTAATAACTTCCATCAGTTTCTCAACTGATGGATTTTGCAAAATAGCGAGACTAATTTGGGCCATTGGTAAAGCTGAAATCGTCCCACCAATTACGCCAAGTAATAGTGGTAATGTTAATTCACCATGTAAATGATCATTTTGAATTTGCCAGGTTGATAAAGCTTCATATTGACCGTTACTTGCGGCAAATAATTGGACACTGGCTTCAACAGCACGAGTATCATTACCAGTCGCTAAGGTAACAGCATCAACGCCATTCATAATACCCTTATTATGAGTTACGGCTCGTTGAATATCAACATGAGCCAAATCACTAGCAGCAGCAATACGCTGCGCAATTAATTTACCATCACTAATATTTTTAGTTGCTAAAGCAGCAAATGGAATATCAACCGTTGCTTTAGCCTTACTTTGTAATGCTTGATTAGACAAAATTGCTAATAAAGCCGGTTGTTTAATAATGGTTTCAGCATCATGAGCAACAGCTTCACACATTGAATTAATTACATTAGCACCCATTGCTTTTTGCGGATCAACCGTTAAAATAATCTTAATAAAACGTTGTGCTAAAGTAATTATTTGCATGTCGCGCAATCCACCACCATACTTTTGAATTGATGGATGAGCATTAACAGCTGTTTGCCATAAACGTTCACGAGCTGCTAACAATTGCTTAGCAAAGTAATCAAGATTATCAATACAATCAAAAACAACTTCACCAACAACTAAATGTGGTTGCGCAACTGTCTTAAAACCACCACCAGCAGCAATCATCTTCGCACCATGACTAGCTGCAGCAATTACTGATGGTTCTTCAGTAACCATTGGAACAACATATTCTTTATTATTAATAATAAAGCCTGGTGCTACCCCTAATGGTAACGTATATTGTCCAATTGGATTTTCGGTTAAATGAGTTGCAATTGCTTCTGGTAAACCATGTTGTTTCCATAAATAATCACGAGCTGCTGGTGTCAAGAAACCATCAGTTACTAATTTATCTAAACGTTGTGAACGTGTTAATTGATAAAATTTCATAAATTAAGTTCCTCACTTCACATATCGTGATTAAGATATATCTTAAACGAACTGATTCACAGACAATTCATTAAAATTAATAATAATTA
>CAWUZD010000020.1:0-7205 GCA_963926925.1 uncultured Lactobacillaceae bacterium
AAATGGAGGAGAGTGGATTCGAACCACCGAACCCGAAGGAGCGGATTTACGGTCCGCCGCGTTTAGCCACTTCGCTACTCCTCCGTATTGGAACAATTATTATTATACACGGTTAGTTACTTTTTGCAAGCATTTTTTACAAAGTAATCATTGTTAATGTATTGCGCCATTCAGTCATGAAATCACTACTTTGCCACTCATTAAGACGACGGCCACGGTGGTAACCAAGCGGCCGGTGGACGTAAATAATATCATCAATTATTTGCAACGGATCACGTAAATGCAAGTGCCCAAAAGCAACGATTTTTACCACATCGTGGTATTCATTTAGTAATTCTTCAAGATGACGACTGCCTAAATACGCATTAATCATATCCCACTGTGGTTTATCATAACCATAAATCATGAAGTTTTGGTGCGGTACAAAGTGTGTAGCAATAATTACTTGTTGGTGTTGGTGGCGCACTTGTTGTAATTGTTGGCGTAGAATCGTTAGTTCGGCTTGCATCCGCGCTTGGTCACTCACAGGTTGGGCAATCATGCCATCAAACCACAAGGCATCCTTCCACCGTTGAAAATTAACGTGCTTTTTCATCAAAAACTGGTCAGCAAAGCTATAATCATACCAACCATTATTGCCAATAATTACCTGCTTAGTATGTGGAATCGCAATCATCTTGTGATTCAGGTAAAGCGGTGACAAGTCTTGATTCAACTCATCATATGTTACCCCACGGCGCATATCATGATTACCCGCCACAAAGTAAACATGCATTTGTGGAACTAATTGTTGGAGTTTTTCAAAGTATTGTAAAGTTTGCTGGAAATTATTAAAAGTATCACCAGTATTAAGGTAATAATCAACATGTTGTGCACTTAAAAATTGCGCTTGTTGGTCAACGACCGTCAACGGATCAACGCGGTTAACGTCAAAATGATTATCAGATGAAAAAGCAATTTTAACCATATTATTATCTTCTTTCTCCGGTAATGATAAGATAACTAGTGAGGTGTTAGGATGAGTAATACGTTAAAAACCAAACGCGCATTAGCTGATGCATTAATTAAACTGTGCCAAACGAAGTCATTTAATAAGATTAGTATTACCGATATTACCCGTGAAGTTGGCATTAAACGACAAACTTTTTATTATCATTTTGAAGATAAATACATGCTACTAACCTATGTCTACCACCAAACAGCATTATACTATTTGGACGATAACAATATTTCGCTTGATAACTGGGAATCACAAGTTTTAAGCATGCTCAAGGCCATCAAACAGTACGCTAAGCTTTATCATAAGACCGTTGAAGCTGACCAAAGCATTTTAATGCACGAGTTATTACTAATTATTGAACATCGTTTTAAACATCTTTTCAACATGTTTGATACACAACAACGGATTAGTGAAGAAAACAAGGCATTTTATGCTAAGTTCTTTGGTTATGGCTGTAGCGGCTTGTTACTAGAATGGATCATTAATAATTATCCACAAAAGCCGGCTAAACTGGCTCACCAAATGGCCCAACTTGCCAAGGATACCGAATTATTCTCTGTACAATTAGTTTATCGCGGTAGCAAAGAAGAATGAAAAAAAGCAGATTGGTTTAACCAATCTGCTTTTCGTTTTAATCAGTAATTAATTATTGCATATGAATACCAAATGTTGGTGCATAATATTGTGCAGAACCATATGATACGCTTTGACCAGGTGCTGGTGCAGCGATGTAACGACCATTACCTGCCCAGATAGCAACGTGATAAGCACTACCTGGTTGCCCCAGAAGCATAAGTCACCTGGTTTAAGACTACTTACAGAAACAGGTTGACCCATGGTACTTTGGGCTTGGGATGTCCGGTATTGGCTACTTAAACCATAAACATGTTGTACAAAACCGGAGCAGTCAAAGCCACCAGGTTGATTACCACCCCATTGGTATGGTGCCCCCAAGATAGGAAGCAGCTCGACTAACGGCATTGTTAGCATTGCTTGTTTGTGGTTGGGTGGCATAACTAGCATGCGTTGTTGTGTTAGTTTGCCGTACAACTGGTTGTTGCGCTACTTGTGAATGTTGTTGGTAAGTAGTTGCAGTAGCAGTTGTTGTCTTGGTAGCAGCATATGTGGTTGCCCGTTGTGGCGTTGCGGGTGCTTGGTAATGACTAACCACTTGTTGACTAGCAACGTTAGTAGCTTGGTGAGCTGCACTAGCTACTGTTGCTGCTTGTGAAACTGGTGCTTGGCTAGCCACTGCTGGTGCAACCGGTGCTTGTGAAGTTGTTGGTGCTTGTTGAGTATTACCATTAACAGTTACATATTGGGATGGTACCCAACCTTGTTGAATGTGGTAATATGTTTCATCCCCAACTTGTTGTTGACCTAATACTTTGGCACTTTGGCCACAAGCAAGATAACCAGCAACTTGATGTGAAGTTGGTGTTGTCCAAATAGTTGTTGCTCCAGCTTGATAACTTGCAGTAATTGTCATTGTTGCTGGTTGCACTTGGGCTGCTTGTGCATTAACATTTAAATATGCTGCCGGTACCCATTCGTTAGTACCAACTTGATACCAAGTTTGACCATTAACTTGTTGAGTATTTTGAATGGTTACTTGTTGATGATTAGTTAAATAACGAGTTGGTTGACCATTAGTTGGATTAGTCCAAACAGTGGTGGCCCCAGCTTGATAATTAACCGTTGCAGTAGCAGCATGGGCTTGATTAGTTTGCATCCCCATTAAGGTTGCACCGGCCAAGCCAACAAAACCGGTCGTCATTAAATTCTTAACAATTGTTGTTTTCATTTTAGTATACCTTTCGTATTAATGCAGATTATTTTAATGCCACTAATTATAATAATAATTAATGAACAATTTTTAGTTTAGCAATTGAATATCACAGTAATATTACAATTATCTTAATGTCTTTTTACAAGTGAATTATTTAGGAGGAAATTATGACTACAAAATTACCATTACGTAATGAAGTACCCGTTGCTTTAACATGGGACTTAACTACTATTTTTCCTAATGATGAAGCCTGGCAACAAGCCTTTGACGAAGTGAAAGTACAAGCTGACACTGCTGCCGCTGTTAAAGGTAGCTTAGGTGCAAGTGCCCAAGCCTTATTAACTGGTTTACAAAAAATCTTTGCCGTGATGCGTAAGTTTGAAAAAGTATATGTTTACGCTAGTCTCAAGGCTGACCAGGATACTACCAATACTAAGTACCAAGCCTTCAATGCCCAAGTTGAAAGTCTCGGCGCCACAATTGATAGTAAGTTAGCCTTCATGGAACCAGAAATCATTGCTATTCCTAGTGCCAAGTTGCAACAATTCATCACGAGTGAACCACAATTACATATTTACCAACACCTTCTTGATGAAATTACGCAAAACCGGGCGCATGTCCTTCCAGCTGATCAAGAAGCATTATTAGCAGCAGCTAGTGATATTTTCAGTGCGCCACGGAACACCTTTGATACTTTAAACGATACTGATATTGAATTTGGCACCATCACTGATGAAAATGGTCAACAAATCCAATTATCAGATGGTATCTATGGCAAGTTAATTGAATCAACTGACCGGCGCGTGCGCAAGGAAGCCTTTCAAACTTTATATAAGACTTACCATGACTTACGGCATACATTCGCGATGACTTTGGCAAGTGATGTTAAGGTGCATAACTATGATGCCAAAGTCCATCATTATCCTGATTCACGTACTGCCGAAATGAGTCAAAATCATATTCCAGTTAGTGTTTATGACACCTTAGTCTCAACCGTTAACCGCCATCTTGACCTTTTGCATCACTATGTGGCTTTACGCAAGCAGGTGTTGAACGTGCCAGCATTACATATGTACGATATGTATGTGCCTTTAGTTGGTGAACCACCACTTACCTATACTTATGAAGCAGCACAAAAAGAAGCCCTCAAGGCCTTAGCCGTGATGGCTGATGATTACCTTGACCATGTCAAAGAAATTTATCATAACCGTTATATTGACGTCGTTGAAAATAAGGGTAAACGTTCTGGCGCTTATTCTGGCGGTGGTTATGACACCAATCCATTCATGTTATTAAACTGGCAAGATAATCTCAATAACCTTTACACTTTAGTCCATGAAACCGGGCATAGTGTACATAGTTGGTATACTAACCATAATCAACCTTATATTTATGGTGATTATCCAATTTTTGTAGCTGAAATTGCTTCAACTACCAACGAAAACTTATTAACCAACTACTTATTAGCCAACCAAAGCGATCCAAAAATACGCGCTTATGTGTTAAATTACTATCTTGATGGTTTCAAGGGTACTGTTTTCCGGCAAACCCAATTCGCAGAATTTGAACAATATATCCATGAAGCTGATCAAAATGGCACTCCACTAACTGCACAAATGATGAGTGATTTTTATGCTGAATTGAATGCAAAGTATTATGGGGATGCCGTCGAACGCGATCCTGAAATTGCTCTTGAATGGTCACGCATTCCACACTTCTACCGTAATTTTTACGTTTATCAATATGCTACTGGCTTTGCTGCAGCTTCAAGCTTAGCCCATGGCATTACTACACACAAACCACAAGCACGTGAAAAGTACATCAACTTCTTGAAATCAGGAAGTTCACAAGATGCCATCACTACGATGCAAAAAGCTGGTGTTGATATGTTAAAAGCTGATTACCTCGAAGATGCTTTCAACGTCTTTGCTCAACGTCTGGATGAATTAGAAAAAATCTTAACTAAGTAATGAAAACCCGCATTAGTTAAAAACTAATGCGGATTTTTATTCTTCATGCATCCATTCATCAAAGTTTGGTGCTTGCTTTGGATCATAATGTCCACTTTCATCAAATTCTACTGTTTCATGCGGAATATCTACTAATAATTTATTCCAATCTGCTGTTGTTGGTACTTTTTTAATCACAAAACCATTTTTAAGTGGTTGCAATAATAATTGCGTGCCAGTTGTAATTCTTTGTGTTTTTCGAATTGCTGCTGGAATAATAATTTGTCCATTTTTTGAAACGGTAACTATTAAATGTTTCATAATTTTCTCCCAATATTTAAAATATCGTTGTATTTTGGTACGATTATGGTATGTTTAAATTATTCTAAGGACATTTATATATGAGCTCTTATATGGAAAATACCATTCTTTTATACACCTCTAAGGATGGACTTACTTTTTCCAAAGCCACTTACATAACAACTACAAGAGCACAAATCAATATTATCTGCTTTTAAGCAGAATAATGCCGTAAATCTCACTTAATTAATATTAGGTGAGATTTTATTTTTAAAAATTGTTCGAATATTAAACAAACTATGTTATCATAATAATGTAACCGATTACCTTGTACTACATTTTGTGCATACTAAATTTTTCCTAACTTGCATCATATCAAAACCATTTTGAATATGATACAACAAAAAGTCACTCACTTTTTATGAGCGACTTTTTTATACAAGGTATGAAGGTACAACTCCTACAAGTGTTTTTTGCAGTTCTCCGACTGTTACGTACTATAAAATCAGTTAACATTAATTGTTGACTGATTTTTTATTTTTAAATTTAATTAAAAACCGTAAAATTTTTAATTCATAAAATAAAATTCATATTAGAATTTAACGATGATATTTTTCATATCATCTTATTAACATCAATCTTCTGGTTTTACCTTCTACTACAAAGCTCCGCTAAATAGCGGAGCTTTATTAATTTTTTATTATGGATTTTTTAATTTTTGGAATTTCATTGTATTACATCATTAGCATGATATATTTAAGTTGCTCGAATGATTTTGGCATGTCATGGTATGACTTTAATAAATTAATTTGAGCAACTGCAAGGAGTTTAAGGGTAAAAAGACATTTTAAAATCCAGCCTCACACAACTTTTAACTTGAACATTTTTACCCGATGTGTCTTTTTATAGCCTTCTCTAAAAACTAGCACCTAGCTGTAAAAAGCTAGGTGTTTTCATATTACAAAATTAATTAATTCCTTAACTTTCCCTTAAGATCCTTTTTAATTTTCAAAATTTAATTATATTATCGTATTAACATGATATATTGGAACTGTTTGAAGCGTTCAGCATGAATATTATGTTTTCTGTTAACGCCTCTAAACATGATGTTTATTGCGTGAATTAATCAAGCACTACAAGGAGTTAAAGGTGAAAGTCCTCTTGTGGAACATATTCATAGTTCCAGATTTTAACGATTTTTACCCATAGTATTTTTCTTTACATCGCACTCAACTGAAAAGGTTGGGTGCTTTTATTGTTTAAATCAGTTAATATAGAGATATACAAAATGATGGACATAGAAGCCATCAGTTGGCAGGCAACGATAAAAGCTGTGAGTAATGATAGACATATGGGCTATTTGTTGCAAGCAACGATAAAACTTGTGATGAAAAAACGAGTTAGTTAAAACTAACTCGTTTTTATTATTTTTCAAAAATCAGTAAAAGTAATGCACCACACGCAATAATAAAGGCAACACTTAAAATAATAGTAATTAATGTCATGTTAAGGTAAAGCTTTTTAATTTGTGTACCTAATGCAAACTTCGTTTGCCATAAATCTTCTTCTAATTTTTCAATTTGTTGATCTTGATTAACAAGTTCTTGTTCAAGTTTTTGTTTTTCTTGATTAGTCATTAATATCATCTCATTCAAATACCTATTTAATAATAAGATTATTATATTATTTATCCCATTATAAAATAAAATAATTTGTTAAACGAACATTAAGGTGACAATCAATTAAAATTAGCTTAGTCTTGTTTAAAATTCACTAGTCAATTCGTTCCGTTTCGATATCTTCGCCCCAATCAATGGTTGGTGTATCATAACTACCATATTTAGCTTCTTGTTGAGCTACAATATCCCATAAATCTTGTGGTTTACGTTGCATAGTAACGCTATTATCTCCATTAATAATGAATTCAAGCGTATCAGATTTTTTTAATGCTAATAAATCACGAACTGCTTTCGGAATAGTTACTTGATTCTTAGCATTCATTGTTGCTGTTACAATCACACTATCTTCTCCCTTACAAACTCTAAACAAAACTAATTTTAAGCATAAAAAAGAGGAACAATAATCACTTAGGCTCTAATAGAGTCTTCGAGATTAAGATTTCTCACATGGAGCTTCTTCTCCAAATAATCAATCATCGCTGTTCCTC
>CAWUZD010000021.1:0-9667 GCA_963926925.1 uncultured Lactobacillaceae bacterium
TTGGAAAGAAAATCGTGCCATTAAGTTTATGTTCATTAGGGACAAAATCCAAAGCAACATCAGTTCCCGTTGGTTCAGTCCAAACGACTTTATAAATACCGTTAGTTAACATATTAATGTAAGCAGGTTGATCTTTAACCCAGCGACCAGCTACAATACCGCCATGAATACGATATTCAACAGTATGATCATTTTTAGCATACCATTCGTATTCCCAACCATTATCGTATGTATAAATAAAATGTGTACCTAAAAAATCATCTAAAGTATTAAAATGCTTATCTAAATGGTTTAATTGTGCCATGTAAACACCCTTTCAAGAAGATTTATATAACAACAATAATAGATTAACGGATTAGTAGCTTCAAACGATAACCATTCTCACCTATTAATTTCCATTTTTGTACTGTGTTACCTTATAGCCATGCAAGTTACTTTTGTGTAGTTGTTTCATTGACGATTTAGATAATCGTTGCTTAGCCTTACTTTTTAGTAAATACTTAGTTGCTTGCAAACTGTTACTTTTTTTCACCATTTTTGAAGTCAACTCCTAATGGATTTAATTGTTCCGTCAATTCCTTTTGTTTAAAAAACTTAGCTGTTTTATTAATCTTTTGCTGCTGATTTTGATCATCCCAATCAACTAGTATTTCCGCTTGACGATGTAATAAGTGATACTTACGGATAATATCCGTAATATGTTTATCTCGTGATGAATACTTTGGCGGATAATCCTTTTTAATTGTGATGGTTTCATAAATAAGTAAAGCATAACCATTATAGATACTTAATAAGCAGCCAACAATAATGCCAACAACATTCATTACCTGATCACCAAATGGCATCGGTAATGACTTATTGAGGAAATGCATAAACGCAGTAATTGGCAAAATTCGATCAACACTACTATAAAGATACTCTTTTTCTTTAATTAATGGGAAAAAGAAGTATCGCAATGGTGGTATTGATAAGCAGAATATCCCTAATAATAAATGGTTAGTTAAACACATATAAATCAAGCCAAAGATAACAAGCAACCATTGTAATCTAATAATAAAGGTATTAAAGCGGTATTTTTTTAATACTTTTTCTTTATCCATTAGTAAGTTCCTTATTCATCAGTTGAGAATGAAATGGTATTGATATTTTGGTTGCCATAGTGGTTCTTCATGTAGTTTGTCTTATTAAATGCTGTTGGATGAACATAATTGTTTAATTTAATGTTCTTTAACCAACTAGCAACGGTTTTATTAACACTACTATCATTTAAATCGTTAGTAATATTAGCACCATGCAAACTATCATCATCAGCAAATTGCATTGTGACGTCATTTAAATTCAAAGGTACTTCAACGTTAGTACCACCACTTAAATTATCAATACCGCTCATTTTAGGTGAAATTCGTTTCCACTTATTCGCACTATCATCCCAACCAACTACATATGAAGCGTCATGATCAGCATTTAATGCAAACTTAGTAAAGTTATTATCGTTAGCTAAGTGTTCACCAGTGTAACCACCAAGATCAACTAAGTTATTAGCGACTGGAATCGCATCATTATGATAACCAGTGGCAACACCGTTATTAGCGTTATAGTCGGCTAATAATGAATTAATTGCGGGAATTCGTCCTACTGCAGAGACAGCTTGTTTATTTTGATATAACGTTGCTGCTTGCACATGTCCGTCACTGGTTGCTGGTTGTAAAACACCATTGTCTAAAGATAATGGTTGGACAATTTCTTGATGATCATCAAGACTAACATCCCCTAAATCACTGCTGGAAATGTTCTTGAATGAACCATCATTCATGGCAGCGGTAATGTAACTACCATTGTTGCTAACATGGGCTTGAATCGCATCAGGAGCAACCGTGCCATCAGCATTCCGTAAGATATTGTCATTTAATTCTTGTGGTGACATGGTTGTTACAGGTGTAGTATTACCATTATTAAAGTTGCGTGCAATCAAACCCTTTCTCGCAATTGGTGTTTCATTAATATCAGCCATTGCCGTATTACTATTACCAACATCATCAAGGTTATTAATTGATTGATCTGGTTTAGGATCAATTCCATTAGTACTTGTGCCAGCATTAGCGGCATAACCATTATGATCAGTTAAACCACTCATTACTGTTCCAGAAATTTTTTCCGCTTCGTCATTAGTAAAACCATGCTTACGAAGATTATTTCTAAACTTAGCACTAACACTATTCGGACTAACATTATCATTATTGTAGTCACTTTGGTTAGGGTCAGTAATTGCCCCTTCACTAGCAAGGGCATCATTCATACTGTCAATAACTGCTTGTGCTTTACTCCGTTCCCATGCTGGATTAACAGCACTGTGTGCTCGTGAACGTAATACTGATGAAGCAACACGACTATTTTCGTCAGTATGGTTACTATTAATAGCACTTTGCTTCTTTGCGGTTGCATCCTTACCGTGAACGTCTTCACCTAAATGATCATTAATGTTTTCCTTATTAACAGCAGCGGCATCAATATCACTATTATTTTTATCAGCCTTATTGTTTTTATTAAACAAACCACGGTCAGCATTGATATGATCAGCTAAGGTATTTAAGCCTAAACGATGTAATGCTTTCTTAGTTAAACCTTTAGCGGCTTTTAAGTTGTCGTCGATAATACCGCCAGCTTCAGTTTTACCAAGGTTTTTAAGATAATCTTCATCTTTATCTTTAGGTTTAAGCCCTGCACCCATTTCAATTAAGTTAGCGGCATTCTTACCAACTGTTCCTGCTAAAGCACGTGCGCCTCTATTAAGATCATGTAAACCACTCTTAGCTAAGTTGCTATTAGTATAGTAAGAACGTGGCATTTTCGGGTGTAAACGATTAGTACGGTTATCAGCATCTTTCGCAGCTGCTAATGCTTCACGCTTAGCTTTTAATGCACCAAGTGAACCAGCTGTTAATTTACTAATACCCTTAATACCACTAATACCACCTGCTACACCACCAACAACTGCACCTGCAGTTACTGCAGCAACACCTTTAAGGGATGATGATGAACTTTCCCGTAAGTTATCAGTCATCTTCGTATCAATTCCTAATTGATGGGCAATAACATTACTTACGGGTTGAAAGACTAGTAAAATCATTACCATCGTGATCATGATCCCGAAACTACCAGCAACACTAGTATTAGAGCTATTTAAATCATATAAGCACGCCATCCAGAATAATGACATTAACGTTACTACTAAGCCATTAATTGCCTGAATAAAGATGACACCAAACATTGCTGTGCACCAACGAGTAAAGTGCCAACGTTGTGTATGGAAGACAATCATTGGAATTTGTAAATAACCAAGTGCATATAAAATGGTAAAGGAAATTTCACGCCAGAAGTAATAAAATTTAACCCAAATTGCTGTTCCTAAACTGATTAATAAGAACATAAAGTTAAAAATAAAACCAGTACCTGCTCCTTTAGATAAGCATGCATTAATCGTCTGACTGTCAGCACCCATTTCACAAGCAACTTGCCATAACGTTGGTGTCTTATTGTCAAAGAACGATTTGATAATATCCTTACCAAAAAGCGTACTAATATGGTTTAAGCCATTAAGATGAATTCCCATCATTAGTTTTTGGAAACTAAGTAAGATAACACCATCAAGTTGTAAGAATAAGTCAATAATATATGGTAATAATGACAAGAATACGACAACAAAAATTACGTTAAAGCTGGTTTGAAATAGCTCAGTCCGCCAAAGATTATTATCTAAAACGGTACTAATCATTGCCCGTTGACATGCAAAAATAATTCCTGCTAATAAGATAAAAATGCTAATTACCAAGAAAATAGTAGTGATATTACTATCAATATAATTAAAGATGGCAACGTGATTACCACTAAAGATTAATTCCAAAGGGTTTTTATCAATAATATTTTCTAGATATTTACTGCTGTTTAAGCCGTTTTTGCCATTTTCAAGGACAAAAATTGTTCCTGCAATTGAATGGTTAACTAACCATAAACCAATCTTAGAATTCCAAAAAAGGGATATTAATAGCTTTACAATTGGTGAAAGCAATGTTGATACCACATCACTAAACAATTGTGTTGCCCCATTAATGACTTTTGAAGCAACAGTAGTTACACCATTCCATAGTTGACTAAGACCATGAGCAACGCCACTCATAATATTGTTAAAAATATTAGCTGCTAACAGAGTGTGGACTTGTAAGTCAATACCACTAAGGTGTAAATGAATTAAGCTATATAAACATTGTAAGTGCATCATTATAAATAAATGTGTCATCTTTAATCATCCCCACGACCAATAATGCTTTTACGTAATTCCTTATTAGCCAATTTAAAGCGATCAGTTGCTTCTTTTTCGAGTTCACGTTGTTTAGAAACATTACTTTCAACAAACGTTAATTCTTCTGGTGTAACATCAGTTCTAACCCATAAACACTTGTTACGGTCCATCATTACACCTTCACCCTTTTCAGTTTCACCGCATAGTTGATCCATAACGCCATCATTTAATTGAAAAGCGTGTTGAATTACTTCACGACGAGCTTGTTTAATATGTGTAAAGAAGAAGAACTGTGAATTAGAAATCAACGCACGCATTTTGTTGTTATCTTCAACACGATCTAAGTCTTGTGCAATTGTTGTTAATGAAGCGTTATATTTACGGCATTGCCGTACAACTAGTTCCATAAAACTAGCCCAACTATCGTTATCAATTTCTTGTAAAATTTCATCAGCATCTAGCACTTTTTTATGCGCGGCAAATTCTGGATTTTTAATCCAATCATTCCATAGCAATTGTGTTAATACATAATATGCAATGTGTTTGAATGAACCAGAAAGTTCAGAAATATTAAAATTGACGTAGTAATACTTACCTAATTTAGTATCGTGTCCACGTCCAAAGTTAGTTTGCCCATCAAATAATGGTTTTGTACCCGTCTTTAGATAGGCTTGCATAGCGGCTAATAACCGTCTAATTGGTGAATGTTCTTTTTGTTTGTTATAAAACAATTCACGTAGTTTTTGATCAATCATTGATAATGTTGGTTCAGGTTTAGGCATATTTTCATACCAAACACCATTAATACTGCCCGCTTGTCCTTGATATAACGAAGCTGGATCATTAGTAATTCCTAAATCATTAAATACTTCAGAAATTGCTTTTTCTAAGCAAGCACGTTCAGTAAAGTTAAGTTGTTCATTGCCTTCAACAATAAAAATTTGATTGATAAAGTCTTCAATTTGATTAATCTTCTGTAAAATTGGTACATACCGCAAATAGTGCTTACCATTACGTTTGATAATTTGTGATCTATTAATGTTCTTGTTATTGAGTAAATTGCGAAGATCATTGTATTCACTATCAGTTAATTCATCCTTATCAAACGCAAAATCATCTAATTCACGTTCAGCAACTGATAATGAACATGGATTAATACAGAAATCACTATCAGGTGTAATATCAAGATTTAACTGGTGTAAGGTATGGGCTAACTTAACGTATTCACCATCAGGATCAATTGAACGGTGATGATAGCCAAGCATTGTAACTTCACGGTAAATTTTAATTTTGTTAGCAGCAGACTTACCACTACCAGACTGTCCCATGATAAACATGTTATAGTTATCAGGTGATTTTTCTTTTGTACCAAACACATTAAGATATTCTTCTTGTCCAGTCTTTAAGTTACGGGCAAACGGAATTCCTTCATTAAATTCACCACTCGCATTTTGTGCTAAATCCATTTGTGATAACGCAAAACGGTCAACCATTCGCAACATATCGTTTAAAGTGGCAATTGGCACACCTAATGGTACTGTTTCTAAGAAACCAGACTTAACACGATGAGTAACTGGTTGTACGGTAAAGCCATTATTATCCATTTCATCAGCAAATTGATGGCATCTTTGATCTAATTCATTATGATTTTTGCCATACACTAAGAACGTGATAATAACGTCATATAAACGGTTGTCATGCTTTTGTAATTCACTAAGAACAACTTCAATATCTTCAGATTTAAGCAAGTTATCTCTTAATTGGAACTGCATCCCATGATCACTTTGAAATTGACTATTACTTTCAAGAATCGTTTGAATATGACGTAAATCACGGTCAGCTTCACCATTAGGACGGGGATGAATATCAATCGCACAATCAATCCAGCCATGATCAATGACATTTTGTAAGGTATCAATATTGATATTACGAGGGTAGCCAGCAGGCACAATGTAATAAGGACGATAAAAAGACTTAGTGCCACCAGTTTCATTAATTAATACTGTGTCACTAGGATTAGGATAATCACTATCAATTGAAATGGCAGCAGGTGAGAGGACATCAACTTGTGTTACTTGTCCAATCACTGAACTAGCACTTTTATTCTTTTGGATAGGGATGTATTTAATATTTTTATCTTCTTTGATATTAAGATCAGGTTGTGGTGTGGTTTCTGAATCATCATGATGTTTAAAAAATGACATGTGTTCTCCCTCTATTTGTTATTAATAACTTCTTGATTTAAACGACGTTGTTCCTTTTTATCTAGCTTTTCTTGCAAAGCATGACGTTTTTGGTTTTGATAATTAATTAACTTTTGATAAGCAGCAACTACTTGCTGTTCAAGTTCTTCATTTTGATGATCATGCTTTAACCTTTGTGCTAATTGGTATTCCAATTGTAAGTGACGGTGAATATCTTTAACTTGTTTATCAGTCATATAAGCACTACTAAATAAGGTAAATTTTTGTTGTTTAACAAACTTATCAAACCGCATTTTCTTCGATGCATTACGGTTTAACGTCTTATAAATCAACTCTAAAATTTCATAGTTGTTTAATTGCGTTAATTCATGACTACGTAAGCGTAAGCTATCATTACTTTTAATAATCTTGCGAAGAATATTTTCACTAGCAACTTGATAGACCATCTTTTCAATTTCTTCAGGACTATCACCATAGACTTCACGATCAGTAACAGTAGTTAAAAATTCAACATAAACATGGTTTTCAATCCGATCAACATCGTTTTCTTCTTCACGAGCATGATTAATTACTTTACGTCCTAATTCCTTTAAATAAGCTGGTTCGTCAGGATCATCAGCTAACCGTTGTTCGGCTTTTTCAAAGAAATCATGCATATCTTTACGTTGCCATTGACTAGTAATCTTGGTATTTTCAGTTAAACTATCTAACCAAACATTTTGGAAAATATTATCCATGTTTTCCTCACTGTGTGACTGTAAAAACGGGTTAGACTGTGCCATTTCAGCAATCCCAACAAATTGGCGTGTACCATCATCAGTACAAAGCTCAATCATATTGTTAGCAACGTTACGAATACCAGCTTCATGAAAGAGATCTTGAATTGTTTCCCAATCTTCAAACTTTTCGTCACCTTCATGGACAATTCCTAAATCAAGAATTGGTAAATCACTACTGGTGTCATCTTCATCGCCATCATCAATAATTTCATCAACTTTTTCTTTTGATGTACGAGCTTGATTATTAAATTTACGTTTCCGCTTTAATTGCCAAATTGTGATCATTACCACGGCAATTGCTAGTACCAAAACAACAATTACTAAGATATTATTCATTTGCTAGTAACCTTAAAATTCCTTTCTTCAGTGGCAATTATTAGTTAATTTGAAAAAAGCTAGTCATAATTGACTAGCTAATTTTGTTTATCGAATATGCTTTCTTTTCATTCGCTTCATCCGCAGGTTGATTAACTTCTTAACAAGCGTATTAGTAGGATTATTAATAATGAACATAAAGATCAAATATAATAAAACACTAAAACCAATCCATAAGAATGAAGTATGAATGACTAAGCAATAGATAATGAATAAAACTACCGCAATACTGGCAACCATTGAATAAGTATGGTGTGGATTATTGCTATGATTAGCTTGATTTAAACGTCTCATTACTTTTTACCTTTCTTTTTGACTGGATATTCTACATAAGTACTTTCATTAGTAATGGTAATTGCATGTTCATTACGTAAAGTGGGATGATTTTTCTGATAGTTCAGATACATCCCCTTTTCGTATTTTTCATTAGCTAATAACTTTAACAACGTATCGAGATGATACATTGTGACTGGATTTTTACCCTTGCTGCGAATTGGTAAAAAGCCAGCAACTAAAAATGGCGCTGCAGCAAGTAAAAAAATAATTGCACTAATAATCCAGCATGCTAACCATCCTAAAAAGTAACTTAACAACCATTTAGTGATTAAAAAGAAAATAATTCCAACAATAATACCAGCACCAACCCATGCTAATTGCGTATAGGTCATAAATCCTAATAATGCATTTTCTTTTTTAGGGATGTATGACATGATGGTAGCAGTGGTATTATCATAATCATCTAATTTATTTTTAGTCATGATAATTATGAAGCAATGACAGATGCTAATAATGGTTGTGCACTAGCACCAATTACTACAGCAACTAAAACAACAATAAAACCAATAATTGTATGAGAACGAGCATTAGGATTATTAGCTGCACCAGAAACAGCCAACTTAATTGCTAATACAATTGTGATAATTAATGCTGTTAAGCCTAATACTGTTTGTAATGCTGGAATAAATGGTGATACTTTATTAATGATGAATGATGACAAATCACCTTGTGAAGCTGCACCAAAGACATTACTTAAAGTGCTACTAGCAGTGTCATTAATACCTGTAGCCATTAATAATTTACTAAGCATATTTTTAATACACCTCTTTGTATGTATAATTATATTAGTTTTTACGGGACGGTCCCGAAAAAACTTACAAATAGATTTTACATTTATACCGTCTAAATGTAAATATAAAAATCAAGAGATGATTGAATATGAAATTCAAAAAAATTGGTATATTAATTGGTTGTTTACTAATAATTGGTGGTTTAACTTATACTTTTGTGAATTCACAATTCTTTCAAGGTGAATTAATTAGATATAGTCAAAAGCAAAATACCAGTCATGTTAGTCAAAAGACAATCAATCAAAACAAACGAAAACAAGCTAACTTTAGTGGCAAAGCAACTACCGAAGCTGATGCACAAACTGTTTTTGATAACACAACTAAAAAAGATGTTCCTGTTATTGGGATGATGAGTATTCCCGCTGTTAAAATGGTTAACCCGATCATTAATGGTTATGGAGAAACTGGTGATTATTTAGCATTAGGGGCTTGTACGATGAAACCTAACCAAATTATGGGGCAAGGTAATTATGCATTAGCGGGTCATTATATGGATAGTGATACTGTTTTTCATTCACTTAATAAGGTTACTAAAGGGATGAACGTTTATTTAACAGATTTAAAGCAGATATATGTATATCAAGTCAATAATGTTACTACTATTGATAAATATGATGTCAACGTTATTAATGATGTGCTTAACCAACAACTAGTTACCTTATTAACGTGTGTTGGCATGCAACAAACACCATATCGTACTTTAGTGCAAGGCAAGCTAGTTAAGACGATTAAAGCCAACAATGTTAATCTTAAAAAGTACAATTTATAATACTTTTTAATAAAAAATTGACAATTTAGATGAACTACACCGGCACTAAAGTACCGGGTTTCTGGGAACATCGACCTTGCTACTAAGTAATGCTAACCTTACGGTTAACTATTCTT
>CAWUZD010000022.1:0-3922 GCA_963926925.1 uncultured Lactobacillaceae bacterium
ATCCGCATTACGGTTATTAAGACAAAGTAAGGCTTATGAGCACAAGATGCGTGAAGGTAACTTTATGTGGGCACCTAACATTGGTAAGGAATTACATGAATTAACGGTTGGGGTTATTAGCACTGGTCACATTGGTGGCACTGCGATTAAATATTTCCAAGGTATGGGATGTCATGTGATTGCGTATGATCTTTATCATAAACCAGCATATCAAGACCTTTATGTGGCATCATTAGATGATTTATTTGCCCAAGCTGATATCATTGATTTGCATTCACCATTAACACCACAAACCCGGCATATGATTAGCGATGACGCAATTGCCAAAATGAAAACTGGTGTATATATCATTAATACTGCTCGTGGTGAAATTATTGATACTGATGCATTAATTCGCGGTTTAGATAGTGGTAAAATTGCTGGTGCTGCTTTAGATACATATGAAAATGAAGCACCAATCATTGAACATGATTTTAAGAGTTTCAATAATATTCCTAATGAAAAATTAAAGAACTTAATGAAGCGTGATAATGTGGTAATTACTCCACATAATGCTTTTTATACCCATACTTCAGTTCGTAATATGGTCTATACTAGTTTAAATAATAATGAAGCCTTAATTACCAGTGATGGCCAAAGTGCACCTAACATTATTAAATTGCCATAATAAGAAGATAACAAAAAGGAGATTGCAATTATTGCAATCTCCTTTTTTATTTCTCAGGTAATAATTACCAATTATTATTGTACGTCGCTTGCGTTAGCAGCTTTCATGAATGGTGTACTATTGGCTAATGATGTGAGCATCTTGGTGTTCAAATCATTGTATTGTGTCAATGTGTAGTCAGCATTACTTTGATTTTGTTTTGTTAAGTAATCTGTTGCTTGGTCACCAGTCATTGACTTAGCTTGTGCATCAGACTTGGTTAAGTTTTCGTCTAATTGCTTTTGAACCTTATTCTTGGTTGGGAGAACTAACTTCTTGTAGAAGTCTTTGTAGTTAGCATTTGTTAAGTCCCAAGTCATTTCGTATGTCCAGTAAGCTGAGTCTGCTGTGAACTTGTCTGTACCCTTTTGGTAAGCTTCAGGTGTGCTGTTAATATCTGTGTAGAATGGAACATAGACACCAGTTACAGGTGTTGCTAAGCATAACCATTGTACAGGTGTAATGGAATCAGGCATATTTTGACGCATTTGGATAATATGTGATTCTTCATTAATTGAGCAACCAATTGGACGATACTTGCCAACGTATTTACCACGTTCACTGTACTTAGTGCCTTGGTAGTATGTTGACATTACTTCACGAACTTGACTCATAGTTATCTTATGATCAGGTTTCATAAAGATCTTGAAGTTAGTATCAGTTGGTGATTGTTTCTTAGATGGTGTTAAGATTCTTTGACCACCCCAGATACGTGGAAGGTTGTATTGTTTACTTTCCTTAGAATCTACGCTTGTACCAAAGATCCGTGCCCAGTTAACTGTCTTATGACCTTTATTTAAGTTATGTTCTTTAATAAAGCTCTTTAAAGTTGGTGAGCACATAAAGTTATTAGAATCATTAAAATCAATATTGCCGATAACTAATTGGTTAGGAATAACTGCATATTCATTGCTTGGTAAACGTTCTGCTACCCATTGGTGACCACTACCAATTTCCATGTACCAGATTTCGTTTTTATCTGAGAAAATAATACCGCCAGCAGCGCCTTCGTTGGCACCATATTTATTAACGATTTCACCTAAACGTTGGACACCTTCACGAGGTGATTTGATGAATGGTAAAACAACGTTAATCATGGCATCTTCTGAAATACCTTTTTTAACCCATGGGTCATACTTCAAAACAGTTTTGTTTGATGAAGCTGTTTCAGTAGCACTCATAGCAACATTAGATGAGTTAACACCATCTTCTGAGAAGTAACCATTTGAGGGATCCCAGTCTGGTGTAGCAGTCCAACGTTGTTGTTGAGCTGGTAATGTCATTGAAAAACCAGTACCCTTGGATGTAAATTGTGTAGGACCATTGTTAGTAGCTTGATGAACTACAAAATCTTTAGCCCAACTTGTTTGTAAGTCTTCATTACGAGCAATAATAGTACTGCCATCACTAGTAGCATCTTTACCAACAATTAATGTGGTACATGCTTCAGCATGATGTGTACCCATTATTGCACCTGCAGAAATAGCTAAAAGCGCAGCTGCAAGTGTCTTTTTCATAATATCTCCTCCTATTTATTCTCTAAAGTTCTTATCTAAGAACTTTGATTACGCTTACATTTTTAATCATACTACTTTGCTTTCAATTTTTAAACAAAAAAAAGACATATTTCGATTAAAATTTGAAACGTTTTCATTATCGAATCTTTTTATCAAAATCTATTGACTTTTAGTAAGTAATTTTGTATTATTATTACGTAACATATCGGGGATGTTACGGATTCGACATAGATTTATCCACGTGAGTGGCATTCCGCAGGCAACGGCTGCGTTAACAACGTAAAACAGTTAAATATAACTGCAAACAATAATGAAAATAACTACGCTGTAGCTGCTTAATAAACAGCTTAGCGTGATCTGCTTAACCTCTCCCATGGGTTAATGTCAGGTCTTAAATGAGTGGGATAGGTAATTAAGCTCACACCTGAAGCTTAACTGCTGAAATTAATCAGGTTAGTCATTAAGAGCTGCCACGTTGCTTGGCGTACTTAATGATGAAAAGCCAAATAAAGCGACTACGAGTGTAGAAGCTTGCGATGGAAAATGTATGGACACGGGTTCGACTCCCGTCATCTCCATTACTAGATGAAATAAGGTCGATTAAAGAGTAAAAATGTTGTTAAATTAACATTTGACTCTTTTTTTATTTTAATAAATTCAATTATTTTACATTCAGAACGTAGTGGAAAACGTAGTGGAAAAATTATAATAAAACCTTTAATACACGGGCGGTTATAAAGATCATTTTCATTTAAATGGTCTTTTTATTTTGCCTAACAAAAAAGAAACAGTATAAAACTGTTTCTCATTAATTAATTAAATAAACATTTTTTGTAAATAACCCTTTTTCAATTCTTCCAACAATTTCAACCTATGATTTTGGAGCTCGATTAAATGATCTAATTTTGCAAACAGTGAACTAATTTTTTGTTGTTCTTGAAGAGAATTAGGAACAGCTATATTGAAAGATAGTAATGTTTTTTCATGAATACGTTTAGATCCTGTCCCAGATGCCATTGATTTTTTATTTTTAAAGTAGGTAGGACGAGATACAAAAAAATATAAAAACATAGAATCAATATTCTTAATATCTAAAGCAGGAACATCTCCCGATGTTGCTTTACCTTCAAATTCTTTAGGAATTATAGCTATTGCTCCATTAAAAAAATTCTGCTTGCCATAAATAAATTGACCACTATGCCTAATGTAATAATTTGTTGCAGTTAATGATAATGTTGCTCTATCAGAAAGAACTACACCATTTAAATTCAGTCTAACAGTTATTAAATCATTGATTGAATTAATATTTGCTTTTTCTTTTATTGGAATAGATAAAAAATCACCTAACTTTTTACTTTGCCATTCATCATTGAACCCTTTAAACCGTAACTGTGGTGTTGTCTGTCCGGCTTGTGGAAACAGCTTTTGCAAATAGCCGCGCTTTAGTTGCTTTAGCAATGCTACTTTTTGCGTTTGCTTAGTAATTAAGTCATCTAGTTTATTAAAGAATGTGCCGATTTTTCGCTGTTCTTGAATATTATTAGGAATGTTTATTGTTATATTTTTAACTAACTTTTTATTTAATCCTCCTCTCCCTGAATCACCTGAAGATAGATTTCTTAATTCTAAATATCTCTTGTCCAAGTTAAAAAATACAAATAAATAATTATAATTATCATTTAATTCAATTGCTGCTAAA
>CAWUZD010000023.1:0-25059 GCA_963926925.1 uncultured Lactobacillaceae bacterium
TCTTTAGTAGCCACTTGAAGCAACGGCAGGATTCACGTAAAATTTAAGTAACTTAATAAAAAGGAGTGTCGCAAAATGATTATGCAAGCTGCTTTTGGACAAGAAGAATTATTAACTGATATTCTTAAGGAACATCAAAATAATCATTTAACTTTGTTAGAACCTGCAGATGAAAAAAGTGATTTTCAATTAATAACTTTTGATGATGACAAAATCTTTAGTGATCCTTTTAAATATGATGTTTTAAACCAACTCGGTGATAATAAACTCGATGGATTTTTCTCATTCATGTACTTTGATTTAAATAAAGAATTACTTAAGCCTTTCTTAGCTGCTTCACAAAACTTATTTGAACAAAGTGTTGATAGTTGGGGTCTTAATAAATTATTCTTATTAAAATATCAAATTAAAAATGATATTCAATACACAATTTTATCCGTTTGGAAAGATAAGAGTGCTTATCAAGATTGGTACGACCATATCTATGCACCACTTTTCAGTCGCTTCATTAAAATCACTGCTAAAATTGAAAGTTATCACGAAGCTTTATATCGTAATATTGATCCTGACGAAGATCATGAATAATAAAAAAAGAAGAAATCAGATTGATTTCTTCTTTTTTATTACTCTTTATAAAAAATAGCTAAAGCAACTTGATTAAACGGAATTACAAAAATTAATGATAACGAAAAAGTAAATATACTAGTAAGATACCATGGAATAAAAGTTACTTGTAACCAGATTAATTTTTGCCATTTGTTGCGTAATTTACGATTAGTATTAACAAGAACATCTTTTAATGACCATTGTGAATGCGCAATTTTTGCAAAAAAGAAAACATCAAAATATGCTCCTAAAAAAATAATTAAGACAAACATAACTACGCAAATTAATACAGTTAAGTTCAGTAAATTATTATTAACCTTACCATTACTAATTTGTTGCAAAACCTGCATTAATAAACTACTCATGTTGACATTATATTGAATCAGTTTATCGATCCCAAATTGTGGCAAGTAAACTAATGTTGCTAAGAAGGTAATTAATGCCATTAAAATACTTTTAATAAATCCTAATTCAACTAAAGGTGCATAATTATTTTTCTTGAAACCAGCAAAAACCAAATTCAAAGTTGGATAATCGCCGTTAGCAACTTTCCAGGCACCAAAATTAAAGCCAATTGTCAAAATAGTAATTACGAAAACAGATATTAATGAAGATAAAATCGTCATTAATAATGAATTATAACCAATAAAAAGTTCCATTACTAAGGAACCTAAACATTTACTAATGAATAATAAAGCAATTAGCGCCAACCAGTGGCCACGTAATTGTTGTAGGGCTTGGCGTTGATATTTCATAATATAATTCCTTTCTAAAACTATAAAAAATAAACGTGGCCATAATAATAAGTAGTCCACTTACTCCTTATTACAACACCACGTAATATTTTTTATTACTATTTAGATAATCCTTCTTTTTCCATTGTAGCTGTAATTGCTTCTAAAGCATCAGCTTCGTCTTCACCTTCAGCTGTTACAGTTACATCTGCACCTTTACCAACACCTAAAGACATAACGCCCATAATTGATTTTAAGTTAACTGTTTTACCTTGATACGTTAATTTAGTATCAGAAGTAAATTTACTTGCCGTTTGCACTAACAACGTTGCTGGACGTGCATGAATGCCAGTGTCAGCAATAATGTGAAAATCACGTTTTTCCATTAAAATCATACTCCTCATCATGAAGTGGCAAGTGTTTTTGACACTAGCTCTATAACTAAAGATTATCATGTTTTATAACGATTAACAACCTATTCAACATGATGATACCGGTAAATAATTATTCCATTTCGCTGTGCAGTTCCCACAATATCCTGCCGATATGGAAAATCGGTCCATACCTGTCGAAACTTCATAAATTCAGCTGGTTTTATTTCAAGATGATCAATTTTACCATTATAAAGATCATTTAATGCGGCTTGATAATCCATAATTTATCCTCTTTAAAATTTTTTATCTTAATCAGTTATATTACTTTCCTTTTTAAAATTATATAGTATAATTAATAGTCAAGAAAGGTCAAACGACTTTTTAACTTATTTTATTAAGAAAGGTTGTGAAATAATGCTTTGTCAAAATTGTCATAAGAATCCAGCTACGATTCATTTATTTGCCAATGTTAATGGTCATCGTCAAGAAATTGACCTTTGCCAAGATTGCTACCAATTGCTTAGACAAGAAGGCAAATTAAACTTTATGAATAGCATCCCTGGTTCTAATGATCCATTTGGATTTGATGGTATTGATAATTTGTTCCGTGCAATGAATCAACAGGCTCAACGCCGTAATGCTAATAATCCTAACTCACAACCAGGCGGCCCAACTAATAACGGTGGTAATAACCGTCGTAATGGTGGCGGCTTACTTTCACAATTTGGTATTAACATTACTGATTTAGCACGTAAAGGTAAAATTGATCCCGTAATTGGTCGTGACAAAGAAATTAATCGTGTCATTGAAATTCTTAACCGGCGTACTAAGAACAATCCCGTCTTAATTGGCGAAGCTGGTGTTGGTAAAACTGCCGTAGTTGAAGGCTTAGCACAAAAAATCGCTGACGGCGATGTTCCTGCTAAATTACAAAACCGGCAAGTTATTCGGCTTGATGTTGTTTCCCTAGTTCAAGGAACTGGCGTTCGTGGTCAATTCGAACAACGGATGCAACAATTAATGAACGAATTAAAAGCTAACCCAAACATCATCTTATTCATTGATGAAATTCATGAAATTGTCGGTGCTGGTAATGCTGAAGGCAGCATGGATGCTGGTAATGTTTTGAAACCAGCATTAGCACGTGGCGAATTACAATTAGTTGGAGCAACCACCCTAAACGAATATCGTCAAATTGAAAAAGATGCAGCGTTAGCACGGCGTTTACAACCAGTGCAAGTTAACGAACCTTCTGTTGATGAAACAATTCAAATCTTAAAAGGAATTGAAAAGAAATATGCTGATTATCATCATGTTCATTACACACATGATGCAATTATTGCAGCAGCAAAATTATCAGCACGTTATATCAACGACCGGTTCTTACCTGATAAAGCAATTGATTTAATTGATGAAGCCGGTTCTAAGAAGAACTTAACAATTCATGTTGTTGATCCTAAAACCTTAGATGATAAAATTCATGAAGCTGAAAACGAAAAACAAGCAGCTTTGAAACAAGAAGATTATGAAAAAGCTGCTTTCTATCGTGATCAAGTGAATAAATTCACTAAGATGAAGGAAGATAACGAACGTAACGCTCAAGAAAATATTCCAACTGTTACTGAAGACGATATTGAAAAAATCGTTGAAGAAAAGACAGGCATTCCTGTTGGTGAATTAAAAGAAAAAGAACAAACCCAATTAAAGAACTTGGCTACTGACCTTAAGAAACATGTTATTGGTCAAGATGAAGCCGTTGATAAAGTTGCCCAAGCAATTCGGCGGAATCGTGTTGGCTTCAATAAAAACGGTCGTCCAATTGGTTCATTCTTATTTGTTGGTCCAACTGGGGTTGGTAAAACTGAATTAGCTAAACAATTAGCCAAAGAATTATTTGGCTCAGAAGAGGCCATGATTCGGTTTGACATGTCTGAATACATGGAAAAATTCAGTGTTTCCAAATTAATTGGTTCACCTCCAGGTTATGTTGGTTATGAAGAAGCTGGTCAATTAACTGAACAAGTGCGGCGGCGTCCATACAGCTTAATCTTATTAGATGAAATTGAAAAAGCACATCCGGATGTTATGAACATGTTCTTGCAAATCTTAGATGATGGACGGCTAACGGATTCCCAAGGACGGACAGTATCATTCAAAGATACCATCATTATCATGACATCTAACGCTGGAGTTGGTACTGAAGCTAGCGTTGGTTTTGGTGCAGCTGCTGAAGGTAAAACTCATTCAGTAATTAACAAGTTAGACGATTACTTTAAACCTGAATTCTTGAATCGTTTTGACGATATTGTGGAATTCAAGCCACTTTCTCAAGATAGTTTAATGAAGATTGTTAACTTGATGCTTACTGAAACTAACCAAACAATTGCTGATCAAGATTTATCAGTTCATGTTACTGAACCAGTTAAAGAAAAGTTAGTTAAATTAGGTTATAACCCAGCAATGGGAGCACGACCATTAAGACGTGTTATTCAAGAACAAATTGAAGACCGCGTTGCTAATTACTATCTTGATCATCCTGATGTTAAGAAGCTCGAAGCACGCATCGCTGATGGGGAAATTAACGTAACCGCGTTAAAAGAAAAAACAACTGATAAAGAAGATTAGTTACAAAAAAGAGTTATGGTAATTCACCATAACTCTTTTTTGTTGTTGCTGCTTTTCCATTATAAAAAAATTATTTATAATAAGATTGAAGTACTTGCAAAGGACGATTGCTATGCCGTTAATTAATAATTTATTAAAAGGTTTTAAAAAAGAAATAAACAAGCGTTTACACCCTACTTTACCCGGTCCTAAACGTCAAAGTATTAATAACCGCCCATCTTATCGAAATGCGGTTAATAATGCTCGGTCACAGCAATCGCAAACATCAACAGCACCAAAGCCAACTGCTGATAGTACTGCTCATACAACTTTCAAACCACAAACACCAGCACCAACAACTGATGATATTAAAACTGATCAAAAAGTTGTTGATGATCAAATTGCTGCTGAAGAATTAATTATGCCAGCAACTCAGGATAATGATCTTGCACTTAATAATGACGAAGCTGATCTTGAAAGTGTCCCACCACAAAATCCAGCAGTAACACGTAAAAATGGCACAATTCATATTAAAGTTGCCTATCATGATGAAAACGGTAATCCTTTAGCACCAACCATTACTTTATCAGGTGAATACCAAGCACCACTTAATATTCCTTGGCGAACTTTTCCTGGCTATGTGTTGGCCCAAACGATTAATTACCAACAAGTCTTCTTTCCAAACAGTGATGGTATTACATTAATCTATTCACGACAACAAGCAGCCCCAGTCGTTGTTTATCATCGTGATATTAATGGTAATTTATTAGTCCCACCTGAATATATTGAAGGTGATTTAAACTCACGTTATCAAGTTGAACCACTCGAAATATATAAAGATACCTTAGTTAAAGAACCTGATGACTTATCAGGCGAATTTAGTACTGATAGTAAATTATTATCATTCACCTATGAACCACAGCGAATTGAATATAATAAACTTGAAAAAGAAATGTTCGTCAGAATTCATCGTGCTATTCGTCCAAGTTTAGCACCACGTTCTGACCAAAAACTAAATATCGTTTTGCCAATTGGTTCAGTATGGAAAGTCTTCCAACTTGCTTATGATCCCCAAACCGACAATATCTGGTTAGATTTAGGCGGATCAGAATGGGTCATGAATGATAATGATGCCATTGAAAGTATGAATAACAATCCTAATATTCTTCCTGCTGATGTTCCATTAGGTTTGCCACAAATTCGGTACACCATTACCGAAGAAACCGATATTGATCAAGAAGCACTGATTGATATGGATCCACAAAATCGCATTGTTATTTGGGCTACTCCTTATGGTGACATTCAACCAACTGGCCTACCTGGACAAACTAAGGTTACGGTTGTTAAAAACATGACCTTGGAAAATAACAGTCATTGGTCACAATTAGCCGATGGTTTCTGGGTAGAAACTTCATACTTACGCTTTATTTAGTCAATGTATAAATATAAAACCGGTTAGGTAATACCTAACCGGTTTATTTATTACTGCTTACTAATATAAATATAAAGTGCTTGTTTAGAAAAACTTACTTCATATTTAATCCCATGATTGATAATTGATTTAACAGCTGTTTGTGTATTCTTTTGACCCTTAATTTGTTTTTGAAAACTCTGCATAACTTGTTGACTATTAGCACCTAATGCTTGACTTAATGCTGCAAAAACCGTTCCAAATTGTTTCATTGCTGTTTTATTTTTTAAACTAGTTGTCGGAACAATTAAAGTAGCATTAATTAATTGTTGGTTACTAATATTAGTACGTAACGTTACTGCATTTTGCTTAATAGCATTAGTAATGCCATCTTGTCCATTACCTAATTGTAAGGCGTTGCTTTGTTGCTTTGCCGTAGCTATTACTGTTTGGGCAGCTTGTGCTGTTTGGGTTAATTGTGCAATTGTCTGTGGTTGTAACGTTATTTTACCAGTTTTAGCTTGTTGCAATTGTTGTTGCGCCCCTTGGGCCTTTAATAATGTTTGTTGCTGGGCTTTTGATAAAGCAGCCATCATCACAATTTGATTATATTGTTGTTTAATCTTTGCAAAATTACCTAACGGCTTAACGGCAGCAACGGTAACTTGATGGGTTATTTGCTTTTGACCACTAGTAGCAATTAATTTTACTTGTTGCGAATGATTAGTAACGGGAACATCAATTACGAAAGTTCCATCATTAACAGTAACTTGTTTGGCTTTTTGATGATCAACTTGGTATGTTAGTTGTTTTTTAGCATTAGTATTACCCTTAATAACAGCTACCATCCCATCAGCATGATAAGTTTGTTTAGTTGTTGTGATTTGCCTACCACAACCGCTTAATAATGTTCCTAGACTAAGGAACATTGCACTAAGAATGACTTTTTTATTCATTAAACGTTCCTCCTTAATCTAGTGAGACATTGCCAGCAAATTGGGAGTTATACAAATCAGCATAAAAGCCCTGCTTAGCTAATAATTCCTGATGAGTACCTGTTTCAACAATCGCTCCATGATTCATAACAATAATATTATCCGCGTCTTGAATTGTTGAAAGCCGATGCGCAACTACAAAACTCGTTCTTCCTTGTAATAATCGTTCCATCGCATGTTGAATTTGAATTTCAGTACGTGTATCAACGTTTGAAGTAGCTTCATCTAAAATTAAAATTTCAGGATCAGCAACAAAGGCCCGCGCAATTGTTAATAATTGTCGTTGCCCTTGTGAAATATTTGAAACTGATTCATCAAGAACTGTTTGGTAGCCATGTGGTAATTTACTTACAAATTCATCGACATGGGCTGCTTTAGCCGCTTGCATAATTTCTTCATCAGTTGCATCTTCACGACCATATTTCAAATTATCCCAGATTGTTCCTGAGAACAACCACGTATCCTGCAAGACCATTGCAAAATGTTTCCGCAAATCGTTGCGACTCATATCACGAGTATCTTTCCCATTTAGCCGAATTGAACCACCCTTAATATCATAAAAGCGTTCTAATAAATTAATAATCGTGGTTTTACCAGCACCCGTTGGACCAACAATCGCTGTCATATGTTGCTTTTGTACTACTAAGTTATAATCGGTCATTAAAATTGGTGCATCATCATAACCAAATTTAACATGTTCAAATTCAATTAGTCCTTTTGGATTAGTTTCAACTGGCAAGTTAGGATGAGTATCAGTCATATCTTTTTCATCTAAGACTTGAAAGACCCGTTCTGCCGAAGCAATCGTCAATTGAATTGTGTTAGCTAAATTGGCTAATTGCGAAATTGGTTGTGAAAAACTACTTGTGTATTGCAACATTGCTTGCACATTACCTAAAGTAATTTGTCCATGGGTTACTTGAATACCACCAACAATGGCAACACAAACATAACTTAAATTACTTACGAATGACATAATTGGCATCATTAAGCCAGATGCTAGTTGCGCTTTCCATGAAGCCTGATAAAGCTTTTCATTTTCAGCTTCAAATTCAGCAATTGTTGCATCTTCATGGTTAAAACTTTTAATAACATCCTGACCAGCATAATTTTCTTCAATATAGTTATTAAGTAAACCAAAATGTTTTTGTTGAGCAGCAAAGTTCTTTTGCGAACGTGGTGCAATTATCCCAATAAACAACATACTTAATGGTACAGTAGCAACAATAATTAGGGTTAATTGCCAACTAATCGTTAACATTATCCATAATGTTCCTACTAATTGCACAATTGATGTCACCAATTGCGTTAAACTTTGCTGTAATGTTGAAGCAATATTATCCAAGTCATTAATGCAGCGACTAATAATATCACCATTAGAATGCGTGTCATAATAACTTACTGGTACAGTCATCATTTTATGTTTCATTTGTTTGCGCATTTTATAAACCGTATTTTGGGACAAATTAACCATAATGATACGTTGAATAAATGTTAAAATAGCTGAACCTGCATACATTAATGCCACAATAATTAAAATATGAGCAATCTTATTAAAATCAATTGGCCAATGTGACATCGCAATGCCAGCCTTTTGCATAGCTGTTCCTTGCATAACGCCTTCAAAAATCGCAGTTGTTGCTTTCCCTAAAATCTTAGGTGTTTTAATTTGTAAAATTTGGGCAATAATTGCCAAAATAATCACAATCATAATGAAAAAGATGCGATTTTTCATATACATTAATAAGCGCCAGGTGGTGCCCCAAAAATCATTGGTTTTCTCAATTGGATGACCATGATGATTATGCATTTGCATTACCTTCTTCTGGTTTAATTTGTGAAGCAACAATTTCTTGATAAACTTCATTATCAGCTAATAATTGGTCATGCGTACCATGGCCAACTACTTTGCCATGATCTAATACCAAAATCAAATCAGCATCAGCAACCGTTGAAACTCGTTGTCCCACAATTACTACGACATGTTGTTGTATTTCATTATCTTCACGTAATGCTTGGCGTAATTTAGCATCCGTCTTAAAATCTAATGCTGAAAATGAATCATCAAAAACATAAATTGATGCTTTCTTAACTAACGCACGTGCAATTGCTAAACGTTGCCGCTGTCCACCTGAGAAGTTAGCACCACCATGATCAACATGAGCGTCTAGTTTATCAGGCAATTCATTTACAAAATCAGCTGCCTGCGCAATTTGTAATGCATGCCAAATTTCTTCATCAGTTGCTTGTGCATTACCATACTGCATATTTTCACGCAAAGTTCCGGTAAATAAGTTAGCTTTTTGAGGAATAAAGGCAACCTGCCGATGAACTTCATTTAAATCAGCGTCTTTTACATTCACACCATTAATTTTTACTTGACCAGCACTAGCATCATAAAAACGTGGAATTAAATCAACCAAAGTTGATTTACCGGAACCAGTACTACCAATAATAGCAAGCGTTTGTCCCGCATGAACATCAAAAGTAATATCTTGCAAAGTCAATGGCTTACTATCCATGTAATGAAAATCAACATGATCAAATGTTAATGAAGATGGTCTATTTAATAATGAAATTGGTTGCTTAGCCACAACTAAGTTTGAATGTTTATCAAGAACTTCATTTAAACGTAATGCTGAAGCTTGTGCACGTGGAATTAAAACAAAAACCATCGCTAACATCATAAAACTCATTAAAATTTGGGCAGCATAAGTAATAAAAGCAATCATATTACCAACTTCAGTTACTTGGTAAGCAATTAAATGACTACCCCAAAAAGTAATAAAGACATTGGTCATACTCATAATTAATGTCATTAATGGTAAAACAAATGCTGTAACACTATAAACTTTTTTCGCATTTTGCATATAATCACGGTTAGCAACATCAAACCGTTTTTGTTCATACTCATCCTGCCGAAAAGCACGAATAACACGCACTCCGGTCATTCCTTCTCGAAAGATGAGGTTAACCCGATCAATTTTCTTTTGCATTGCACTAAATAATGGCCGCGCAAAATATAAAACTGTGCCAACAACAACGGCAATGATTGGCAAAACAAATGCAAAAACTAACGTTAAAATATGGCTTTTTTGATATGCTAAAATGCTCGCTCCAATTAACATCAACGGTGCCATTAACATTACACGTAAAAACATCAAAGCCACATTTTGAATCTGCATAATATCATTTGTAGTACGTGTTACTAAGGAAGAAGTCCCAATTTGTTCCATTTCGTCATTAGAATAATTAATTACTTTACGATAAACAGCACTGCGTAAATTTTGTCCTAATTTTTGTGAGCCTTTGGCTGACGCATAAACATTGATTGCTGCTGCCGCAATACTAATCAATGAGCAAATAATCATCGTAATGCCGACATGTTCAATGTAAGGAATATTGCCTTTGGCAATCCCATTATTAACAATATTTGATGTTAATGTTGGTAAGTATAGCGAACTCATGACTTGCACTGCCATAAAAATAACCGCCGTTATTACCGACCACAGTGGGATACGCTGTTTTATTAACTTAATCATTGGTTTGATCACCTTTCTTAATGCCGTTAGCTAGCCAATCTAATAATGTATCAAAATATTCACTAGCAACTCGTTTAGGATTATCAATTCCTTGTTTTTGACCAATTAAATACTGGCGAAAAGCTTGCATCATAAAACTAATTAGTTGGCGTTTTAATAACTCATTTTGTGACTTTTTAATTCGTAATAATTGATAATTAATCATCAAATCATCAATAGCAGACTGATGATTTTGCATTAAATATTGGCGTTCTTCTTGAAAAACATCGATATTAAAAGTATTTTTCCAAAAAGCAGCATGTTTTTGAGAAGTAATTTTATCTAAAAATTCCTTAAAAAACTGTGATGAAGCCGTAAAAATATCACCATTTTTGGCAACAATAATCTGTCGCCACATTTGGTACCATCTTTGCTTATACAAATGAACAAGATAAGCATGAAAATCAAATTTATCAGTAAAATATTGATAAAAACTTCCCCGTGGAATTTTGGCTAATTTAACAATGTTACTAATCGATGCTTCATGAACAGGAACACGTGAAAATTCTTGAAATCCCGCGGCAAGTAAGCGTTGTTGTTTAGCCTGATCTAAATTAAAAAAAGTTGGTTTCGGCAAAAACTCACCCTCCCCCCTCATATTATGACATTGTGTTATATGACACCTTGTCATAATATCACGTCACTATCACATCGTCAAATAGCATAAAAAAAGGTTGTAGCTATAAAGCTACAACCTTTAACTTTTATTCAGATTGGAATCTTGCGGTTAAATGAACATCAGGATATTTATCAGCAAACCACCGCAAAGCGAAATCATTTTCAAATAAGAACAATGGATCACCATTAACATCCTTAACTAATAAGTTACGACTTGATGAAGCATGTTCATCTAATTTTTCAGGATTATCAATCCAACGTGCTGTACGTGAACCCATTGGGGACATTTCAACTTCAGAATTATATTCATGCAACATTCTGAATTGGAAAACTTCAAATTGCAATTGTCCAACCGCACCAAGAATATATTCATCAGTATTCATTGTCCGGTAAAGTTGAATTGCACCTTCTTGAACTAGTTGTTGCATCCCTTTATGGAATGATTTTTGTTTCATTACGTTCTTAGGCGTTACTTTAACAAATAATTCTGGCGTAAACTGTGGTAATTTCTTAAATGCAATTGCCTTCTTGCCGCTATAAATGGTATCACCAATTTGAAAATTACCAGTATCATATAAGCCAACAATATCACCAGCAACCGCATTAGTTACTTGTTCACGAGCATCGGCCATAAATTCCGTTGAATTATTTAAACGTAATTTCTTACCGGTTCGTTGTAAGGTAACATCCATTCCCTTTTCAAATTCACCAGAACAAATTCTTACAAACGCAATCCGGTCACGATGAGCTGGATTCATATTAGCCTGAATCTTAAAGATAAAACCAGAAAAGTTAGGATCAGTTGGACTAATCTTTTCACCATCTTGCGTTTCATAAGCACCTGGCGCTGGCGCATACTTAACAAAACTATTTAAGAAGGTTTCAACACCAAAATTAGTTAAAGCTGAGCCAAAGTAAACTGGCGTTTGTTCACCTTTAGCAATTTTAGCTAAGTCAAATTGGTTACCAGCTTCTTTGAGTAAATCAATATCATCCAACGTTTGTTGATAAATTGAATCATCTTTAAGTGGATTATCACCAATAACTTGACCCGTAGTTTTATCCAATGGCAAAAAACGATGGGCTTCATCTTGAGGGCGATATAATTCAATACGATTATTTTCACGATCATACAAACCTTTAAGACCCTTGCCCATACCAATTGGCCAGTTCATCGGATAACCTTCAACATTAAGCAAATCTTCCAATTCAGCAATTAAATCGAGTGGTTCACGGCCATCACGATCTAACTTATTCATAAATGTAAAAATCGGAATACCACGTTTTTTAACAACTTTAAAAAGTTTTTTGGTTTGTGGTTCAATCCCTTTAGCAGAATCAATTACCATCACAGCAGCATCAACTGCCATTAAAGTCCGGTAAGTATCTTCAGAGAAATCTTCGTGTCCTGGAGTATCCAAAATATTAATTCGTTTGCCTTGATAATCAAATTGCATTACAGAACTAGTAACAGAAATACCACGTTTCTTTTCAATTTCCATCCAGTCAGATTTAGCAAAATGACCACTCTTTTTACCTTTAACAGTACCAGCTTGCCGAATAACACCACCAAAAAGTAATAATTGTTCGGTAATAGTTGTTTTACCGGCATCCGGGTGGGAAATAATTGCGAATGTCCGGCGTTTAGCTACTTCTTGTGCTAAGTTTGTCATCATAAAACCCTTTCTTAAATTAGTTATTATTATTATTTAATTTATTGTCCATTTTCTTTCTAACTTGATAAATGTTATGCACATAAATTACAACGGTCTTACAAATAGCATATACGGGAACTGCCAGCATTGTA
The DNA here is from genome assembly GCA_963926925.1 of uncultured Lactobacillaceae bacterium. GTDB lineage: Bacteria > Bacillota > Bacilli > Lactobacillales > Lactobacillaceae > Paralactobacillus_A. Next base: position 12,731 of record CAWUZD010000023.1, read on the forward strand.
CCAATAATACCGTATAAATTACCCGCTACTAATAAAATTATCATAATCGTCAATGGATGAATCTTTAAAGTACGACCGATAACATTTGGATAAATTAAATTACCATCAACTTGTTGAACGATAATAACAACAACACACACTAAAATAACCTTTGGTAATGAAATTGTTGCCGCAATAAATAAAGCAGGTGCAATTCCAATATATGGTCCCAAATAAGGAATAATTGTCGTAATTCCTGCTACAAATCCTAATAAATAAGCATATGGCATTTGAATAATAGCATAACCAATGAAGGTAAACGTTCCTACAAACAAACATTCAATAGCTTGTCCCGCAATATAATGTGAAATAGTTTGGTTCATTTTAATCATTAATTCACCAACTTGATCACTATAATGATGTGGTAAAAGTCGTTGAATACTTGGAATGAACTTATGACCATCTTTCAAGAAATAAAACAGAAACATTGGAATAGTAATTGCAGTAATTACAACACCAGTAATTGAAGTAATAAAACCACCAATGCCAGTTAAATGTGACATCACATTTTTCAAAATAACACTTGGTTGTAAGTTAAGATTATTTAAATACTTGGGAATATCTAAATGTTGAAACCAGGGATGGTGCGATAATTCACGTAAAATAGTTTGTAAGTGGTGCACAATGTTAGGCAAATGTTTAATTAATTGTGTCAATTGACTAACTAAATTAGGAATTACTAATGCAATAATTAAACCTAAACCACCAAAAAATACTAAAAATACTAATAAAATACCTAAATTACGTGGAATTTTAATTTTTTCTAATAAATTAACTAATGGATTAAATAAATAGTAAAGAAAACCAGCAATTAATATTGGCATAAATAATGTCGAAATAAAAGCAGTGACCGGTTGAAAAACAAAACTTATTTTTGATAACATAAAAATCACTGTTATTACGACTAAAACTTCGAGTGACCAAAAAAATAATCGTGAATTACGCAAGCGATTAAACATATTTTTTAACACCTCTCACCAATCTAGTCTTATATATTGTATCAAATTAATTTGTTGTCGTGTCATGATATAATAAATTCAATATGAATCCAGGTGATTAAATGTCAAATCAAAAAGCAACGCATATTTTTTTATTTCTATTTGTAATTCCTTATATTTTTGCCTTATTACTAATTGGCACATGTTACAATGCCTTACTTGTTCATACTGGTAGTTGGTGGCGCACCATTGTCGGTGCCCTTATTGGCGCTACCCTCCTCATGTTAGTTAAGGTTACGGTAGAACGCCCTTTAAAAATTTTAGGTAAATATACTACTAATAAAATTATTCATCTCAGTATTCGTTTCTTCATGTTAGATAAAGCAAAATGGTGGAAATTATTATTTAACTTTGGTTTTGATTTTGTGCTGGCAGGAACAGCGACATGGGTAGTAAGACATGTTTTTACGTATAAATTTATTGTTGGTACGATGGCTGGTTGGATAATTTTAATTATGTTTATCAGTATTTTATTAGGTTCATATCTTGATTTTGATTTAATGAGTATTGCTCCTAAAAATAACAAAAATATAAAAGGTTGTGATGTTTAATCACAACCTTTTATATTTTAACGATGATGAGCTAATTCTTGATAACGCTGATACCATAAATCCACATATGCTTGTGAAAATGGTCCCTTTTGGTTTTTAATCCAATCAACTAAAATACGCACATTAGCTTTTAAAATATGATCAATTGTTGCTGAATAATGCCATTTTTGTCGATGCGCTTCATATTCATCAATATCTAATAAACGTCGTTCACCATTCGGAAAAACTTTTACGTCTAAATCATAATCAATATATTTTAAAGCTTGTTTATCAAGAACAAATGGTGAAGCTAGATTGCAATAATACGAAATGCCGCTATCACGAATCATTGTTACGATATTAAACCAATAATGTTTATGAAAATAAACAATTGCTGGTTCACGTGTTACCCAACGACGGCCATCTGATTCAGTAACTAGCGTGTGATCATTACAACCAATTAGCGTATCCTCATTTTCCTTAAGAATCATTGTATCGCGCCATACTCGATGTAGTGACCCATCATGCTTATAGCTTTGAATCGCTATATAGTCCCCTTCTTTTGGAATCTGCATGTGAATGTCCAGCCTTCCATTTATCAAACATTACTCGCTTTTTATTGTAACATGTTAATATTTTTCTTGACCATAGCGGTTAGTTAATTTTTAACTTTCTTCATCATATTCATTTAAAAAACGTTGAATGTCGTCAAAATTAAAGCCCTTACGATATAATGCTTGTAAAATTTTTTGATGACGCGTGGCTTTTTCAAGGCTATGATAACGACGTAATAATTTTTCACCATTTTTAATTAATAGTTGGTATTGTTCATCAGTATCATTTGGTAGGTCAATACTTGCGAAGGCTTGTTTAATAACATCACTTTGATAACCTTTTTTTAATAAAGCTTGATATATTTTTTGATGTTGAATTTTATAAGCATCATGATGATAATGTTTGGCTAATTTGTAAATAAGAGCAACAGCATTATCGATTTGTTGGTTCGTACTAAATTGTAGTAACGCTTGATCAATTACTTGCTCAGCTACATGCTTTTGTTTTAATTTCTGTCTAATAAGATAAGGACCATTATCACTAGTACGATACATTGTCCGCACAAAGCTGTCAGCATAGTTTTGATCATCAAGATAACGTTGGGCTAATAAGCGTTTAATGATTGCATTAATTGTTGCTTCAGCAACTTCATGTTGTTGTAAATAATCATTAACTTCATAAACCGTCCGTAATTGATGACTAAGATAATTTAACGCCAAATTATAAGCACGATCTTGTTGATCAGTCGCTTGAATATCACGTTGTAATTCATCATTTAATTCTTCACCCTTATACAAACCATAACGAATTAAAACATTCTCACCAACTGCAAATGCGTACTGATTATCCAAAAAGATATTATAACGATGCCTATTTTTCTTTTGTGTAGTTATTTTAGTAATAATAGCCGTTAAAATAACCTCCCTTAAAATTAACGAAAATGGATTATAAATAAAATTGCACTAATAATAACAATTACACAAGCTATTCCTAATAAGACTTTATCCTTTAATGTTAAATTAGCACTATCAAGATTAATTAATTGACCACCACTTGCCACTATTACCGCTGCTAATGAAATAAAAATACTTGTATTTACAAAATTCCATCCCAATAAACCAATTGCAATAATTGTTAAAATAACTGTACTAATAAAGCGCCAATTTGCCATTTATTTTCCACTTCTTATTTCTTATATTTTGATTTTATTATACCGAAAACAACATTTGATTGCAGTTTTCTAAAGATAACTTGTATATAATAATAGTAAAAATAAAAATCTACGGTAAAAAAGATGCAAAAAGATATCACAGTAAAAATTGGTCAACGTTTTCCATTAACAATTAAACGCCTTGGTATTAATGGTGAAGGCATTGGTTACTTCAAGCGAAAAATAGTATTTATTCCTGAAGCATTACCACAAGAAGTAGTCACTGCTGAAGCCGTTAATGTTAATAAAAATTACATTAATGCTAAATTACGCACTATCCGGCAAAAAAGTCTGCAACGAGTTATTCCTAAAGACAAAGATGTTTTTGGAAAAGTTGGCGGCATCGAACTTGAAGATCTTGCCTATCCAGCACAATTAGCTTTTAAAACTGATGTAATTAAGCAATCATTGGCTAAATTTAAACCACAGAATTATCAAAATTACATTATTAAACCAACCATCGGAATGACAGAACCTTATTATTATCGTAATAAGGCACAATTCCAAGTAAAACGTTTGCCTAATGGTAAAGTGATTGCTGGTCTATATGCTCCTAACAGTCATCATTTAATTGATTTAAAGACATTTGCTACGCAAAGCCCAGCAACGATGCATGCCATTCGCACCATCGTTGCTATTTTGCAACAATTAGATACACCAATTTATGATGAAAAATATAATAGTGGCGTTATCAGAACAATTATTGTGCGTGAAGCTTTTGCTACTAATCAATTGCAAGTTACTTTAGTAACTCATACTGATTTAATTCCACGGCAAGAGCGATTAATTACCTTAATCCAAAACAAATTACCAAATGTAGTTTCGATTATGCAAAATATTAATCCCCAAAAAACTTCATTAGTATGGGGGAATGAAACCAAATTATTAGCAGGTCAACCACAAATTCGTGAAGTAATTAATGGTTATCAGTATGATTTGTCAGCGCGCGCTTTCTTTCAATTAAACCCACGACAAGCAGCCCATTTATATAAGATTGCAGCTGATGCATTAACATTAAACAATCAAGATATTTTAATCGATGCTTATTGTGGCGTTGGTACTTTAGGAATTAGTATGGCAAAACAAGTTAAAGCTGTTTATGGCATGGATATTATTCCTGAGGCGATTGCTGATGCTAATCATAATCTTACAATTAATCACATTAATAATGCACATTATGAAGTTGGTAATGCGGAAGTCGTTTTTGACAAATGGTTAAAAGCTGGTTTACATCCCACTGCTTTAATTGTTGATCCACCACGTACCGGTTTGGATGAACAATTAATCAGAAACATTATCAAAACAGCACCGCAAAAATTTGTCTATGTTTCATGTAATCCGTCAACATTAGCACGTGATTTGGTAAAATTAGCCAATATTTATCATGTTGACTGGATTCAATCAGTTGATATGTTTCCACAAACAGCTCGTGTTGAAGCTGTTGTTAAATTATCATTAGTAAAATAACCGCAAGAGGAATATTATGTCATCTAACACTGATTCATTTATAAAAAATGGTTTATCAACTAGTGAAGTTAATGAACGCATTAAAAAAGGTCAAAAGAATGACCCTTTAAAACCATTAACACGTTCGGTTAAACAAATTATTTTTGATAATACATTTACTCTTTTTAACTTCATTAACATCATTATTGCCCTAATGATTGTTTATACCGGTAGTTATCGCAATTTACTATTCTTATGTATTGCTATTACTAATACTATTATCGGCATTTTCCAAGAAGTACGTGCCAAACATCAAGTTGATAAGATGTCAATTTTATCTGAAGATTTAGTAACAGTTATTCGGAATGGTCAAAAACAGCAAATCCATCACGCTGATTTAGTAATTGATGATTTATTAGTATTAACACGTGGCATGCAGATTCCTGCCGATGGTAAAGTGCTTGTATCTAACGGCATGGAAGTTGATGAATCAACTTTAACTGGCGAAGCTGATGCAATTATCAAAAAAGTAAATGACATTGTAATGTCAGGAACCGTTGTTATTAGTGGTTCAGCACTTGTAAAGATAACTGCTGTTGGTAAAAATAGTTTTGCTGCGAAATTGTCACTTGCTGCAAAAACTGAAAAACGTGAATCTAGTCAACTTTTAAATACCATTAATCATATTATTAAAGTATTAACTTTTATTATCATCCCTTTAGGAATAATTCTTTTTATTTCTGAATACTTAAAACATAACAATATTAATCAAAGTATTCTTAGTACTGCTGGAGCCATGACGGGAATGATTCCTGAAGGTTTAGTTTTATTAACATCAGTTTCTTTAGCAGCTGGTGCTTATAACTTAGCAAGACATCACGTTTTAGTAAGATCATTATCAGCTATTGAAGCATTAGCACGGGTTGATGTTTTATGCTTAGATAAAACTGGCACAATTACGAGTGGTCGTTTGGTAGTTTCAAAATTACTACCACTCGTAAAAAATAATGATGAAGAAATTAACAATGCCTTGCATGCGGTAGTTTATGCACTCAATGATGATAATGAAACTGCTTTGGCAATTAAAGCTGCCTTTAAAACTAATCCACAATGGCAAGTCAATAGTACAGTACCATTTTCTTCAGCACGCAAATGGAGTGGCGCTAGTTTTAACAAGCATGGCAGTTATATCATTGGTGCTCCTGAATTTGTTTTTCCACAAGGATTGAGTAATGAAGTGAAAAAACACCTACAAAAGGCTGCTAAAAATGGCGAACGGGTAATTTGTTTAGCACATAGTAAGCAAACTAACCTTACTACTCAATTACCCGATGATTTACAACTATTAGCCCTCGTAATGATTAGTGATGAAATTCGTCCCCAAGCGGTCGATATCTTCACTTACTTTGCAATGCAAGATGTTGCCATTAAAGTTATTTCTGGTGATAATCCACAAACCGTATCAACTATCGCTCAACGTGCACACATCGCTAATAGTGATAAATATATCGATATGAGCACTGTTGGTGAAAATGCTGATTTTGAAGAATTAGTTACTAATTACAACGTTTTTGGACGTGTAACACCTACTCAAAAGAAAGCATTAATTCAGGCTTATCAAAAGCAAGGCCATACCGTAGCAATGACTGGTGATGGTGTTAATGATGTATTAGCGTTACGACAAGCTAATTGCAGTATTGTAATGGCAAGTGGTTCAGAAGCTGCCAAAAGTATTGGCGACTTTGTATTATTAAATTCTAACTTTGCAGCTATGGTTAATGTGCTTGATGAAGGTCGGCGCGTTATTAATAACATTGAACGTGTTGCTTCAATGTATTTAATTAAAACCATTTATTCCGTGATTTTAAGTTTTATCTTTATTTTCTTAAATCACAGTTACCCATTCCAGCCAATTCAATTAACACCAATTTCAGCTCTAACCGTTGGTATTCCGTCATTTTTCTTAGCATTACAACCTAACCGGCGGCGAATTACTGGTGAATTTATGAAACATGTTATGGAAATTGCCCTACCAGCTGCGTTATGCGTAGTTGTTTATACCTTAATTATTACCTTTGTTGGTGGTAATTTGATGCACTTAACATATGCACAAACCTCAACACTAACAGTGTTACTAGCTGGTTTCATTTCATTTAGTGCATTATCACAAGTAGCGCAACCATATAATCGTTTTAAGGTAAGTTTAATTGTAGTCTTAATTACATTATTTATTTGTGTATTTATCTTTGCACGACAAATATTTATGTTACAAAGCTTATTCAATTGGCACTTATGTGTCCTTTACTTACCACTATTAATTACTGCTTTCCCACTTTTCCTAATTGCTTATAATCAACTAGGAAAACGACTCAGTAAACGTTAAGCAAGCAAAAAGCACAATGCAAAATAATTTTGCATTGTGCTTTTTATTTTTAACGATTATTAGCAATAATTGTTTGCGCTTCTTTTTGGAATTGATTCATAGCATCGTTAACACTTTGTTTATTATCAACCATGTTTTGAATAGCAGTTACTTCATCAAGATGGAATTGTGAATATCCTGGAAAAATGGTTGTATTAAACGCATATGGTAATGAATCAACTTCAGCTTGATGAACAGGATCATTATGCAAAAATGTTTGATAAGAACTACTATTCACTGAAGACTTCCGCAATGGCATATAGCCTGTTTCTTGAGCCCATTTAGTACTTTCTTTCTTGCTAAGTACAAACTTCATAAAGGCCCAGGCACCAGCCTTTTGTTGTGGAGTAGCACTCTTAAACATTACTAAATTGCTACCTTCAATCATCGTTGCCTTTTTATTATGAAATGAAGGTAACACCATGGTACCCCAATTCATATTAGCTGGTGCTTGTTGTTTAACATACATAATATCAGAACAAGTATCAGCATAAAATACTGCCTTTTGAGCAGCAAAGATTTTATTACCATATGGATCAGCACCCGATGTTTCAGCGCTACCATTTTTAATCATATTCATAATAAAATTCATTGCATCCATTGATGGTTGTGAAGTAATTTTTACACTTAATGATTGTGGATCAACAATTGAAGTACCAGCTGCTTTGGCCAAACTTTCATACATTTTATCAAAAGACTGATCAAAAACCACTAATTTAACATTACTATCAGTAATTTTATCCTTGTCTTGTTGTAATTCTTCCCAAGATGTTGGTTGTTTAATTCCATATTTAGCCATCAAATCTTTGTTATAGTACAATACGGATAATGATTCACAAAATGGAATTGAATAATAATTATCATGGTATTTGGCATTTTGTAAAAATACTGGATAAATATCATTCAAATCCGCACTTGTTAAACGTTGATCACCATGTAACATATAACTATTCAATGGTTCAAGTAAGCCATTCTTAACATAGTTAGGAACAGTAGTATATGGTGCTTGTGCAATTACTGGTAATTGTTTAGATTTAGCAGCAGCCATAATCTTTTGTTCCAAATCAGCATAATTACCCTGATTATTCATTACTACTTTATATTTAGACTGTGATTTATTAAAATCAGCCACCATTTGCTGAGCTGGTTTTTGATAAGGTCCTAATAAAGCATCCCAGTAATTAATGACAATTCGTTTATTAGTTGCAGAACTACTTTGACTTTTATTACTGCATGCTCCTAAACCACAAATTAGTAATAACAAACTACTAATTACTAATATTCCCTTAATAATACGTTTATTTATTTTCATTTCTCCACCTATTCAATATCAGCCGTTGCCCAATGGTTAATTGGCCCATATTTATGGCCAACATCAATTTGATGAGCAATAGCTTGATAGACAAATTTTTTAGCAATTTTAATTGCAGTGGTAATAGTTTTACCTTTCCCCAATTCAGCAGTAATGCAGGCTGATAGTGAATCGCCAGTGCCATTCACATGTTCAGTTTTAACATATGGTGATGATAACCAGAAATCTTCACCTGAAGCTAACAAAACATAATCGGCCACATCCGCTTGTTGATCATTATCATGCCGACCCTTAATCATAATATTTTTAGCACCCATTTTTTGTAATTCTTGAGCGGCTTTTTTAATATCATCTTTTGTTTGCAATTGCCGTTCAACTAGTGCTTGTGCTTCATAAAAATTAGGCGTAATTACCGTTGCCAATGGTAACATTAAGTTTCGTAAATTATGTAATGCATCTGGTGATAATAATGTTGCTCCATGTTTAGTAACAATTACCGGATCAACAACTAATGGACCAAAAGAATATTTTTGATATTCTTGGGCTACCGTTGCAATTAATGACGCATTTGATAACATCCCGGTTTTACTAGCACAAATTTTAAAATCATCTGCTAAAGATTTAAATTCTTGCTTAACAAATGATAATGGTAAATCAACACTATCTTGAATACCATATGAATTACCAGCAACACATGCGGTTACGATGGCCATTCCATAAGTATGCCGCATAAAAAATGTATGAAGATCTGCCTCCATGCCAGCACTGCCATCACTATCAGAGCCAGCGATTGTAACTACTTGTGGAAATGTATTAACCATATTTTCACCTCAAAATTAATATCTGCTATGTATTATTGCATTTATTACTATTTTAATATAATTTCTCTTATAAACATAAACTTATGCTACTTATTAAATAAAATCACTTTATCACTACGCCAGGTTGCTTTTAAAATATCAATAACCATTTGCTTAGTAACAGTATGCACAATACTATTACGATGCTTAATATAGTGATAGGTAGCATAATTAGTGTAATAACACCATTGAGCATGCTTTAAATATTGCACATTAAATAACATATCTTCCATAATTGTTAAATCATTTGCAAATTGTAGTTGGTATTTATCAATTAATTCATGACGATAACATTTATTCCAAACATAACCACGGATATTACCAAAACTTGCTAGTACTAAAGGTAAAATACGTTTAGCATGATAACGACCATTACTTAAAAATGAAAAATTTTTAACAACTTTATCATTATCAAAAAAGCCACTAATAATTAAATCATTATGAAACGCATGATTAGCAAAATTTTGTAAAAAATCACGCTCGCACCAATCATCAGGATCCATAAAACTAATCAATTCACCGTTAGCATGCATTAAACCAACATTACGAGCAATTGCGACACCATGATTACGAGTTTGCCTAAATAAATAAAAATTAGCATATTGATGAGCCCACTTACTAGCCTTAACAACCGTATCATCCTGTGAAGCATCATCAATCATAATGACTTCAAAATTACGATAGGTTTGTGAAGCTAAACTTTGTAAGCAAATATCTAAATATGCCGATGAATTGTATAAAGGTACAATTACTGAAATAAGTGGATATGTCACTTTACTCCTCCTAAATAAATTACTTATTCATATAGAATAACATATCCTAATAACTTAAATAAAAAAAGCTAAGTTATAAAACAATAACTTAGCTTTTTAATAAATATTATGATGAATATGATGCATTTGACGATGATCACAATTACTTAATTTTAAAGCAACAATAATTGTAATTATAAAATTGAATGGTAAAATAGCAATTCCTACTGTTGCATGACCAACAATCATTAATACCAAACTTAATAAATAAACAACAATGTTGCCATCACGACAATAATTTAAATACTTATTCACAATTATCATCCCTTACTATCTACTTTAAGTTTATAATATGCTTTTTTGTAAAAAATGTAAAGATATATTTACATTAGTTTACATGAATATTATTTCATAACTTCTTTTACGTTGCGGTAAGATAATTATAAAGAGGAATAAAGATATTATGACTAATACAACAAACAAACTATTAAAAATACTAGCGATGACTGGCTTAATTGGTGTAGCATACCGTTTCACCAATCTTCCTATTAAAAGTAAAAAACTAATTTCCACTAAAAAAAACAATCAATATCATTATGACAATATTCCAACTTTATTCATCCATGGATCATGGGGAACAGCCTTTACGTACAATCATATGATTGATACTTTTCAAAAAAATAACTTAGCGCAAAAGGTTCTAACCGTCTTTGTCAGTGCTACTGGAAAAATTAGATATTATGGACAATGGACTAATCAAAATATTAACCCACTAATTCAAGTTATTTTTAAACGTAATTTTGATAATGGTTTTGAAACCGAAGCACAATGGTTAACTAATCTATTAGTTGATTTGAACAAAAAATTTCATATTAAAAAATATAATATTGTCGCTCATTCATGGGGTGGTAGTGCCGCTGTTTTAATGATGACTCGTTTTGGAGCAACTAAGCACTTGCCACAATTAAATAAAGCTATCCTATTAGCAACACCCGTTAATGAAATTCTAAAAATGCATAATAGAGTATCACGTGATAAACTTCCCGCTAAGCAAGATAAACTATATCGTGAAATGCTGCAAAACAATACTTACATTCCACATGAAGCAATTGTTAATAATATTTATGGTACTTTATGTGCTTATATTTTAACTGATGGTGAAGTACCCGTTAGTCAAACTAAAGCATTAGCCCATATTTTTCAAAATCAAGTTAGTGAGTACCATGAATTTCACTTTAATCATGTTATGCATTCTGATTTTCATATTAGAAAAAATATCATTAATCTGATTGCTAATCTTTTATGGAAAAATAATCTTAAATTTGCGTAATACATTTATAAATGAATTTTAAAGAGTATTTATTAACGTCATGAAAATCTTTATAATAATGTTAAATTGAATGTTATTCACTTATTATTAGGAGGTTTATCTCATGCCAAGACCTGCATCACGAATAGCACGCCATCATCGTAAAAAAAGGTGGCTTACTATTCTTGGATTTGCAGTGGCAATTTTATTAATTGGAATAATTATTTATGGAATTAATATTTATAAAGCAACTAAAAATGCAGCTAATAAAATGTATACTGCCGATTCCAATCACGCTTCCAGCCTGATTAAAAATAAAAAACCAATATCAATTCTTCTTTTAGGTGTTGATACTGGTGCTGATGGTCGTGTTGATCAAGGTAATTCAGATACAATGATTGTTGTTACTTTAAATCCCAAGAAAAAAACAACCACAATGGTAAGTATTCCCCGTGATTTATTAGCTAAAATGGTTGGTTTGAAGCAAACTAATCTTCAAAAAATTAACGCTGCCTACAATATTAATGGATCCAAAATGGCAAAAAATACTGTGTCTGATTTGTTAAACATTCCTATTAATTACTATGCAACTGTTAATATGGGAGCTTTAGAAAAAATTGTTAACGCTGTTGGTGGTGTAACAATTAATAGTAATTTTAATATTCAATCCGGTAATGTCAAAATTACTAAAGGCAAAAATCATTTAAATGGTAAAGCAGCATTAGCATATACGCGGATGCGCTATCAAGATCCTGAAGGTGATTATGGCCGTCAAAAACGACAACAACAAGTTATTACTGCCATTATCCATAAACTTGTATCAATTAATAGTTTGACCCACTATCAGCAAATATTGAATTCTGTTTCTTCAAGCATTAAAACTGATTTAAGTTTTG
>CAWUZD010000024.1:0-6269 GCA_963926925.1 uncultured Lactobacillaceae bacterium
GCCATAATGTTTCTTCATCAGTTTCAAAGATAAAACGAATCTTTTTATCAAATTTAACACCAGCATCCATTAAAGCTTTAACAGCAAAGATAGCAGCAATAGTAGGTCCTTTATCATCTTGTGCACCACGACCATAAATCACACCATCTTTAACAACAGCCTTAAATGGATCAGTATGCCAACCATCACGATCAACAGGTACAACATCAACGTGGCAAACAATACCAAAAGTTTCTGTGCCTTCGCCAATATCAGCATAACCATAGTAACCTTCAGGATCTTTGTAAGTCTTAAAACCTAATTTGTCACAAATAGCTAAAACTGTCTTAAGGGCATCATTAATACCTTCGCCCCATGGTGCATTTGGTTGTGCAGGTTGATTATATGATGGTTGATCAATCAATTCTTCTAATGCATCTAAAGATTCTTTTTTGATATTTTCTGAGATTTCCATAATAAATTCCTCCTATACTCCTATTAAATAAGTGCCATAACAACCATGAATACGATACTGATTACAAATAAGATTAACATTAATTTGCCAATGAATTTTAACCATGTACCGATATTAATATGAGCAATTGCTAAAGCACCCATAACAACACCTGAAGTTGGTGTAATTAAGTTTACCCAACCACTAGCTGCTTCATAAGCAGTAACGACAAGACTCTTTGCTACCCCAGCAAAATGTCCTAATGGTCCAATGATACCCATTGTTGCGGCTGCCAAGCCTGATGATGATGGAATCAAGAATGACATTGGAATGTAGAATACATATGCTAATGCTGCAAATAAACCTGAGTTCAAATGCTTCAAGCCTTCTTCGCCCCAATGTAATACAGTTGCAGTAATGTAACCATCATTCATTACAACTTGAATACCACGAGCAACAGCAACGATAATTGCAACTCCTAAGAAATCTGCCATACCATTCATAAACGCATCAATATAGTCTGATTCTTTCATATGGAAAACAAACATAACCATTACTGACATGAAGAAGAATAACATGGTAATTTCAGTGAAGTACCAAGAACCAAATGGTGTAATGTCTTTACCAATTAAAGCTCCCAAGAATGGAATATTTACTAACCATTTCTTAAAGTTGATAAAGAATGTCCAATTTGGATTCATTGTATCCCAAGGAATTAAACCAACAATCATGATAACGAAAGTTAACATGAATAAGGTAATAACAACTTTTTGCCGCTTACTCATATGGCCGTCACTAACTTCATCAACGTTGAAGTGTTCCAAATCTTCTTCACGATGTGAATATACTAATGATTTGGAAGGATCTTTTTGAATCTTTGAAGCGTAATGATAAACATAAATAATACTTGCGCCAACAGTAATAATTAATAATACAACCCGTGAAAGTAAACCATCACCAGGACTAATATTTAAGGTTTGTGAAGCAACACCGGTTGCAAATGGGTTAACTGTTGATGCCAAGCACCCTACTTGGGACCCAATCAGTACAATAGCTACCGCTGTCAGCGAGTCAAAACCAACACCAATCATTACTGGAATTAACAATGGATAGAAAGCAATTGTTTCTTCAGCCATCCCATAAGTAGTTCCACCTAAAGCAAATAAGCACATTAAGATTGGAATTAATAATTTTTCCCGACCTTTATAATGCTTAACAACCGCAGCAATCCCATCATCAAGTGCATGAGTACGGTTAATTACTCCTAAGAAACCACCAATGACTAAAATAAATAATGAAACAGAAATCGCACCATCGGTTTGTTTATTACCAATCATCCCATAAATAGGTGCCATGAAGACATCCCAAATACCTTGAGGATTGGAAGCCCGATGATGATATGTACCAGCAATAATATTGCCTGCTTTGTCGACTGCATATGTACCAGCTGGAATAACCCAAGTTAAAATGGCAATAACAATAATAATGAAGAATAAAATTGTATATGCAGAGGGCATTTTAAATTTTTTCTTTTTCTTAGCAGTATTATCCATAAGATAAAACTCCTCCTTCTCCAAAGCTTGGGATATCATGTAAGCGCTATCCCTATCCATAGAATAGCAAAGCAGTTTAAAAGTTTCAAGAATCTATACTGATATTTTTAATAATTTCGTTAAAAATGATTAATAAAAAATAGTCTTTAAATTTATTGATTTGATAATTTTAAAGACTATTTTTAACTAATTTCACATGAAACATTTTTTAATTTTACATAAATTTTATTCCAAATAAACCGCATGATGCATTAATTTGTGTAATTGTTCTTTAGTCGTGCGTTTAACATCTAAAACAGGTAAATGATTAAGATCAAAATAAGCAATTTGGGAAGTTTCACTATTTTGTTGAAATTCACCATCAAGTAACTTACATTGAAAGACCAATTTATAAAATTGTGCATACTGAGGAATATCAGGACGTTTATCAGTATCAAAAATACCTTTAATGCCAGTTACCCGTGCTTTAAAACCCGTTTCTTCATAAACTTCTTTAACACAGTTTTCGATTGGTGATAAACCAATTTCAGCATAACCACCTGGTAAGGCCCATTGATTAGTATCCTTTCCTTTAACTAATAACACTTTATCATTTTTAATTATCCAGGCCCGGACATCCATTTTGGGAGTTTGATACCCCATATCAGTACTAGCAATATCAATTAATTTTGTAAGCGGCTCATTACTAATTTGACTAATCAACTGGAGAGCAATTTGTTTTAGTTCGTTGTAACGTTCTTTATCAAAAACATCATGTCCATAAAAAAGACCATTTTCAGCAATTGCCAAAATTCGTTTATAACTTGCTAAATAGTTTAGCACTATTATATTTCTCCTTTCACCATTAATTTTATATAATACGTAACAAGAAGGTGTTTATAATGCAAGATATTAAAGAAAATATCATTACAATTAACAATTTACTTCATGATATTCCTGAACATAAAAAATTACTAATTGCATTATTTTATTATAAATATTTATCAGATCGATTACTTTTTAGAGCTTCATTCTTATTAGAAGAGCCAGAAAATAATCTCGACCAAGCCCAAGCCATTTATACTGAAGCTTGGGCTGATGATGCTCGTAGTGATTTAATTAATGATCTTGAACGTGAATGTGGCTACTTAATTAAACCAACACTTACTATTAATGGTCTTAAAAATCAAATTATTAACCATCATTTTAATAGTAATGATATTAAAACAGCATTTATCCAAATTAATCAAGTAACTAATCCTACTTTCCAAAAAGTATTTACTAAGGTAAATGTTGATGATATTAATGATCAAGTGATGAGTCAGGTAATTGATAACATTGCTTCTTTACAAGTAATTAATCCTGATAATAATACCAAAAGTAATATTCTTGAAAGTGCCCAAACATTTTTAACCACGATTACTAACATTATTGATAATTTGTAAAAAAATAACGTCGCAATGCGACGTTATTTTTTACGATTATTTTTATAATGGCAATAATCCTAAACTAATCATTAAAGCATGGTTTACTGCAGACATTTTTTCATTACTTAAATGTGTTAATCGTTGGCGTAAACGTTGTTTATCAATCGTACGAATTTGTTCTAATAAAACGACTGAATCACGGGCAACACCATCAATTTTAGCAGTTAAACCAACATGGGTTGGCATTTGCGGTTTTTGAATTTTAGTAGTAATCGCAGCAACAATTACAGTAGGACTATAATAATTACCAATATCATTTTGAATTATTAAAACAGGACGCATCCCGCCTTGTTCTGAACCTACTACTGGTGATAATTCTGCATAAAAAACATCACCACGTTTAATTACTGCCATCTTTAATACTTCCTTTATTACTATTTATTAATTTTAACGTCAACTTCACATTCACAAATCGCAAATTCACTACTAATTTGTGTATTAATTTGTGCCATGGTTTGGTAGCCACGTGCAAGATTAGTTTGCATAGTCTTATCTAATACAGGTTTTTTAACAAAATCTGTAAGCACATAATTAACTATATCTTCAACTGACATTGCATATAAATCGCTATACATCTGCAATTTATTTAATAATTCATTATTAATATGAATAAGTAACTCAGTTTTTGAATTCATAGTTAAAACCTCTTAATTAATCTTCTAAACCAATGTATACCCGCTTCAACCGTGGCATAAAATCAGTAACAACTTCATAGTTAATGGTATGTTCATATTCAGCAACATCTTGTGCGGTAATTTCATGCATCCCACTGCGACCAATAAAGACTACTTTAGTACCAGTTGGGTATTCATGAGGCAACCGGATCATTAATTGATCCATGCAAATTCGACCAACAATTTCACAATATTGACCATCAACTAAGACTTTGAAACCTTGTAAATCACGCCGCCAACCATCAGCATAACCAATTGGTACTGTGCCAATCCATTCATCTTCTTTGGCAGTATAAGTAGCATCATAACTAATACTATCGCCAGCATGAATTTGTTTGCAGAATGTTAATTCAGTTTCCAATGACATCGCTGGCTTTAATGGATATGGAAGGGATGAAATCGCACGACCAGATGGATTTAAACCATACATTGCTACACCAAACCGAATCATATTACCATTTAATTTGGCATGCCAAAGACTTGTAGCAGAATTAGAAACATGGACATAACGTGGTAATTCATCTAATGAGGCAATCATTTCTTGCCATTTAGCAGCTTGTTTATTGAAGTAAGCTGGATTAGGATCATCAGCAGTAGAAAAGTGAGTAAAGATTCCTTCAACTTCAAAAGCATCACGTTGTTCACGAACAAACTTAACAGCAGCTTGTAATTCAGAGATATCACGCATCCCAATTCGACCCATACCAGTATCAATTGCATAATGAATTAATAAAGGTGTTTCAGCATCTTTATTTAAGAAAGGTGCAGATTGTTGTAACCAATCTAATGAAGGTGCGGCTACTGAAATATGATTATTAGCTGCAATTGGAGTTTGATCAGGATCAGTTACACCTAATACCAAAATTGGTTCTTCAAAACCGGCTTGCCGTAATGCTAAGGCTTCATCTAAAAGTGCAACACAAAAACCTTTAGCACCCGCTTTTTTAGTAACTTTGGCCATTTCTAATAAACCATGACCATAAGCGTCAGCTTTAATAACAGCAAATAAATCTGTTCCTTTCTTCAAACGTTTAATTTCATTTTGAACGTTATCATACACTGCTTGACGATCAATAATCAATTGTGCATGACGATGTGTGGC
Source organism: uncultured Lactobacillaceae bacterium (assembly GCA_963926925.1). Taxonomy (GTDB): domain Bacteria; phylum Bacillota; class Bacilli; order Lactobacillales; family Lactobacillaceae; genus Paralactobacillus_A. Next base: position 5,229 of record CAWUZD010000024.1, read on the forward strand.
AGTAATCATAAGTTTTAAACATTCCTTTCTAAAATGACTTCAGTAAATACTAAATTATCAGTATGCGAAATTGATACAAAAGCCTTCCCCGCAAAGGGATGATGGGTAATTCTTGGTTTACCATTGGGTTCATCAAGAACTTCAATATCATGCCAACCTACTTGTGCACCGATTCCCGTTCCCAACGCTTTACTATATGCTTCTTTCGCTGAGAAACGCCCAGCTAAAAATTCTTGCTGTCGCCGCATTGATAATGATTGAAATACTTTTTGCTCAGCAGAAGTAAGAATATACGCTAAGAAACTCGTGTTTTTTTGATAAACATCCCAAACACGTTCAATTTCCGCGACATCTACACCTAAACCAGCAATCATTTTTATAACCTTCTTTGTAAATCCTTTTTAATTATACTATGTTATCGAATATTAAAAAAATTTGTTCCTCGATAATGAGAAACAAATTTTTATTAAACATATTAAGCATTAGTACGAATAGTAAAACGATGTTGTCTATTATTTCGTTTATTAGTACGACCATTACGACGTTTATTACGAACATAACGTTTATTGTCCTTAGAATCACCGCCACGATGATGGTAATCATGATGGCTACGATGATCATGATGAATACTGCGTTTTCTAGTTGGTAATGGCCGTTCAGGCGTAATATGAACAGGTGTATTACGAATTTCATCGTGATTAATTGTGTGCAAATAAGCAGCTACTAAAATCATTGGATCATTTTCGTCCAATAAGTTAGCAGCAGTTTGTGCATAACGTTTTAATTCATCGGGATGAGCTAATGTGGCGGCTACTTCAGTTAATGTCTTTTGCAAACGACCACGAAAGGCTTCACGACTAGTTGGTGGTTTCAAAGGCAATAACCGCTTTTTAGTCAAATGTTCAATAGTTCGTAAATAACCTAATTCATTAGGAGTAACAAATGTTACTGAAATACCATTCTTTCCCGCACGGCCAGTCCGACCAATCCGGTGAACATAACTGTCAGGATCTTGCGGAATATCGTAGTTATAAACATGCG
>CAWUZD010000025.1:0-13137 GCA_963926925.1 uncultured Lactobacillaceae bacterium
AGCTAATGTTGCTGAATTATTGCACTTGATTAGTTTAGCAATGAATGGCCGTCATGTTACTGATCCGCGTATTCTTTATACCAAGACACGCAAGTTAACTGTTATTCCGAAGTCTAAGGAACGCATGCGGATTAATCTTGATGGTGAATATGGTGGTGATGCACCAATGACGTTAGTTAATTTGCAACAACACATTGAAATTTTTGCTAATGTTGATGCAATTCCTAAACAAGCATTAACTGATAGTGCTGTTAATGATGCTAATATACAGTATCGTGATGAAATGAATAATATTCTTAATCAAAAATAAATTAAAGGGAGCTTGTGATAATTATCACAAGCTTTTATATTAACGAGGTTAATTATGAAAGTTCAATTACCAGTTCATAAAAAAGACGTTATTACTGCAACTATTGAAGATTTAAGTTATGAAGGCATGGGTGTGGCCAAAGTTGACCATTATCCACTTTTTGTTGAAGATGCATTACCTGGTGAAGAAGTAGTCTTAAAAGTAACTAAGACTAATAAAAATTATGGTTTTGCTGATGTGCAAAAATGGCTTACTAAGTCACCAGACCGAGTTGAAGGAGTAAATATTGATTATTTACAAACTGGTATTGCACCATTAGCTAACTTAAAGTATGAAGCCCAATTGAAATTTAAGCGGCAACAAATTATTAATTTATTCCAAAAACAACATTTAGATATTCCAGTGAGTGCAACTGTTGGTATGGATGATCCTTATCATTATCGTAATAAAGCACAAATTCCAGTGCGGATGATTAATGGTAAGTTAACAACAGGCTTTTATCGGAAACATTCTCATCAATTAGTGCCAATGACTGACTTTGAAATTCAAGCCGAAGCTATTGATCATGCGGTTAAAGTTGTTCGGGATGTTTTACGAGAATTAAATATTAGTGCTTATGATGAAGAAAATCACAGTGGTGTGATGCGTAACATTATGGTGCGGTATGGTTTTAATAGTCATGAATTGATGATTGTTTTAGTTACCCGTACTAATGAAATTCCTCATGAAGAGGAATTAGTTACCAAGTTACAAGCACAATTACCTGAAATGACGAGTTTATTACAAAATGTTAATGAACAAGTTACTAATGTGATTTTAGGTAAACACATGCATTTATTATTTGGTAAACGTTACTTAAGTGATGAATTATTAGGCCATTGGTTTGATATTTCTGCGCAATCATTTTATCAAGTAAATCCACGGCAAACTAAGAATCTTTACCAAATTGCCCTTGATGAAGCCCAATTAACAGGCGAAGAAACAGTAATTGATGCATATTGTGGTATTGGAACAATTAGTTTATCATTAGCACCTTATGCTAAACATGTGTTTGGTGTTGAAGTAGTTGACCAGGCAGTTCAAGATGCTCGTCATAATGCCAAAATTAATCATATTAATAATGCCACCTTTAAAGCTGGTAAAGCTGAAAATGTTATGCAAAGTTGGCAAACTCAAGGAATGAAGCCAGATGTTATTTTGGTTGATCCACCACGAAAAGGTCTTGATGAAAGTTTTATTGATGCGGCAGTAGCAATGCAACCACAACGGTTAGTTTATGTAAGTTGTAATCCAGCAACCTTAGCACGTGATGTTGCTATTTTTACTGCTAATGGTTATCATGCGGTGCATACTACACCAGTTGATATGTTTCCAATGACACCACATGTAGAAAGTGTAACGTTGTTAGAAAAAGATTAATAATAAAATAAAAGCGTTAAGTTTAAAAACTTAACGCTTTTATTTTTAATCATTAACGCGTTCATACCATTTTTTCTTTAGATAGTTAGTTAAGTAACATACGATTAATACGAGCAGAATGTATTGAATCGGGAAAAGCACAGCAATTAATACCGTCCAAATGCCCATCCCAATAAAATGGCCGGAATAATAACTAATAAGCCTTGTATTTGCCAATCAATATGGGGATGATGAATTCCAAATACGCCTTCTTGTGGAAAATGTTTAAAGAAAAAGGCTAAACCGAGTACACTCCAACAAACACCATATAAAATATACAATTTATAACGGGTTGTATTTTTAAAAAGGCTTCTAAATGTGGTTGAGGAATTGGGATTGTTAAGCGGCGTTAACCATAAAGTCTTTAGTTGGGTGATAAAACTGGTATTGGTTGTATACCAAGCTTGTTTAATATGGTCACCCATCCAGTTAACCATACCAGCAGTTAAAGCAGTGGTGGATGCTTCTGGTCCGATATCACCACCGCCACCTAATACAAATAATCCTAATGTCATGTTTTTCCACCAGTTATGATAATTAATACGTCCTTTGGTATGAATTTCATTGAGGACATTACCGACTGTTAGAGGATAATTACCAAGTCGTTTATTTAAAATACCAATAATTAATCCGAAAGGTAAACAAATGATGAAGGGTAACCAATAGCTAGGAATATGACTAACTGCTGGCAAAAATTTCCAAAAGAAATGAATGACCCAATTTACTAGATCAAGATAAGCTGCCGTTAAAATGCCAATTAATAAACACCAAAAGGCAGTGTAAATTAAAATATTAATTTTTAATTTGATTTTCATAATTAAACTCTTTCTTTAAAAATATCCATAGTAATTTTAAAGGAATTATTCAAGATTACTAGTGATTTTCTAAAATTTAAATAATTAAATCTGTTACAATGAATATCAAAGTGGTGATTGTAAGATGAATGAATCGCGCAGACAATACCATCATCGCCATCATTTTTGGCGTAAATTGATGGGAATTGTGGTAATAATTAGTATTTTATTAGTTGGTAATCATTGGTGGTATCAACATAATCATCAACGACCAAGTAAACATCAATATCCAATCATGGGTGTTAGTTTAAATCAAAATGATGGTAGTTTTGATTTTCAAGAGTTAAAAAAAGCTGGTGTTGATTTCGTTTATATTCGTTCGACATCAGGGGCAAGTTATTCAGATGATAATTTTGAAATTAATTATACGAGTGCCCAGGGAAGCTTAATTCCAATTGGTGTTTATCATTGTTTTAGTTTTAGTAGTTCACCACAAGCCCAGGCACGGTATTTTATTAGTCAAACAGGCAATCAAGTTGGTAACTTGCCAATTGCCATTTATGTTGATTATTATGGACAATATGCGCAAAACCCACCACCATTAAAAACGGCCCAACGACACCTGGCCGAATTAGTAACACTCATTCAAGATTATTACCGTCGTCCTTGCGTGATTTGGAGTAAAGCAACCACAGTTAAACAATTAGCGGGGAATTTACCTAATAAAAAATGGTTAATTCAGAATAACACACCACATTCAAAACAAACTTTATTTTGGGAATATAGTACTAATGGTTATTTTAATCGTAATAAAATTAATGTGCCATTACCGCTATCCGTTTTTAAAGGCAATCGCAAGCAATGGCACAGTTTATTACGTTATAACTAATTAATTGGCTTTAATTGGTAAGTTTGATCTTCAGCTTCATCATAAACAGTTAACTGATTATCTTGCCGTTTAACAATTAATTGATAACCATAGTGATCAAGGAAGGTTAAGCTTAATGTTGTTAAACCAATGACACTACCTTCCAAATTAATATTATCGATAATAATCTGAGACTGGGCAGTAATAGTTAAGGTATGTTGTTTATTAGTTTTATTATCGAAAAAAGTATAATCACCTATATAATATTGAATAGGTTCAATTAATTTTTCAGTTTTATTATGAAAAAACCAATGATGATTTAATTTTTTGAACACTGCACCCTAGCCTCGCTTTCATTTAATTATTATCTTAACACGATATGATCTAATAAGAGAGTTTTATTAACTAAAAATTATTTGTAAATTAAAAGAGGATTTTATTAATATGGATTACTCATCAAAATTTATGCCATTATGGAATGCTGCAGGTTTTCATGAGATGACACCAATTCAAAAAGCTGTTCTTAAGCCATTTCGCGCAGGCGAATCACTAGTAGGGTTAGCACCAACTGGAACTGGTAAAACCTTAGCCTTTGCATTACCACTTTTGGAAAGTATGATGCCACATGAAGGTTTACAAGGATTAATCTTGGCACCTTCCCAGGAATTAGCTTTGCAATTACGTAATGTAATTCGACCATGGGCAGCAGCTGTTGATATTAATGTGCAAGCAGTTACGGGGAAAGCTAATATTAAACGGCAAATTGAACGTTTAAAAAAGAAACCAGAAATTTTAATTGCGACGATTGGCCGGTTAATGGAATTAACCCAACAACGTAAAATTAAGTATCATCAATTAACAACGATTGTTATTGATGAAGCTGATAATATGTTGCAACAAAATAATCTAGCTAAAATTCGGGAAATTGTTTCATTAGCACCAGCCGATGTACAATTGACATTATTTTCAGCAACGACACAACCTATTTTTAATGAGTTATCAAAGTGGTTTGGTGATACCTTTACCACTATTGATGTTCGTGACCAGTTTATTAATCATGCGGTTACCCATAATTTTTTACAAGTAACTAATCAAAACAAAATTGATATGTTACGGCGACTTAGTCACGCTAAGAATTTTCGTGCCTTGGTTTTCTTTAATCATGAAGGGCAAATGCACCAAGCCGCTGTTACCTTACGTCACCAACAAGTTAAGTTTGCTGAATTAAGTAGTGTTGGTAACCAGTTAAAACGGCAGAAGGCAATGCATGATTTTCGTGAACATAAGATTTCATTATTATTAGCAACTGACATTGCTGCTCGTGGTTTGGATATTGCTAATTTGGAAAATGTCATTAATTTTGAAGTACCTAATAGTGAGAATACTTATATTCACCGTGCCGGTCGTACTGGCAGAATGTTTAATAGTGGACGGGTAATAACATTAGGTAATGATCATGATTTACGTACCTTACGACAACTGGTTGGCGATAAGTACCAAATTAGTAAGATTTATGTACAAGGTAGTGAATTAACTACTACACGTCCACAAACAGTAAGTACTGTACCAACTACTAAAAATAAGAAAACACATGTTAAATTAACTAATGATGCTGATGTAGTAACTAAAGAAGTTGTAAAGAAAAAGCATCATAAAAATCGGAAACGGCAACAAAAAAATAAGGGTTATCATCCGAAGAAAAAGTAAAATAAAGGCGGTAATAGTTATATTACCGCCTTTTTAATGTTTCCTATCGGAATCGAACCGATGACCCATCGCTTAGGAGGCGATTGCTCTATCCAACTGAGCTAAGGAAACTTTATTAAGTATAGTATATTCTTGCATGTGTGCTGTGCTTTTGCAAGTTAGATATATTGAGATAGTTCCAATAACGAACTTATAATTAAGTAGTATTAACGAATGAAAGGATAATATTATGACAAAATATCGTATTGAGGCTGATACCTTAGGAACAGTAAAAATTCCCGAAAATGCATTATGGGGTCCACAAACTGAACGGAGTCGCCATAATTTTACAACTGGACCATTAATGCCGTTAATCGTAATTAAGGCCTTATTAAATATTAAAAAGGCGGCTGCTTTAGCTAATTATGATCAATATAATTTGGATAAAGATAAAGCTGATTTGATTGTTAAAGCAGTTGATATATTATTAGCATTACCAGATGATGAATTACAAAAAAGTTTTCCATTGCATGTTTATCAAACGGGCTCAGGTACACAAACCAATATGAATGTTAATGAAGTAATTGCTCATCAAGCAGCTAAAATTGATGATCAAATTACTATTTTGCCTAATGATGATGTTAATCGTAGTCAAAGTTCAAATGATACTTTTCCAACAGCAATGAATATTGCAGCATTATTAACGATTACTAAACTGGATCAGGCTATCATTCATTTACTTGATTTATTAGCAAGTAAACAACAAGAATACTGGCGGGTTGTTAAAATTGGGCGGACACATTTGCAGGATGCAACACCATTAACGTTTGGACAAGAAGTAAGCGGTTGGCGTGCTACGCTAGTCCATGATGAAAAGTACTTAATGACATTATCAAAAACACTACGTGAATTAGCAATTGGTGGGACAGCAGTTGGTACTGGCTTAAATACGCCAGTTGGATTTGTAGATAAAATTGTTGATCATTTAAACGAAATTTATCACTTAGATTTAACTGCTAAAGTTAATAAATTTTATGGTTTAGCAGCACATTCAGGATTAAATGTAGTACATGGTGCTTTAAAAACTTTAGCGAGTGATTTGATTAAAATTGCGAATGATGTCCGTTTCTTAGCGAGTGGTCCGCGTGCTGGTTATCATGAATTAAATATTCCAGCTAATGAACCTGGTTCATCAATTATGCCAGGTAAAGTTAACCCAACGCAAGCAGAAGCTTTAACCATGGCAGCAGTAAAAGTACTTGGTAATGATGTTATCCTTAGCGTTGCTAGTTCACAGGGAAATTTTGAAATGAACGTTTATAAACCAGTTATTATTGCTTCATTTCTTGAATCTGCTACCTTATTAACAGGAACAATAAATGGTTTTGCTGATAAAATGATTGCTGGTTTAACTGTTAATAAGACCCGGATGCAAGCCTTAGTTGATAATTCTTTAATGACAGTAACAGCACTATCACCACACATTGGTTATCATGCGAGTGCCGCTATTGCTCAATTAGCACAACGTGATAATTTAACTTTGAAACAAGCGGCTTTAGCCTCCGGTAAAGTTACTGAACAACAATTTGATGAATGGGTTGATCCTTTAAAGATGACTAACATTGATCGTCATGATGATTAATTAAAAAGAGTGTTGAAATTTAATTTCAACACTCTTTTTAATTATCTTTTTCTTCTTCAGATTTAGCAGTAATGATGGCTTCATCAGTTAAGATGGCTTTTTCTTCTTTTTCTAATTCTTCTTCTTTATGATGGAAGATAATTTTACCAAGAATGTAGTTAACAACGATTACGACTACTTGGTCAATTAATTTAATAATTAATTTGTTTTGATGTAATAATTGCACACCAATGAACATAATACCATCATCTAAGACTAATGAGAATAACCGCGCGCCTAAAAAGCTAATTAATTCGCGGAAGAAAGCACCAACAGTGGTGTATTTCGAACGATAAACAATTGTTTTATTAGCAAAGAATGCCCAAATAATTGATAAAGTCCAGGCAATTGTATTGGCAACTAATAATGGTAAATTAGTAAAACTACTTAAAACCATTAATGCTACAAAGTTAATAACAGTAGTGATACCACCAACAACTAAGTAGCGTAATTGTTCGCCATAATGAATTATTAATTCTTTAATTTTTTTCATAGTATTTAATCCTTATCATTAATTTCGTCAATTGGCAGATGAAAATTATTTTTAGCACGCATCATGAAACGATTGCACCAAACAAAGGTAAAACGGGAAAAGTAATAGTTAACAATCCCAACGATTATTTGATCAATGATTTTAACAAGCATACTTGGATAGTGAAATAATGAAATTCCTATAAACATTAACCCAGTATCAATAAAGAAGGATAAACTGCGTAATGTAAAAAAGTTAATAAATTCACGAATAAAAGCATGGATATTTGTATATTTTGATTTAAAAACGATTGATTTATTAGTAAAAAATCCAAATATATTAGCAACTAACCACGCCAAAGTGTTAGCTATTAAGTATTGCCAATGCCATAAATGACGTAATATCCAATAACAAGCAATGTTAATTAATGATGCTAGAAAGCCAAAAATTGAATAAATGCAAAAATTATGGATTCGTGAAAATAATTTTTGAAATTTATTCATAATGATTACCTTCAATAATAAAAAGATATCATCATTATATCACTAGTAAAAAAGCGATAATTTATTAATTAGTAATAATTAATAAACATTTTAAAGATTTTTTTGTGTTTCAATCAAATCATGAACAAATTTGTCTAAGTGTTCGATGTCATCCATTTCAGGTGCTAGTTCAACATGAACATTCTCAGCGCCCTTAATTGCACCCGCCTTTGCAAAAGCAACGTCAAAGCGGTCAACTGAAGCACAAAAGTCGTCATAAAAAGTATCGCCTGAACCACAACAACCATATACTTTACCTGATAAATCCATTTCTTGTAGATCTTCATAAAAATCTAAAGCTTCTTCAGGAACAATTTGATCATCATAAGTATAAGTAGCGACAACATCAATATCAGCGTCAAGTAATTGTGATGCATCAGTTTGGGAAACTTCACTAACTTCAACATCAATACCAGCATCTTCAAAAGCTTCTTCAACAATATCAGCAATTTCAGCATCATTACCAGTAATACTTGCGTAAACAATTAATGCTTTTGTCATTTTTTAACCTCCATTTTAATATCTTTTAGATTATAGCAAACTAAGGATTTATCAACAAGTTAACCCCATATTTTTTCAAATAAGTAGTGTATAATATAAAGATAATTGATAAATAAATATGAGAAGGTAAGAATAGTGATTACAATTAAGTCACAACGTGAAATTGAAGGAATGGCTAAGTCAGGTGCAATCTTAGCTAATGTTCATAAAGGCTTACGTAAAATAATTAAACCTGGTATTTCCACTTGGGAAATTGAAAAATTTGCTCGTAATTATATCGAAAGTCATGATGCAATTCCATCACAAATTGGTTTTGATGGCTATAAATACGCAACTTGTGTATGTGTTAATGATGAAGTTGCTCATGCTATCCCACGCCGTGATCTTATTTTAAAGAACGGTGATATTGTTAAAGTTGATATGTGTGTTGATTGGCATGGTTATCAATCAGATTCATGCTGGTCATATGCAGTTGGAACAGTTTCTGACGATGTTAAACATTTAATGGAAGTTACACACAAGGCTTTATATTTGGGAATTGATCAGGCCGTTGTTGGTAACCGGATTGGTGATATTGGTGCTGCAATTCAACATTATGTTGAAGATGAAAATCACTATGGGGATGTTCGTGATTTAATCGGTCATGGCATTCAACCATCTATTCATGAAAGTCCTAACGTTCCGCACTATGGTGAAGCAGGTCACGGTTTACGGTTAAAGGCCGGGATGACAATCACCATTGAACCAATGGTTAATATGGGAACTTGGCGGATTAAGACTAAAGAAGTACCTGGTGATGACTGGGAATATTATGTTACTGCTGATGGTAAACCAAGCTGCCAATACGAACACACTTTAGCAATCACTGACGATGGTCCTAAGATTTTAACTTCTCAAGATCCTGAATTTGATGCTAAATATTTACTATAATAATTGATAAAAAGAATCGTTATTAATAACGATTCTTTATTACATATTGATAATTCCAGCATGAGGATAACTTATGCTGGATTTTGATATTAGGGAGAAATTTTGTGAAACAGTGGGTTCAAAAAATAAAATCCAAACAAAAACAGGTTAAAACGCTTTGGCATCGTGCTAATGCTAATACCGAAAGCTCACCAGAAGTACCAATGGCAGCTAAAGATATTTCACCACGAGCACGTGTATTTGGCTTTTTTAAAATTTTGTGTCAACGTTTTCGCGATGCTGATGCTTTAAATAATGCTAAAGTATTAGTTTATTTTACTTTATTATCAGTTTTTCCTGCTTTAATTGTATTAGGAAATTTATTTTCGTTATTGCATATTAATCAAAGTAATGTTTTAACTTATGTTCGCATGGCTGTTCCAGCTGATATTATGAAGTGGCTGATGCCGACTATTAATGGTTTATTAACACATAGTAACAGTGGTTTATTATCATTAGGTGCAATTGTTACTTTATGGTCAGCTAGTCGTGGCATTAATGCGATGAAAACTAGTTTTAATCATGCTTATGGAGTTAAACTATCACAAAATTTTGTGATTCGCCGTCTTTTTGCGATGATTACTACTTTGCTATTACTATTTGCAATTGTATTAATGATTACTGTTTTTACATTTGGATCACAGTTTCTAGAATTTCTAGCGCCAATTATTGGTATTCCGGAACGATGGATTTCAATGTTTAAAACATGGCGTTGGCCAGTTGCTTTTATAGCATTATTTATTGTGTTAGCAATAATTTATTACTTTTTACCAAATGTTAAATTAAAATTGTGGACAATTTTACCAGGTGCCTTATTTACGACAATTGGATGGTTATTGTTAGCGCAAGTATTTGCGTTATATGTGCATTACTTTGGTACACGATGGATTAGTTACGGTACAATTGGTACTTTTATTGTGTTATTGTTATGGCTTAATTTTTCAGGTTTAGTAATTATTGTTGGTGCAATTTTAAATGCGGTTGTTTATGAGTTTTATCAAGGTAAAGCTCAAGAAAGTGATAGTAAGTTACAATCGTTATTGCATCATAATGAAAAATAGGTTAATAATATTAATTAAATAAAACGAAAGAGTGAGATTAATAAAATGACAAAATATTTAGTCGTTGGTGCTGGTTTATTTGGAGCAACGTTTGCGCGTGAAGCTGCTTTACGTGGTCATCAAGTTCATGTAATTGAAAAAGATGATCATATTGCTGGTCATATTTATACTAAGGAAATTGAAGGTATTCAGGTGCATGAATATGGTGCCCATATCTTCCATACTAGTAATGAACGGGTTTGGCAATATGTGCAACAATTTGCAACTTTTAATCGTTACACTAATGCGCCAATCGCTAACTACAAGGGTGAAATTTATAATCTTCCTTTTAATATGAATACTTTTCACGAAATGTGGGGTGTAGTTACGCCAGCCGAAGCTGCTGCTAAAATTGCCGAACAACGGCAAGTATTAAAAGGTAAAAAGCCTGAAAACTTAGAAGAACAAGCTATTTCTTTAATTGGTACTGATATTTATGAAAAATTAATTAAAGGATATACCGAAAAGCAATGGGGACGGAAAGCAACTGAATTACCACCATTTATTATTCGGCGCTTACCAGTGCGTTACATATATGATAACAATTACTTTAATGATAAATATCAAGGTATTCCTATTGGTGGTTATACCCAAATTGTGGCTAAGATGTTAGACGTTCCTGGAATTACGGTTGAAATTAATACTAATTTTTATGATAAACGTGATGAATATTTACGTGATTATGACCGTATTATCTTTACAGGAATGATTGATCAATTCTTTGATTATCAATTAGGTACATTAGGATATCGTGGTTTGCGGTTTGAAACTGAAGTATTAGATGTTGATAACTACCAAGGTAATGCAGTTGTTAATTATACTGATGCTGAAACACCATTTACCCGTATCATTGAACACAAGCACTTTGAATTTGGTAAAGGTAATCCTGGTAAGACTGTCATTACCCATGAATATCCACAAGAATGGCATCAAGGGGATGAACCTTATTACCCAATTAATGATATGCGCAATAATACTTTGTATAAGCAATATCATGAATTAGCTGTGCAAAAGGCACCAAACGTGATTTTTGGTGGACGGCTTGGCCAATATCGTTACTACAATATGGATCAAGTTATTGCGGCAGCTTTACAATTAGTTGATCGTGAATTTCCAAATGATTAATAATTGGACATTTATCAATGAAGATTATTAAAAATTATCTTTATAACGTTTTTTATCAATTATTTATTATTATTGCCCCATTAATTACGATGCCCTATATTTCACGGGTATTAGGGCCAACTGATGTCGGAATTAATTCGTATACTAATTCCATTGTGCAATACTTTATTCTTTTTGGTGGCCTTGGTGTGGCATTATATGGTAATCGCCAGATAGCTTATGTTCGTGATGATCGTCAGCGCCTAACGAATACTTTTTGGGAAATTACTTTCATGCGTGTTGCTACCATGAGTATTTCGTTGTTGGCCTTTTATGCCTTTTTATACTTTGAACATCAATATCGCCAAGCTTATTTAATGCAATCATTGTTAATTTGGGCATCATTGCTTGATATTTCATGGTTCTTTCAAGGCATGGAAAATTTTCGTGTTACAGTGTTACGTAATACTTTAGTTAAACTGGGAACGATTATTTTATTGTTTGTATGTATTAAAGGACCGCAAGACTTAATTAAATATATTTTGATTTTGTCGCTTTCACAAGTGTTGGGAAATTTAACCTTATGGCCATACTTGCGTAATTATATTGATTATCCACATTTTAAACAATTGCGTTTATGGCAACATTTAGGCCCATCAATTGCTTTATTTATTCCCCAGATTGCGACACAATTATATCTAATTCTAAATAAACAAATTTTGCGTTTTGTAGTTGATGTGCAAGCATCTGGGTTTTATGATGATTCTGATAAAATTGTCAAAATGTTATTAGCTATCGTTACTGCTACTGGTACAGTAATGCTACCGCATGTTGCTAATTCATTTGCCAAAGGTGATCGTAAAAGCGTACGCCACTTTTTGTACCAAATGTTTGATTTTGTTTCATGTTTAGCGATGCCACTGATGTTTGGCATTGCATCAATTGCTTTGCAATTTGCGCCATGGTTCTTTTCTAATAAATTTGCGGCTGTTGGGCCACTAATGATGATTGAATCAATGGTGGTCTTGCTAATTGCTTGGAGTAATGCAATTGGTGTGCAATATTTATTACCAATGCATCGTAACCGCGACTACACGCTTTCAGTTACGCTTGGTGCAATTTTGAATATTATCATTAGTGTGCCATTAATTATATGGCTAGGTATTAATGGTTCAATGGTAGCAACGGTATTATCTGAATTAGTAGTTACCGGCTATCAATTATGGGTAATTCGCCATGAAATTGTTTTTGGTAAATTATTCCAAAATGTAGGTAAATATTTCATTGCGGGAATGGTAATGTTTATTGTCATTTTCGGGATGAATTTAAAGTTAGTGTTTAATTGGAAATTACTAATAATTGAAATTATGCTTGGTATTTTAATTTATGGTGGATTATTATTAATTTTACGTCCAACTATTTTAAATGTATTAACACGTTCATTGATACATTTTAAAGACAAAAATTAGATTATATGGGCATTCATTTAATTTTAGTAGTACAATTAGACTGTTGTTTAATTAAAAAGATTATATATAGGAGGTTTTCGCTATGACTGTTCGTAAAGCTGTTATTCCTGCCGCTGGCTTAGGAACACGCTTTTTACCAGCAACGAAAGCTTTGGCAAAAGAAATGTTGCCAATTGTTGATAA
>CAWUZD010000026.1:0-4385 GCA_963926925.1 uncultured Lactobacillaceae bacterium
TGCCTTTTTTGCGATTTTATCAATTTTCTTCGTAATTTTCTTCGTACCAGAAACACGTGGCAAATCATTAGAACAAATTGAAGTTGAATTGCGTAAAAAGAATAAGTAACTAATTTTTAATGATGAATTAAGAGCACTTCATGATAAGTGCTCTTTTATTATAATTTTTAATTTAAAGGTTAAACTTTAATTAATGGATAATATTTCGTTGGAAATATGTATCATATTAATATAAAATATTAAGAAAAATTAGAAAGAACGACTATTAATGAAGACCCGTGGTTTTGAAGTAGTATCACGTTATCAGAATAAAGGTATCAATTTGCCCCAACGACAAACTAAAAATGCTGCTGGTTATGACTTTGAATGTGCTGAGGATTTTTTAATTCCGTCAATTTGGCATTATAACCTTATTCAAATGTTTCATTTAATTCGTAACAAACGGCAATTAACAACGACAGATTTTAAACAGGCTGGGAATGCTTTAAAGCCATTTTTAGTACCAACTGGTATTAAAGCTTATATGCAACCAAATGAAGTATTGATTTTAGCAGAGCGGTCTAGTAATCCGCTAAAACGTGGTTTAATTTTGCCTAATGGCATTGGAGTTATTGATGCTGATTACTACAATAATGAAACCAATGAGGGTGAAATTTTTGTGCAATTAATTAATTATGGTCCTCGTGATCGAATTATTCATAAAGGTGAACGCATTGCAGAGGGCATTTTTATGCCATATTTAACAATTGATAATGAAAAACCAATTGTTAATGAACGTAAAGGTAATTTTGGCTCAACAGATTAAGGAGATATGAATTGGCTAAAGTAAAAACACAATATGTTTGTCAAAACTGTGGATATATTTCACCACGCTATTTAGGTAAATGTCCTAATTGTGGTGCATGGAATCAATTTGTTGAAGAACCAATTGAATCTCATGCTACTACTTCTTCTCGAAAAACCACTTCTAGTAATCATCATCCCGAATTATTAAAAGATGTTTCCATCGAAGAAGAACCACGTGTTAAAACACAAATGAATGAATTAAATCGAGTACTTGGTGGCGGTATTGTGCCTGGTTCCTTAGTGTTAATTGGTGGTGATCCTGGTATTGGTAAATCAACTTTATTAATGCAAGTATCCGGACAATTACAAACAACTGGTGGTAAAGTATTGTATGTTTCTGGTGAAGAAAGTGCTACCCAGATAAAATTACGTGCTAACCGCCTTCATGTTAGTGGTAACAACTTATATCTTTTTCCAGAAACTGATATGGGACGCATTCGTCAAGCAATTGATGAAGTTAAACCAGATTATTTAGTAATTGATTCAATTCAAACGATGAATGAACCTGATTTAAATTCAGCAATTGGTAGTGTTTCACAGGTTCGTACTATTACTGGTGAATTAATGCGCATTGCGAAGGAAAAACAAGTTACTACTTTTATTGTGGGGCATGTTACAAAAGATGGTGCGATTGCTGGGCCTAAGATTCTTGAACATATGGTGGATACGGTTTTATATTTTGAAGGTGATACCCACCATACGTACCGAATTTTACGTTCTGTTAAAAACCGGTTTGGATCAACTAATGAAATTGGCGTTTTTGAAATGCAATATGATGGATTACATGAAGTTGCTAATCCTTCTGAAATCTTTTTGGAAGAACGGTTAGCTGGTGCTACAGGTTCAGCTGTGGTGGTTTCAATGGAAGGAACGCGGCCAATTTTAGTTGAAATTCAAGCGCTTGTTACTCCCACATTATTTGGTAATGCAAAACGGACTTCAACGGGTCTTGATCATAATCGTGTTTCTGTTATTATGGCCGTTTTGGAAAAACGTGCTAATTTGATGTTGCAAAATCAAGATGCGTATTTAAAGGCAACGGGTGGTGTTCGTTTAGATGAACCAGCAATTGATTTAGCCATGGCAGTTGCGATTGCTTCAAGTTATCGTAATCAAGAAATTGCCTCAACTGATTGTTTTATTGGTGAAATTGGTTTAACAGGGGAAATTCGCCGTGTTAACCGCATTGAACAACGAGTGGCTGAAGCAGCCAAATTAGGTTTTAAACGGGTCTTTATTCCTAAATATAATCTTCAAGGTTGGACACCACCAGCTAACATTGAAGTTGTTGGTGTTTTAACTTTGTCACAAACTTTACATTATGTTTTAAAAAATAATTAGGAGGAAAATTCATGCGTAAACGAAAAATAATAATTTCATTACTATTCGCATTAATTGGATTAGGAGCAGGCATTTGGCTGTTACCCCGTGTCTGGATTTTAATTGGCTTTGGTAACTTATTTTTATTAAACAATAGCATTACCAATGGTGCTATTGGTGCAATTATTTTTTATTTATTATCATTATTATTTGTTAATCCGTTATTAAAGCAATTAAAGAAGATTGAAAGTTATCTTGCTAAACAAACACCAGCCTACTTATTATTTGGTGCACTATTTTTAATTGGTGGCTTAGTTTTAGCAAATATTATTTCAATTCCGTTGTATCATACCCATATCTTTTTAACTAATACATTAGTACCGATTGTGTTAATGGTTGTTTTGGGCTACTTAGGCTTTCGTTTGGGAATCACTAGACGGAAAGAATGGGGTCATGCTTTTCAATTTCATCGGCGGAGTAAAAATGATGATACTGCAATGAAAGGTGAAATTTTAAGTCAAGATAGTGGCGAAAACTTTCATCGTTATAAATTACTAGATACTAGTGTTATCATTGATGGACGAATTTATGATATTGCTAAAACTGGTTTTATTGAAGGCACCTTATTAGTACCAACCTTTGTTTTACATGAATTACAATTAATTTCTGATTCAGCTGATAGCATTAAACGGGTTCGCGGTCGGCGTGGCTTAGATATTTTGAATCAAATGCAAAAGGATCCTGATATGCATATTCAAATGTATGATGGTGACTTTGATGATATTAAAGAAGTTGATACCAAGTTAGTTAAATTGGCTAAGTTAATTGATGGAATCGTTGTTACTAACGATTTTAATCTTAGCAAGGTTTGTGAATTTCAAGATGTCCCTGTTTTGAATATTAATCGTTTAGCAAGTATTCTTAAACCAGTTGTTTTGCCTGGTGAAAAAATGACTGTCACGGTTATTAAGGCTGGTACAGAACGGCAACAAGGAGTAGCTTACTTGGATGATGGCACAATGATTGTGGTTGAAGATGGCCAAAAGTATCTTAATAAGCCATTAAGTGTTATTGTTACTAGCGCTTTGCAAACGGCAGCTGGTCGGATGATTTTTGCTAAACCAGCGCAATCAACTAAGAGCTTAAAATCAAGTAATAGTGAAAATAATAAATAAAATACCTTTATTTACTAAACATCATGCATTAAACTGGTAATTGTAAATAGAGAGTTAAAGAGGTGTTTCGCGGTGGAAGATAAGAAAATCCGTGTACGTTATGCACCAAGTCCAACTGGACACTTGCATATTGGTAATGCACGAACAGCATTATTTAATTACTTATTTGCTCGGCATACTGGCGGTACATTCGTTATTCGTATTGAAGATACTGATACTAAACGGAATGTTGCTGACGGTGAAAAGAGTCAATTAGAAAACTTAAAATGGTTAGGTATTGATTGGGATGAAGGTCCTGATAAACCTGGTAAATATGGTCCATATCGGCAAACTGAACGGTTAGATATTTATAAGAAATACATTCAAGAATTACTTGATAAAGGTATTGCTTATGAATCATACAAAACTGAAGAAGAACTTGAAGCTGAACGTGAACAACAAAAAGCTAATGGTGAAATGCCTCATTATGTTTATGAATATGAAGGCATGACTGATGAAGAAAAAGCACAAGCGATTGCTGATGCTAAGGCTAAAGGTTTGAAACCAGTTATTCGTATTCGTGTTCCTAAGAATAAGGTATATGAATGGGATGATATGGTTAAAGGTAAAGTTTCTATCAACAGTGATTCTTTAGGCGGTGACTGGGTAATTCAAAAGGCCAATGGTATTCCAACATATAATTTCTGTGTTGTTATTGATGACCACTTAATGGAAATTACTCATGTTTTACGTGGTGATGACCACGTTGCTAACACACCTAAACAATTAATGGTTTATGAAGCCCTTGGTTGGGAACCTCCTATTTTTGGCCATATGACTTTAATTGTTAAGGCTGAAACTGGTCGGAAATTAAGTAAGCGTGATGAAACTACTTTACAATTTATTGAACAATATCGTGAATTAGGTTACTTACCAGAAGCAATGTTTAACTTCATTACATTACTTGGTTGGTCACCTAAGG
This sequence comes from uncultured Lactobacillaceae bacterium, assembly GCA_963926925.1. Taxonomy (GTDB): domain Bacteria; phylum Bacillota; class Bacilli; order Lactobacillales; family Lactobacillaceae; genus Paralactobacillus_A. The sequence continues at coordinate 4,303 of CAWUZD010000026.1, forward strand.
GAACTAATGAAATCTTTAGTCGTAAGGAAGCTATTAAGGAATTTGATCCTTCACGGTTAAGTCTTTCACCAGCTCGTTTTGAT
>CAWUZD010000027.1:0-31636 GCA_963926925.1 uncultured Lactobacillaceae bacterium
TTAACATCCAGTTTTGAGCGTGCAACACGCGTGTGGTGGCGATAGCTAGAAGGATACACCTGTTCCCATGCCGAACACAGTCGTTAATCTTCTATACGCCGAGAGTAGTTGGTGGGAAACTACCTGCGAGGGTAGGAAGCTGCCACGCAAATGTAAGTACTGATTTTTTAAATCAGTACTTTTTTTTTACAATTTATTAATGTTAAAATAAAACGTAACACTGTTCGTTGGTGTTATGTTTTTATTTTATTAGGAAAAAGGACAAGGAAGGTTATTGATTATGGATAACGAACTAAATTCATCTTCTAAATTTAGTAATAATGCGCATGTTAATAAAGCTGACCGTGATCAAATAATTGATACTTGTTTAATTGCTGGTCGGATTATGGTCGAAAGTGGTTCGGAAACTTATCGTGTTGAAGATACTATGCGACGAATTGCTCAAAATGCTGGCCTTCCTGATAGTACTTTATTTACAACACCAACGGGAATATTTATGGGCGTTAAGAATGATTGCGGTATGCAATTACGTGAAATTCATAAACGTGATATTAATCTTGAAAAAATAAGTCGGGTTAACCAATTATCGCGTTCATTTGCTAGTGGCAATATTACTTTACAACAATTACATCAATACTTAATTCAAGTTGAACAAAATACTTCAAGTTTTCCTTTATGGCAACAGGTATTTTGTGCCGGCATTATTAGTGGTATGTTGATGATTATGTTTTCAGGACAACTTGATTGGTTTGATTTTCCAATGTGTTGTGTCATTGGTGCAGTTGGTTATGCTTCTAATTATTATATTGGCGCGCTAACTAACATCAACTTTTTAAGTCAATTTATTGCTTCATTTAATATTGGGGCGTTAGCTGTTTTAGCGGTACGCTTAGGCATTGGCCATGATATTAATAATATTATCATTGGCGCAGTAATGCCGTTAGTTCCTGGTGTTGCTATCACTAACTCAGTACGTGACTTGTTGGCTGGGCATTTGATGACCGGGATGGCACGTGGTGTTGAAGCAATTTTATATGCGGGTGCCATTGGTGTTGGTATTGCGTTAGTTTTCCGGTTTATTTATTAATTTTACAAGTAAGGTGTTATACATATGTCAACAACGTTTTTAGAACATCTTTTAGCACAAGCAATTTGTAGTTATGGAGCAACGATGGGTTTTGCGATTTGTATTAATGTGCCACGGCGGGCTTTGAATGTTGCTGGTTTAGCAGGTATGGCAAGCTGGCTAACATATGAAGGTGCAGTAATGATTCATGTTGGTCGGGTATTAGGAAGTTTATTAGGTGCATTTATTGTCGGAATATGTGGATTAGTATTTGCGAAAATTAAACATATGCCAGTTATCTTATTTAATATTCCCGCAATGGTGCCATTAGTTCCGGGTGGTACAGCTTATGAAGCAGTTCGTTATTTGGCCTTAGGACAATTAAATCAGGCAATGAAATTAACGGTTTTAGTTGCAATGATTGCTGCTGCAATTGCGGTAGGTTTTATGCTTGCGCAAATTTTTACTGAATTAAGTAAATGGATTTGGCAACGTGACTTAGAATGGCGTAGTCGTCATGAACATGAGCATTATTGAATGACGACTTGATTATTTATTAATAACAATTAAAATAAAAGTATGCGATGAGTCGAGTAGCACTATTAATTAAAATAGTGCCAAAGATAGCAGATCATCAGTTATTATGTAATATAATGGCACCTACGGATTTAGGGATGATTACATGACATATTGTGGAGTATGGCATGTTTACTTGTAAAAGTACTGCGAATTAAAAAGCCGAATGATCATTAATCATTCGGCTTTTTTGTTACTTATTTACGATTATTTGCATGTAATTTATCAGTATTATTTTGAGTAAGAATATTTTGTTGAATACTTTGGACGATTTCAGTGTTTTGTGGTAAGTCAGAATGCTCAGCATTAGCACCAGTGACAGTTATTTCAGTAAAGTGGTGAACTTTATTTTGAAATACATAACGGGCTTGCATCGCACTTTCCCATGGAACTAGACCGTCAGTATTATAAGTTTCAGCACCAACAATTGTATAAACATCTAAGTTTTTAGGTAATTTATTATTATTTTGAATCAAACTTTGTAATAATGGTGTTCGTTTGACCGCACTAGTTTCGTTTAAATTAAACGGTGCACCAATCGTCATTAGTTTATCAATCGTTAAATATTGATTATCAAAGTAATTTTCTAAAAAGTATGTCCAAATTAACCCACCGTTTGAATGTCCAATCGCATTAAAGTGATTAAAATGATAGCGATTTACTAATGCGTCAAGTGCTAGTGATAACCACTTAGCTTGTTTTTTAATGTTATCAAAACCATCATGGTTATCTTGAAAGGCAATAACAATATATGGTTGATTGTCATCAGCATAAATTTTACCTTTATATGAGATTGAATCATTAGTATTGACAGTTAATTTTAATAAGGAATGATGTTGTACATCGTCTTCATTTAATTTAGCAATTAATGTATCAAACCGGTTCTCACCAGCCGAGCTACCAGGAACAAGAATCACGGGTTGCATACTTGATTTTAAAGGATGACGAGCACTATTAACACTATGATGAACCCATACGGTTGCACTCCACCATATCCATACAAAAAGTGTCACAAAAACTACCCATCGTAACCATTGCCAAATTTGTTTAATTCTTTGTCGCATTATTAAATCCTTCTTCTTTATTAGTAGCATTTAAAGCACGATTAGATACTTTTACAAAAGGTATATAGATTAAAGTTGCTACTACTAAATTAATAATACTTACTAATAAAGCACGTAAATTACCATTAGTTCCCAAATAAGCCGCCAAAATTCCAGGTGTAGTAGGTGGAATTGTATAAACAGCTGGCGGAATGAAGCCAACTTTAATAAAAAGATAGGCAATAATTAAACAAACAATTGGTGCAATTAGGAAGGGGATGATTAGTAACGGATTAAGAATAATTGGTAATCCTACTAATAATGGACTATTAAAATTCAAAATATTTGGTATCAATGATAATTTCACAATATTGCGTTGGTACTTATTATGTGAACAAATTAAAATTGCGATAATTAGTCCGTTTAACATCCCGTTACCACCAAAAGTTGCGTATGTATAATATAGCGTATGCATTGAAATTGGATAAGGAACATTGTATAGGGAATGGTGGACAATAGCATAGTTTAAATTAGCGATTGTTTGATTAAGATCAGTCGTTTGATGAAGAACATTCAATGGTCCGAATAAACCAATACTGCACATTAAGTTATTAAAGAAGACCATGCGAATAATATTAATAAAATGGTGATATGTCTGACGTGGGATTGCAAGGAATAAATACAATTCACGGGTAATGCCAAGGGGAGCGAATTTTGAAAAAATAAAGCTAATGATAATCGTTAAAATTAAGATAATAATAATTGGAAAAATATTTGCTAAACCTTGGCGCACAATGCCAGCTGTTGAATTTGCTTCTGAATAATGTGTCTCTCTGCTTAATTTGGCGAATAACCACCCAGCAATTATTCCAAAAACAAGGGCTAATAATAAGTTATTAATGCCCAAATCACTAAAGAAGAAAATTTCACGACTATTAGTTTTAAAATTATATGTCGTTAGCAAGAAGACAATTAAACCTGTAAAACCAGCTAGATATTCATTTTTTTGATAAGAGTGGGCAATGTATTTGGCGATAAAAAAAGCAGTGAACACACTACTTAAATTAATTGTAACGTCCGCAATTGCTTGTAACATATCATGCGTACCGTTAAAAATATTACTAGGGATGAGTTTATTTAGTTGGAAAATCGTAGTAAAGAAGCCGTTACTTGCAAAACAAGATTGCTCAATGGCCTCAGCAAATGTACCAATTAATATGAAAGGGAAAATACTAGCAAATGTGTTCATGATGGCCCGAATTATCCGACTAGTATTAAATTCGGTTTGCCAATTAATAATTCTTTTAAGAAAACTAACCATTATTAAATACCTATATTAATTACAAATTACATTAATTTTAATAATAAAATACCTAATCGATGTGAAGATTACTAATTTTTTAAGAAAACTAAAGATTATTAAATATATTAATTTTAATAATTATTATAATTAAAATCTCTTTACATTTAAAATGATAAATTGCGTCAAAATTTTCAATAATGTTAATCTGTGATACACTAAAGACGGAATTATTTTTATTTATATATTTTATATATATTAAATAATACTGTATCGGAAAAATAAATATTGAATAGAAAGGATCTTTATATGACAAAAAGCAAAAACGCCATAACAATTGGGGCCGGCTTACTTGGAGTAACTGGTGCTGCATTATTAGGAACTGGTCATGCCCATGCTGCTACAACAACTGCTACTGTTAAGTACAACCAAGGTGCAACTACAGTTTGGACTTCACCCGAAGCTGGTCAACAAGTTAAACGTTATGTTTTTAAGAATCAATCTTTTAATGTTTTAGCCAAGAAAACGATTGGTGCAACAACATGGTATCAAGTTGGTCAAGATGAATGGATTAATGGTAAGTACGTTTCTGTAAGTACTAATAATACTAACATTGTGCTTACTCCTGATTATGCTGATGGTGCTGTAACAGTTTGGGCTACACCAGCTTATACACAACCAACTGGTCAATACTTAACTGATAATCAACAAGTTAATGCAGTTGCCAAACATGTGGTTGGTCATGAAACATGGTATCAACTTGATAATGGTGGTTGGGTACCAGCACGTTATGTTAAAGTCGTTAATGGTGCTACTCATGTTGCCCCATTACAACCAGCTACACAACAACATAGTGTTGTTTTACATAGTTCAATTACTACAAAAGCTACTACTAATGCAAATGTAACTTCACAAGCTTCCCAAACAACTAGTGCTGTTCAAAAGACAACAACAGTTGCTTCCCAAGCATTACATTCTGCAGTATCTGCTAATAATCAACAAGCAACTACTAAGGTAACTTCAGCTGTTGCTTCACAAACAGCACAATCTGCAGCAGTATCAACTGCACCAAAGCAAGTAGTTATTAGTGCTACTAATAAAACTAGTCAAGCAGCATCTACAGCAACGAGTGTTACTGCAACTAAGCAAACACAAACAACTAATGCTGCTAATGGTATTGCACCAGCTAGTTATATTGCCAGTCAAGCATCACAAACAAGTGTTGCTTCAACTGCAAGTCAAACTACTATCCAAAGTAAAGCTTCACAACAAGTAATTGTTAGTGCTACTAATAAGACTAGTCAAGTTGCTCAATCAGCAGCAAGCACTGCTAAACCAGCTGCATCAGTTGCATCACAACATGTAGTTAGTCAAACTGCAGCATCACAAGCACCAGCAAGTGTTGCTAACAAGACTAGTCAAGTTGCCCAATCAATGGCAACAAGTACTGTTAAGCCAACTGCATCAGTTGCATCACAACATGTAGTTAGCCAAGCTGCAGCATCACAAGCACCAGCAAGTGTTGCTAACAAGACTAGTCAAGTTGCCCAATCAATGGCAACAAGCACCGCTAAACCAGCTACATCAGCAGCTTCACAACATCAACAAAGTCAAGCACAAGCAACTAATAGTAGCTCACAAGCAGCAACAACTACACAAACTAATACTAATGCTGTTGCCGCTGTTATTAAATGTGCTGAAGAACAATTGGGTAAACCATATGTTACTGGTGGTAAAGGACCAAATGGTTTTGATTGCTCAGGCTTAATGCATTATGTATTCTTACATGGTGCTAATAAGGAAATTGGCGGTTGGACAGTTCCACAAGAATCAGCCGGTACTCATATTTCTGTTGCTGACGCACAACCAGGTGACCTCTTATTCTGGGGTACTCCAGGTAATACTTATCACGATGCATTATATATTGGTAATGGTGAATACATCGCTGCACCAAAACCAGGCGATGTTGTTGATGTTGAACACATCAGCAGTTACTTCATGCCATCATTCGCAGTACGTGTATTGTAATAATAATTATTTGTAATTTATAAATAAAAAGCTTGTCGAAATTAATTTCGACAAGCTTTTTTTTACCAAAAATGATGAAGTTGATTGGTTAGTTGGGATTGATCATTAACTACTTGTAATTGCCAAAAAGTAGGTAATAATTTGCGGTATTGCTGGTAATTAAAGCGCTGATCCATTAATAAAACTGCACCCTTATCCTGTGAACTACGAATCAATCGTCCTGCAGCTTGAATCACATTATTTATACCAGGAATTAAGTAGGCATAACTAAAGCCTTGGCCATTTAGCTGATCAAAATAATCGCGTAATAAATTATTCTTCAGGTTAATTTGTGGTAAACCAACACTAATGATGCCAACGCCAATTAGTTTTTCACCTTGTAAATCAATTCCTTCAGCAAAAATACCACCTAAAACGCCGAAACCAACGAGTGTTTCGTCATGATCTATTTCAAATTGTTGAAGAAAATCATGACGTTGTTTACTATTCATACGTTCTTTTTGAATAATTACTTTAACATTATCATCTTCACAATGATATGCGGCCACTACTTGTTTTAAAAAGGCAAAAGAAGGACAAAAGATTAAATAATTACCTTTTTTACTATTAATTAAGGTATTAATAGTAGCAACGATTTTAGGAATATTAGCAAGTCGTTGTTTATAAGCAGTTTGGATATAACTCGTAATTAAAGTTAATTGTTGGTCGGCGTTAAATGGTGATGGTAATTGTAACTGTTCACTATCACTATCCATGCCTAAAACGGCTTGATAATAAGTTAATGGTGATAATGTTGCCGAAAAAAGCACGGCACTGCTGGCCTTATGTAATCGTTGTTTAAGAAAACAACTCGGGTCTAAGCAAAATAACTCAATAGTTATATTGGTTTTACTACTAGTAACGATAGTTTGGTAATTTTGGTCATAGTAATTATTAATTTTTAAAAATGATAAGCATTCAAAATAATATGTTTTAATTGTTTCTAATAAAGGATGTTGCGTACTTTTTTCATATTTAGGTAACCATTTGCCAAGAAAATTAGTAAACTTTTGTAATTCATGAATAAAGTTAATAGGCACTGTGGTCAATGCATATTGTTTTGTAGTTGTTAATAATGCTTTAAATTCATCATTAATGGCAATTAAATGTGGTTGTAATTGTTCATTTAATGCATCATGATTATCAATTTGCTCAAGTAATTTTAATAATGTTTTTTGTGATAAAGTGGCTGAATACATATCACGAGCACGTTTTAATAAGTTATGGGCTTCATCAATTAAAAAGCAGTTGTTAATCTTATCATCATTACTTAAAAAGCGCTGCATCGCTACTGTAGGATCAAAAATATAATTATAATCACAAATAATAATGTCACAATAATCACTCAAATCATTAGCAAAGTTAAATGGATCGAGCATATACTTCTGTGCTTGTTTTTCGATTATTTGGCGCGTAATAATGTTGTAATTAGTGATGGTTTCAATAATGGCTGGCTTTAACCGATCATAGTAACCTTTCATATATGGATTTTGATGTGGATCACTAGGTTCATCAGCAAATGTTATTTGGTCTTTGGCGGTAAGCGTAATGCATTTAACTGCGAAGTTAGGTTGCTGTTGTTCTAAGAGTGCTAATGTTTCTTCAACAACATGACGAGTACTTTGTTTAGCCGTTAAATAAAAAATTCGTTGAATTTGATTATTTCCCATGGCCTTTAATGCTGGATAAATGGTTGAAATGGTTTTACCGATACCAGTGGGAGCTTCAACAATTAATTGTTGTTGATTGGTGATGATTTGCGTAATTTTTTGAATAAGTGCTTGTTGACCATGCCGATAATTAGCAAACGGAAAGGTCATTTGTTGTAAAGCAGTATTGCGTTTTTGAATTAAATTATCTTTAAATAATAACCATGATTCATATTGGCGAATTAATGAATAGAAGAATTTTTTAAGATCATCATATTGCCATACTTGCATTTGTTTAGTAATACTATGATCAATGGTACGAACATAAGTTAGTTGTAGGTGAATTTGGTTGAGATGTTTTTGTGCACACCAAAAATAACCATATACCTTAACTTGTCCCCAATAACGTGCTAATTTATTGGGATTAAGTTTATTAAAGGTTGGTTTAGAAGTTTTAATTTCTTCAATAACATCATGACCATCTTGTGAAAAAATACCATCTGCGCGCCCATCAATTTGATAATCTTGGTGATTAATGGTAATGATTTTTTTAAGATAAACTTCACTTTGATAATTATGAAGATGCTGTTGTTGTAAATCACGATGAATTTGACTACCTTGCAAAGCCGTAAAATTATTATTATCTGGAACTAAATTGCCACTTTGCATCACTGTTTCAACTAACTCACGTACTCCTAAATGTTTCACCATATTCACCACACCTTTTTTACTGGTTATTTCTTTTTTAATTGTAACAAATTTATGCATAAGTTATTATTAGCGATGAGATGTGTTTTTAGAGGTGATTATTAATGGAAATTAAAGTGCAAGATTATTGTCAGGCAATTGCCCAGCAAGATTATGATTGGCAGAGTATTAACTTAACTACGAAGCAAGTTGAAAGTAAACAATTAAGCGCAACCTTATCAGCTTTTTATGTTCAATTAACAGATGACTTGCAAGCTAATAAGTTAGCCAAATTACAAATCATGGTTGATGATGCCGATGATTTAACTTCATTTGCGGTTGAAACTAGCATTATTAATTTACCGTGGGCTGATACTAAGAAAGTAATTAATTTCTTTAATAATGACGAAATTGTACCAGCGAATTTATACTTTATTATTGAATCACCAGTAGTTAATCAATCTAGTTTTCGAATTGATGAGTTTACAAGTGTACAAGATTATTTACAAGATCCTGCTGTTAAGCAACAAGAACTAACGAAGTTATTTCAACAAAAAATGTTAATGTTACAGGAAAAAAGCCATGCAAAAAAGTAATCATAAGCGGCACATTTGGCGTTATGTTGGCATTAGTTTAGTTGGTATTACCATTTTAATTGCTGGTTGGTGGGAATACCGGTTAACACCAGAACGTCATTTAACAGTTGATCAGGATAATGTTCCCACATTATTTATTCCTGGTTACATGGGTAATTGGATTTCACTAGGACCAATGGTTCACCGTATGAATCGTTATCATATTGCCAAAAAAGCAATGGTAGTTCATATTGCTAGTGATAATAAAATTACAATTAAACAAGATGCTGCTCTTAATAAAAATAATCCCAATATTATTGTTCTATTTCAAGATAATACCAATGTTGATAAGCAAGCAACGCAGTTAGCATTATTAACGGAAAAATTATATCGTGATTATCATATTCGTAAGATTAATTTAGTTGGTCATTCTGATGGTGGTAATATTGTTTATCGTTATTTAACTACTAAGCATCAACAAGCTGTGCCACAAACGGTAAAGTTTGTTGATTTTGCGGATGATTATTCACAAGCTGAAGATCAACGTGCTGATCGTTTACCACGAAAATTAAAAGTGTTAATTGTGGCTGGTGAAATTTGGCATACGGGAACAGATGGTGAAATTCCATTAAAGAGTGCCTTAGCTTTTAAAAAGGTAATTGCACCATATGTTGCTGAAGTTAAGACAGCAGTATTTCATGGTGGGCCATGGTTAACATTCCATAGTTGCTTACACCAAAATCCAGCAGTTGATTGTGTTATTGCACGCTTTTTATATGATAACTAAGAGGGATGAATTAAATTGCTAGTTGCACATACATTATTATTATTGATTATTGGCGCGTTAGCAGGTATATTTGGCGCTATTTTGGGCATTGGTGGTGGTATTATTTTGACACCAGTGTTAACAATTATTTTAGGATTACCGATTAAATATGCAATTGGTGCCAGTATTATTGCAGTTATTGCAACCAGTTCTGGTTCAACCATCGCATATTTAAAAGATGACATGTTAAATTTGCGGGTAGCGATGTTTCTTGAAATTGCGACAACAATTGGTGCGATTGTGGGAGCATTATTAACAGGCGTTGCCCCTAAAAATATTATTTATGTTTTATTTGGATGCTTATTATTGTTTGCAATGTTTAATATGGGTCGCAAATTATGGAGCAAAAAGCAACAAAGCCAAGTCGTTACTGGTGATAAAATTGCTCAAAAAATGCGTTTAAATGGGCACTATTATGATAAAGCCGCTAAGCAAGAATATCATTATCAGGTTAAAAACGTTCCTGGTGGTTTTATCATGATGTTAGGTGCTGGTTTAGCAAGTGGTTTATTAGGAATTGGTGCCGGTGCATTTAAAGTAATTGCGATGGATAATATTATGCATATGCCTTTAAAACCATCAAGTGCAACAAGTAATTTGATGATGGGCGTTACGGCCGCTGCCAGTGCGATGATTTACTTTTTAAACGGTGACATTCGGCCAGATATTGCGGCACCAATTGCCATTGGTATTTTATGTGGTGCTTTCTTTGGAACCCGGATTATGCAACACTTGAATCCACGGATGATTAGAATTATTTTTATTCCAATTTTGGCATACATGGGCTTGCAAATGGTTCTTAAAGGATTTGGAGTGAACTTCTAATGAATAAGACAGATAAAGAGATTAAAGATGTACAAGTTCTTATTAGTAAAATTCTGCGAATCGGTGTTTTAATTTCAGCATTAGTTATTTTAATTGGGTTATTTATTTTACTAGTAACGAATAATACCGGTTATCCGCACATGGGCTATCCACATAATTTTGTGATGATTTGGCAAGGACTATTTCAGGGTAAAGCTGCTGCAATCATTATGTTTGGCATTTTTTTGTTGATTTTAACACCAGTGTTACGGGTTGTTGTTTCAATTTACGCCTTTTTTAAAGATCATGATCATTTATATGTTGGCATTACGATAGCAGTATTAATTATTTTATTAGTTTCAATGTTCTTAGGTGCACAGGGCATCTAAAGGTAATATGATATAATACAAGAGACAAAAACTTATAGGAGTGTAAATATGACACAAGAACAAAAAGTTACTCCAGTTTTACTTGGTAGTGACATGAATGTTTACGGAATGGCAAGATCATTTTATGAAATTACAGGACAACCTGTTGATGCATATGCACGTGTTCAATTAGCACCAACACGTTTTTCTAAAATTGTTACTGTTCATACAATTGATAATTTTGATTCTGATCCAACCTTTATTAATACAATGAACCAATTAAAGGATAAGTACCGTCATGTTGATGGCAAAGTGTTATTAATTGCTTGTGGTGATACTTATGCGGAATTAGTATCAAAACATAAAGATGAACTTAGTGATGTTTTCATTTGTCCATATGTTGATTATGACTTATTAAAACAATTAAATGATAAGGAAAGTTTCTATAAGATTTGTGATAAATATGGTTTACTTTATCCTAAGACTAAGATTATTACTAAGAAAATGTATGAAACTAAAGCTGGTTTGACCGTCCCATTTGATTTTCCAGTAGCTTTGAAACCTGCTGACAGTGTTGAATGGTTGAATATTAATTTTGAAGGTCGTAAGAAAGCCTTTATTATTCATTCTCAAGCTGAATTTCTTAACATTATTAGTAAAATTTATGACAATGGTTATACTTCTGATGTAATCTTACAAGATTTCATCCCTGGTGATGATTCTAACATGCGTGTTTTAAATGCTTATGTTGATCATAATCATCATGTTAAGATGATGTGCTTAGGTCATCCATTATTGGAAGACCCAACCCCAGGCTCAATTGGTAACTATGTTGCGATTATTCCTGAATATAATCAAGATATTTATGATCGGATGCAAAAGTTCCTAGAAGAAATTAACTTTACTGGTTTTGCTAACTTTGATATGAAGTTTGACCGGCGTGATAACACATTCAAGTTATTTGAAATTAATATCCGGCAAGGGCGGAGTAGTTTCTTTGTAACCTTGAATGGCTATAACTTGGCTAAATGGTTAATTGAAGATTACGTAACTGGTGATCTTGATGACCAACCAACTGTTTATGGTAATAAAGACGTTACTAAGTACAAATTATGGCTTGGTGTTCCTAAGAATGTCTTTGAAAAATATGCTGCTCCTAATGATGCTAAAAATGAAGCAATGCATCTTTTAAGCAAAGGTCAATACGGAACAACTGTTTTCTATGATAAGGATATGTCATTGAAACGGCGGCTTTTGTTGAACTACATGTTCTACAAATATAATGCTCGTTTCAAACGTTACTTTAATGAAAACAAGAATAACGGTTAATAAAGGAGTTATTTGATAATGGCTAAAACTGAAGATGATTTTGAGGTAAAGACATTACAATTTAAGAAATTGTTATTAGCTGTTGATGATGATGACGATGAATCATCACAAAAAGCCTTTGATTATGCGTGCACACTTGCCAAAACATATAATATCTCTTTAGGAATTGTTTCTATTCTTGAAACCGGGGATATGAATGTTTATCAATCACTATCAAGTGATTTTTTGGAAAAACGGCGTGCCGAAATGATGGCTGATTTAAACACTTATGTTAAAAAAGCACAAGAATATGGTGTGCAAGCCATCGAACCAATTATTGGTGAAGGTAGTCCTGGTAGAGTAATTGTTGATGAAATTATTCCAACATTTCAACCTGATTTAGTAATTGTTGGTTCACACACTAACCCAACTTTTTCACGGCGTCATTTAGGTATGCAAGCTTCATACATTGCACGTAATGCTTCAGTATCAGTTATTATTGTGCGTTAATTTTTAGGGTAATTAAGGGGAATAGATTATGGATTCAGATGCAAATAAACAGACAAATTCACAAGCACTACAACCAACTGATGCTGATGGTGAAGCTGAACAAACTGTTACTAGTGCGGCTGATGAACAACCAACAACAGTAGCAGTTTCTGAAATTAACGAAGAAGCAACTACACCATCAACTGATGCTGAAAAAGATGAGGAAACTACGCCTGATGATAAGTCCAATGATCAATCAACTAAACAAACTAACCACGATGATGAAAAAGTAAAAAAACATCCTAAAAAGGTTAAACCAGCATGGCGGCAACATTTTTGGAGTCGTTATTGGCAATATTTGCGGCGGGGCATTATTCATCCAAGTTGGTCACAAGAAGATAAGGGCTTGTATTTTGGCTTTGTAAGTATTGTAATTATCAGTATTTTCAATGCCATTACGGCCGCAATCTTAATGAATCAATTGGAAGAACAAATTGGTTATATGCGGCTAATTGATCCACAACTTGGTTTAGGAGCAACCACATCAGGTATTGGTTTCTTCTTTAAAACATTCTTATTAAGCATTGTTTTGTATATTGTTTATGCTTTAATTGGTTGGATATTACAATATTGGGTTCAAAATAATCATCAAATGGGCTATAACACCTATTTAACGATTTTAATGCGGCAAAATAGTATTATTTTACCATTAACGGCGTTAATGACATTAATTACTATTGTTGCTTCATCATTAGTTAGTGTAATTACTGTTTTGTTTGTTTTAGAAGGGATTTTAGCAGTGATTGGTTTAAGCATTAGCTTATACCATGAACAACATCGTGAAACATTAGATGCGATGTATGTTATTATCTTAGCAATTGCCTTAACCATGGTTATTAGTATCATTATCTTCAGAGTATCAATGATGCCAATCATTGCCCATGTTTTAGGTTTATTGTTAGCATCATAATTAATGAATTAAAAGGTGAGCACTTGTATTTATTACAAGTGCTCTTTTTTGTTCTAAATATGGTAAAATTCGCGCTTTTTGGCTTAAAAGAGTATACTTACTTTAAAATGTGTAAAAAAGAAGGGTTTTTAAATGCTTGAAAAACAATTTTATACAGCTTTGTTTAAGAGCTCATTTAATAATTTGCCAATTCAAGTTAAGTTTTGGAATGGAACAACACAAGATTTTGGTGAGGGAGCACCAGTAATTTTTGTTACTTTTAAGAAAGTCATTCCTGTACATGAAATTTTGAAAAATGCTTCATTAGCATTAGGTGAAGCTTATATGCGTGGTGATATTCAAGTTACTTCAACTGAATATCAACGGCCTTTAGAAGTATTATTAACTGCTGCTTATGAATCAGTTAATAGTTTTATGCGTAATAAAAAATTTATTCATCTTCCTAAGATTCAACCTCATACTGAAGCTGATGATAAGAAGGATGTTCAAGAACACTACGATCTTGGTAATGATTTTTATAAATTATGGCTTGATCCAACAATGACTTATTCTTGTGCTTACTTTGCCAAGGCAACGGATGACTTGGAAACAGCGCAACGGAATAAGGTTCATCATATTTTACAAAAATTAAATCCACAACCTGATAAGACTTTATTAGATATTGGTTGTGGCTGGGGTACATTAATGTTAACGGCTACCCGTGAATACGGTTTAAAGACAGTTGGTATTACGCTTAGTCAAGAACAATATAATTATGTAAATAATATTATTCAAAGCGAACATCTTGAAGATCGGGCTGAAGTATTGCTTTGTGACTATCGTGAATTGAAGCATGCGCCATTTGATTATGTTACTAGTGTTGGTATGTTTGAACATGTTGGTAAGAAGAATCTTGGTGCTTACTTTAAAGATGTTGCAAAGTACTTAGTTGATGATGGGGTTGCTTTAATTCATGGGATTACACGGCAGCAAGGCGGTGCTACCAATGCATGGTTAACCAAGTATATCTTCCCTGGTGGTTATGTACCTGGCTTAGTTGAAAACATTAAGCATATTGAAGATGCTGGTTTACAAGTATTTGATTTGGAATCATTACGGCGTCATTACCAAAAGACTACTGAAATTTGGGATGATAACTTCAATGCTAAACGCGACCAAATTGAACAAATGGCTAATGATTCACTTGAACAAACAATGAGTGGCTATAAATTTGCCCGGATGTGGGATTTGTATCTTCAAGCTTGTGCCGCATCATTTGGTTCTGGCAACATTGATGTGATTCAATATCTTTTAACTAAAGGTGCTAGTGGTAAAAACTTACCAATGACACGTGATTATATGCTTCACTAATTAAAAATATTTGGGGGCTTAAAAATTGAAACGTTGGAAAAAAGTACTTTTATGGATTGTCGTTATTGTGTTATTAGTCGCTGGTTTAGGAATGATCTTTAATGAGCAAATTAAAGAAGCGTTAGTTAATCATATGGCCGGCAAACAATATGCAGATTTAACGGTAACTAAAATTGAAAATAATAAAAAGGCTAAGACAACGTATGATTTTAATAGCGTTAAACCGTTAGGAATCAAAGAGGCCTCAGAAGCTGCTATTGAAAGTGATGTGGGTGCAATTGGTAAAATGGCGATTCCAAGTGTCAAAATGTATTTGCCAATTATGCCTGGTGTATCTAATTCTTCCTTATCCCAAGGTGGCGGTACAATGAAACCTAATGAAAAGATGGGTGAAGGTAATTATGCCTTAGCTGGTCATTATATGACTGATAAGGGGATTTTATTTTCACCATTAAAGAATATTCAAAAAGGTGCTGCCATTTACATCACTGATATGAAGAATGTTTACAAATATCAAGTAACTAATACTTCAGTAGTTAGTGAAAATGATGTCAGTGTTATTGATGATGTACCTGGTGAAAAATTAATTACTTTAGTAACTTGTGCTTCTGCTCATGAAGGGGAAAAGAACCGGATTATTGTTAGAGGTAGTTTAGTAAGTGTTACTAAAGCCGATTCACAATCATTAAAAGTTTTTACAAAGACTAATCAAGGATAAAATTTATGACATGGTATCAAAAATTCATTCATAACCAAACATTACGCCGGATAACTGTTTTATTAAGTGTTTGCCTAATTTTTTGGCTTTTTCGGCGCATGTTAAGCCTATTTTTATTAACGTTTATTTTTACGTTTTTAATTACACGATTGGTTAATATGATTAAACGTCATATTAATATTAAGCCTGTTTTTATCGTGGTACCGACGTATGCGATAATTGTTGGTTTAATTTATTATGCGGTAGTTCATTATGTACCATTAATTGTTAAGCAATCAATGCTTTTGGTTGATCGTGTTTATAAATTTTATCATAGTAGTGCTATTGATAAAAACCAGTTAATTCTTTTTTTGAATCATTGTTTTAGTCAATTAAATTTAATTGGCCAATTAAAGGGTAGTTTTTCAAAAGTTTTAACTTATATTGGTGGGATTAGCACAACTGGGGTGATGTTTTTCTTTGCATTACTCCTGAGCTTTTTCTTTGCGTTAGAAACCAAACAATTAAAACATTTTGGTACTGAACTAACGCATAGTAAGTTTGGTTGGTATTTTAGCGATATTGCTTATTTTGGTAAAAAATTTGTAAGTACTTTTGGATTTGTTATTGAAGCACAAATTTTAATTGCCTTGGTTAATACAACGTTAACCGTGATTACACTTTCATTTATGAAAATGCCGAATGTGCCAAGTTTAGGTGTGATGGTATTCTTACTATCAATGATTCCCGTAGCTGGGGTAATTATTTCCTTAATACCATTGTCAATCATTGGTTATTCTATTGGCGGCATTCGTTACGTGATTTATATTTTAATATTAATTTTGTGCATTCATGCTTTGGAAGCATATGTTTTAAATCCACGGTTTATGGCAATGAAAACTAAGTTACCAATTTTTTGTACGTTTATTGTCTTATTAATTGCTGAACGGTTATTAGGTACTTGGGGATTAATCGTTGGTATTCCAATTTTTACGTTCTTGCTTGATATTCTTGGAGTACAAAGTATTGGTAAACCAATGCGTAAAATAAAGACTAAACATTCTTAACGAAATTTGAGGAGGAATAAAATGGCGAAGTTAGTTTTGTTGCGGCATGGGCAAAGCGTCTGGAATTTAAGTAATCGTTTTACTGGCTGGCGTGATGTTGATTTGAGTCCGCAAGGTATTGCAGAAGCTCATACTGCTGGGCAAAAATTAGCAGCAACTAATATTCAATTTGATGTGGCGTATACCTCATTATTAAAACGCGCTATTAATACGTTAAACATTGTTTTGACCGAAATTGACCAGTTATATTTACCAGAAATAAAAACATGGCGTTTAAATGAGCGTCATTATGGTAGTTTGCAAGGATTAAACAAAACTGAAACTGCGCAAAAATATGGTGAAGAACAAGTGTATCAATGGCGGCGTTCTTATGCGACTGTTCCTCCTTTATTAAGTAAAGATGATCCCACGGCACCATGGCGTGATTTTCGTTATCGCAACGTTGATCCACAAGTATTACCACTTGGCGAAAGTTTAGCAATGACTTTACAACGGGTGTTACCATTTTGGAGTGATGAAATTATTGCGCAATTGCGTAATAATCATAATGTATTAATTGTTGCGCATGGCAATTCATTACGGGCTTTAATGAAGCATATTGAAAATATTAGTGATGATGATATCATGCAACTAGAATTAAAGACGGGTACACCGGTTATTTATGATATTTCTCCTGATTTAGTTGTTAATCAAAAAGATTTATTATAATTAACAGATAGATGTAGTAAAGGAAGATCAAAATGCCATACGGAATTATTGGGGCTACTGTTCATTAAGAATCACTTTCAGTATTTTATGAGGGTTTAGATGATCAACCAATGAATTTTGAACAAGCATTACAGCGCGCGATAACATTATTGATTGATGAACTTTGTGGAACTGCAATTGCTGAATTTAAAAAACTGGCAATGTATCTCCAGAATCATTCAATAAAAAATGTCACTGAACTTAATAAATTAAGTGATAGCACTTCGGATTGCTTACAAGTAAGTTGGTTAAGTGATAACCATTTTATTATTAATGCAATGGATCAACACGAGGTGTATCAATTACATTTAGAAGTTCTGCCATTATTAATAAAGTAAAAAATACAAGAGATTGGCATAACCAATCTCTTTTTATTCGGAAAAAGTGAAAGGAAAATTTATTAATGACAAAATTAATTGCATTAGATTTGGATGGGACCACGTTAAATGCACAAGGCACATTGTCTGCATTAACTATCCAAACATTACAAACTTTGCAAAAGTTAGGACATAAGGTAGTTATTACTACCGGTCGTCCTGATAACATTAGTGTTAATTTTTATGATGAATTACAATTAAATACGCCTATGATTAATTTTGATGGGGCTTTAATTCATATACCTCATCAACACTGGAATGCTGAACAAGAATTAACCTTACCTGATACAATTCTTGATGATATTTTGACATTAAAGAGTCAATATCCAACTGATTTAATTGTTGCAGAAGGAAAACACTTTTTGTTAAGTGATCGGCCATTTACTGATGTTCCTTATTTACCTGATAATGCTCATCCGCAACAATTATTATCAGCCGAAACCTTACCTCGTAAGCCTATTTCAATGACAATTTTTGCACCAAAAGAAATTTTGAAAACGGTCAATGATGTTATTGGTACAAAGTATCCACAATTATTATTAAATTCATGGGGATCATGGGTCGATAAAGCTGTTGAAATTGCTACACAAGGTGCTTATAAGTCACGTGCGGTTCGTTATGTCGCTGATTATTATCAAATTCTTATGAATGATGTCTTAGCATTTGGTGATGATCAAAATGATTTAGATATGTTAACTGCTGCTGGTTTGGGTGTTGCTATGAAAAATGGTACTGATGCTGCCAAGGCAGCTGCTAATACGCAAACATCATTTACTAATGATGAAGATGGTGTGGCACGTTTCTTGATAAATTACTTTAATTTGAACAATAGCATTAGCGCTGTTGAAGGCTAATGTTTATAATGATAATAGTTACTTAATAAGTGATTAAACTTAATGAAAGAGGATTTATTATGGATAAAATGACTTTTGATCAATTAAGTGCCGATGCTCAAGATAAAGCATTGCAAGTATTTGTACCATTTTATTTGGCTTTATATCGTAAAGATAATTTGGAATTAATTGCTAAAGCCGATGATGGTGAAATGGCTGATGTTAATAACTATTTATCTGATAATAAGAGTTTTAGCACTGACCAATTAATCGCTGGTGTCATTGCTAATCGTAAGGACGCTCTAGAAGCAATTTTAAATACTTTAAATCAAACATATGATGCTGAAGGTAATGTTAACGTTGCTTGGGATGAATGGCGTGCTGATGCAATTGCTAAATTAAATGAAGGTAAAAATATTCCTCGAGGCAAATAATTATGACCAAACCATATCTAGTTTTTATGGATGTTGATGGTACATTATCATATGATCATTTACATGTTTCTGATTTAACTAGTGCCATTATTCGTAAATGGCAGGCTAAGGGAGTAATTTTTTATATTGCGAGTGGACGGCCACGCATGTTGGCTGAACCAATTGCCCAACAAATTGATGAGCAAGTTCATTTAGTTGCCTCTAATGGTGCAGTTTATCAAGATAATAAGGGCCAATGGATTATTAATTTCTTAACGGCAAATGATATTACGCAAGCTTATCAACAAATTGCTCAAAATGGGTTAAATGCCTTTTTCTTTGGTTTAAATGATTTATATTATACCCGGCAATTACCACAATCAGTAATGAAGTATGGTAAAGAGTACTTTATAGAAACTGCCGTTTACCCAATTGAACCACATTATGTTGAAAAATTAAGTGATTTAAATGGGGCCTTACATGACCGTATTACTAACGGTATTATCTTATTTGATGATGAAAGTGTCATGAAACAAGTTAAAGCACAACTTTCCCAAACAACTAATATGCATCTTTCTGCTTCAAGTAAGCATAATATTGAAATGATCCCGCATGATGTTGATAAATCAACAGCAATTGCGGCTTTACAAGCAGTTTATCAAACTGATACTGCTCATACTTTAGTTTTTGGTGATGGTCCTAATGATATTGGGATGATGCAACAAGCTGATATTAGTGTTGCTATGGGAAATGCCTTACCTGAGGTTAAACAAGCTGCCCATTATGTCACTGATAGTAATGTTGATGATGGGATTGCTCATTTCTTAGATAAGTTTTTTGCTGATAAATTTTAGATAATTAAAAAAGGCGCTATATATTATATAGCGCCTTTCATATTGATAAAATAAAAAAGCAACTCAACGAGTTGCTTTTTTTATTTTCATTATTTATTTACTGATTAGTACCAGCCGTGTGCTTCACGGAATGCTAAAGCATTTTGTACTGAACCATAACGTTGGTCGCAGTATTGTTGGAATACGCGGTCTTGGTTAGCTGGTGATAAGTTACCATGTAAGTATGAAATATCTAATTGATATTTACCATAGTAACGACCATTTTGAGCTGTGTAGCTACCACCTGATTCAGCTTGGGCAATTGCATTTGCTGCAGCTGCGGCACTACCACTTAAACTTGATGAACTTGTGTTTGATGAAGTTGTTGTAGTAGTTGTTGTCTTAGGTGCTACATAGTTAGTTGTAGTAGTTGTCTTTTGATAGTTACTGTTGTTGTTTGTTGAAGTAGCATTGTTGTTATTGTTACTTACAGCATAGTTGTTTTGTTGACGTTGAACAGTAACTTGTTGTTGAGTATCCTTAACAGCGTTTTGAGTATTATTAGCTGTTTGTTGTAATTGTAATACTTGACCAACATAAATAACATCGCTTGTTAAGTGGTTGATGCTCATTAATTCGTTAACAGTTGTGTTGTATTGTACTGCTAAACCACTTAATGTATCACCAGATTTAACAATAATGCTTTTAACGTTGTTTTGAGTTGTACTTTGATTATTGTTATCATCTGGAATTTGTAATTGCATACCAACTTGTAATGCGTATGGGTTTACATTGTTATTTAATTGTTCTAACTTTTCAACACTCGTATTATGTTGTTGTGCAACACTCCATAATGTGTCACCACTTGTTACATTAACTGTTGCAGCATGTGCTGCAGTAGGTACTGCTACAATTCCTAATGCTGCGGCACTAATCGCAAGTAATGATGTTTTCTTCATAAAATAATCACGCTCCTCATTTATTACGATTATTAATTTACTCTATGTATGCTGCTAACACAATGGTTGTAACATGATTGTAAAGTCATTGTAATTGAGTTGCATAGAAAAGGGCGATATATGACAACAATTTAACAATTAAACAGTTAAGTTACAGCAAATTCGAATTTGTAATATTTTATGACAGTTTATAACAAGTGTCATAAAATGCGTTGTCTTTTCACTTTAAAACGATTAAATTTTTAAAGTGTTAATGGAATGAACGTTCATTCCTTTTGGGAGGAATAGTAATGACATCGAATGATAAAGAGACATTGATTTTAAATGCTGCATTACAACTCTTTTCAGAAAATGGGTATGAAGCAACCCGCATTCCACAAATTATCAAAAAAGCTGGAATCAGTGCTGGAACGATTTATCGTTACTTTCATAATAAGGAAGATATTCTTAATAAGTTATTTCAACGTAGTATGAATAAGATGCTTCTTAGTTTAACTGCTAACTATCCGCATGATAAATCGTTTAAAGATCAATTTGATTTTATTTTTATGCATGGGGAAAAGATTATTGTTACTAATCCCCAATTAATATATTTCATCGCTAAGAATGAATTTGATCGTGGCCTTAACCAGCAAAGCCATCAAGCATTTATGAAATTATTTGATTTCTTACGTAATTTTATTTTGAAGGGACAAGAAGCAGGAGTATTTCGGCAAGGTAATCCGCGTGTTTTGAGTGCTTTGTTATATGGTGGGTTAACATTTATCGTTGATTTTATTATTCATCATAATAATGGCGCACTACTTAGTGAAAGTGATCAACAAAATATTCACCAAATGTATGCGCAGTTACGCCAAACTTGTTGGGATGCATTTACTGCTAAATAGAAAGGAATAATTATTAAGATGATTAAAAAGTTATGGCATAATCACACTTTTTCAGTAATTATTTGGACAATTGCGGTTATTATTGGCATGATTTTATTGCCTAATATTCCCCAATTAGTACGTGAAAAGGGCCAAGTTAAAATTCCTGCTAGTGCTCAAAGTCAAGTTGCCCAAGTAATTCAAAATCACTGGGGTCGCCATGAAGATAATACCTATCAAATTGTGGCGATTTTTAATAATGGTAATAAGAAGTTAACTGCACAACAAAATCAAGAAATTGATCAAAAACTTACCTATTTAAATAAAAACAAGCAAAAATACGGTATTACTAAAATTACTGCACCTCGTGATAATTCAGAAACTAAAAAGCAATTAATTAGTAAGGATAAAACTACCCAAATTGTGCAATTATTAGTTGCTAAGAAACATGGTACAATTCGGGCAATTGATCACCAATTAACTAATGCTGTTAAAATTCCTGGTATTAAGACATATATTACTGGTACTAATATCTTAAACGATGACTTTATTCAAGCTACTGAACAAGGTATTAAGAAGACCGAAGTTATTGCTACTATCTTTATTTTCATTGTATTAATTTTGGTATTCCGGTCACCAGTTGTCCCAATTGTTTCCTTATTAACAGTTGGTGTTTCCTTCTTAATTTCATTGAGTGTCGTTACTAATTTAGTAGCCAAGGCTAACTTTCCATTTAGTAACTTTACCCAAGTATTTATGGTTGTTGTTATGTTTGGGATTGGAACTGATTACAACATCTTATTGTATGATCAGTTTAAAGAAGAACTCAGTAAGGGTCTTGATAAATATCAAGCTACTCACCAAGCATTACGAACAGCTGGGCGGACCATTTTGTACTCTGGTTCTTCAATTTTAATTGGTTTTTCAGCTTTATTCTTAGCACAATTCTCTATTTATCGTTCTGCTTCAGGCGTTGCAATTGGCGTTGCGATTTTATTACTTGCGATTTTGACATTTAACCCATTCTTTATGATGACATTGGGTAGAAAGATGTTTTGGCCAACTAAAAACTTTAGTGGTCCAAGTAATAATAAGATGTGGAAAGCAATTGCTACCCATTCAATTGCACATCCTTTATTAGCAATTGGTTTAGTACTTTTGTGCACAGTACCATTTATTTTTACTAATCATAGTAAGTTAAATTACGATGATATAGTTGAATTAAGTGATAATCTTCCTGCCAAAGAAGGTTTCCATGTTGTTCAAAAGCACTTTTCTAAGGGCACCGCTGAACCATCAACGTTATATATTAAGACTGATCATCCATTAGATAATGAACGTGACTTAAAGATTTTGGATGAAATTACCCAAAAGTTACAAAAATTACCTGATGTTGAAACAGTTGCTTCAGTTACTGAACCAGGTGGCTCACCAATTAAGCAATTATATGTAAAAGACCAAATGAATACGGTAACTGATGGAATGAATACTTCTAGTAAGGCAATTACTACCATTCAAAGTGGTTTGAATTCAGCAAGTAATCAAATTGCTAATAGTAACTTAAGTGGTGGTCTTAACGGTGTGCAAACCTTGATTAATGGTACTAACCAATTAATTGCTGGTTCTAACCAATTAAGTAATGGTTTGGGCTCAGCTGTTAATGGTGCTGGTGCATTAAGTAGTGGTATTAGTAAATTACAAAGTGGTAGTAACTCATTAGCTAGTGGATTATCACAAATGCAACAACAAGTGAATGCTGGTGCTGCTAAAATGTCATCAAGTCAGCAACAACAATTAATAACAGGTTTATCAAGTATTCAAAATGGTTTGAACCAATTAAATACAGCTTTGAATAGTGCTAATACACCAAGTACTAGTCAAATTACTAATAATGTTCAAAGCATTGGTAATAATGCTAAGGATATTGGTAGTAAATTACAAAGTTTACAACAACAATTAGGTAACAGTAGTAGTACTGATCCTAGTCAATTGATTGCACAAATTCAACAAGCATTAGCTGCTAATGGTCAAACACAATTAACGGCTGGTCAAACTGCTGTATTAACAACTGCTTTAAAGCAAATGACGCAACAAGCACAACAACAGCAAAGTGCTGTTAAGAATAGTTTGCAAAGTGTTGCTAGTGATACGCAAAACATTGGCAATAGTACCCAGGCATTAGCTACACAATTACAAAGTTTGCAAAGCACCGCTGATCAATTAGGAACATTAAAACAAAATGTTCAGAAATTAACCGCTGGTGCTAACCAAGCTTTACCAAGTGCTCAACAAGCAATTACACAATTACATGGTGGTTTAACACAAGTTCAAGCTGCTTTAAATGCAGCAGTGCCAGGCTCACAACAATTGGCTAGTGGCATTAATCAATTGGCTAGTGGTTCTAACCAATTAATGAGCGGTCTAGAAACAATGAATGGTAAAGTACCATCATTAACTGCTGGTTTAAATCAACTTAATAATGGTCAACGGACTATGTATTCAACATTAGCTGGTGCTGTTAGCCAAATGAATGCTTTACAAAATGGCTTATCACAAGGTGCTAGTGGTTTAGGACAAGTAAATAATGGGGTTAACCAATTAAATGGTTATATTAGTGGTTTGAAACGTTCAGCTGCTGCTAAGACCTTCTATATTCCTGAAGACCAAATTCATAGCAAATCATTTGAACAATCAATTGCTAGTTACATGTCAGCTAATAAACATGCTACTAAGATGACAATTGTGTTATCAATTGATCCAAGTTCACAAAAAGCAATGAGTCTTATTAGTCGTATGAATAAAGAAGTTAAAGCAAGTTTAAAGGGAACATCATTACAAAATGCAACGATTGCAATTGGTGGTCAAACTGCTACTGTTGATGATACACAAAAGATTGCTAATAATGACTTTATTAGAACAGCCGTTATCATGGTTTGTGGTATTGCATTAGCTTTAATGTTTATCACACGTTCAATTTTGCAACCATTGTATATCTTTGGAACGTTATTACTTGCTTACTTCAGTTCATTAAGTATCACTAGATTAATTAGTCAATATGTTTTGCATCAATCAATGTTAACTTGGAATACACCATTCTTTGGTTTCATTATGTTGATTGCATTGGGTGTTGACTACAGCATCTTCTTAATGATGAAGTACCGTGAACTTAGTCAACAACCAGGAACGATTGCTGATCATATTACACACGCTGCTAATATTATCGGTACAGTAGTATTATCAGCTGCCATTATTTTGAGTGGTACATTTGCGGCATTAATGCCATCAGATGTTTTAGTTTTGATTCAAGTTGCCTTAACCGTTATTATTGGTTTAATTATTCTGGTATTTGCAATTCCAGTAATTATTCCAAGTTTACTTGATGTAACTTATGGCAAAACCAAAAAAACAAAAAAATAATGATAGCATAAGATAAATAATATTAAGCGAATTGAATATTTATTCAATTCGCTTTTTTTATTTAAGAAATTTTCATAATAATTTCCTTAAATTAAAGAAATTTAGTTAGAAAATTTATTAATTTCAGAGTATAATCAGTATAATTATACTTTTTGTATAAAACTACTTAACAGGGGGAATATCATGAGTGATCAGAAAAAATTAACCACAGGTTCCTTAGTTTTAATGATTTTTACAACTATTTTCGGATTTGCTAATACACCTGTTGCCTTTGAACAAATGGGTTATGGTGCTATTTTATGGTATATCTTGGGTGCATTACTTTACTTTTTACCAAGTGGTTTAATGTATGCTGAATATGGTGCTGCTTTAAAAGAAAGTCGTGGCGGTATTTATTCTTGGTTAGATGCATCAATTAGTGAACGGTGGTCTTTCATCGCTACCTTCATTTGGTTATCTTCTTGGGTAATTTGGCAAGTTTTGGTATCTCAAAAGGTATGTATCACTATTTCAACTATTATTTGGGGTCATGATACTACTGGCACTTGGCATTTATTTGGAATGAATTCTAAATTAACAGTTGCGTTACTCTCCATTATTTTTGTAATTATCGTAACGATTATTGCTTCAAATGGGATTGATTCAATTGCTAAGGTTTCATCTGTCGGTGGGATTGCTATCATGGGTCTTAACCTCGTTTTGATTATTGCAAGTATTATTATTTTATTTGCAAATCACCTCAAGTTAGCACAACCATTAACAAACGTTTCACAATTAGCCACGTCTGTTAACCCTGAATTTCAATCACCAATTGGCATGATTAGTTTCGTGATTTATGCCATCTTTGCTTACGGTGGTTTGGAATCACTTGGTGGTGTTACTGATTCCCTAAAGAAACCTGAAAAAACATTCCCACGTGGAATTATTATCAGTACAATTGTAATTGGTATTGGTTACGCATTTACCATCTTCTTATGGGGTATTTCAACTAACTGGAATAAAGTTATTAATAATAGCAATGTTAACTTAGGTAACATTACGTATGTATTAATGCAAAACTTAGGTACAGTTTTAGGACAATCCGTTGGTATGTCTAATCAAGGTGCATTAATGTTAGGTAGCATCTTCTCAAGATTATCAGCCATCGGGATGTTATTAGCTTACTTAGGCTCATTCTTCGTTTTGATTTACTCACCATTGAAGTCATTCATTATGGGTTCACCAAAAGAATTATGGCCAGCTAAAGTAACTAAGTTAAATAAACACGGTATTCCACAATTTGCAATGTGGATTCAAACTTCAATTGTTGTTATTTTAATTGCTGGAATTGCGATTGCTTCAACAATTACTAATAAGGACACAAAGTTCTTATACAACACCATTACATCAATGAGTAATGTTTCAACAACTGTTCCATACTTGTTCTTAGTTGGTGCATTTCCATACTTTAAACGTGAAAAACTTGATCGGCCATTCGTTGCGTTTCATAGTCACCGGTTTATGATTTTTGTAGTTACAGTAACAATGATTACTTTAGCAATTGGTGATAGCTTTACAATTATCCAACCATTCTTGAGTAATGATATTCTTACTGGTGTAGCTACATTAGTTGGACCAGTTGGTTTTGGTTTAGTAGCATGGTTACTTTACCAAACACGTTCAAAACGACGGAATAAGAACTTAGATTAAAATTGAAATGATAAGTAGGATTACTAGTTAGTAATCCTACTTTTTTTATTATGATTAATATTCATACGAATTATTGACAATAAATAAATTTCTTTGTAGTATCAAGTCAATTAATGCCGTCTTAGCTCAGCTAGGTAGAGCGTATCTATGGTAAGGATAAGGTCAGCGGTTCGAACCCGCTAGACGGCTTGTTTGGCTTTAGCAAAATTGAGGAGGAATAAAACATGGAAAAGAAACATGTTATTTTAACCGGTGATCGCCCAACTGGTAAATTACATATTGGTCATTTTATTGGTTCATTACAAACCCGGGTTGCTTTACAAAATTCTGGTAAGTATGAAACTTATATTATGATTGCTGATCAACAGGCATTAACAGACAATGCACGTGATCCTGAAAAAATTAGAAAAAGTCTTACTGAAGTTGCTTTAGATTATTTAGCAGTTGGGATTGATCCTAATAAATCAACTATTTTAGTACAGTCACAAATTCCAGCTTTAAATGAATTAACCATGCATTATTTGAATTTGGTAACTGTTTCTAGGTTAAATCGCAATCCAACTGTAAAAAATGAAATTAAACAAAAGAACTTTGAACAAAGTATTCCAGCTGGTTTTTTAATTTATCCAGTATCACAAGCGGCTGATATTACTGCTTTCAAGGCTGATACAGTTCCTGTGGGTGATGACCAAGAACCGATGCTCGAACAAACCCGTGAAATTGTGCGAACATTTAATAATATTTATCACCAAAATATTTTGGTAGAACCACAAGGTGTTTTCCCACCTAAGGGTCAAGGACGGTTACCTGGTTTAGATGGTAATGCTAAGATGAGTAAATCATTGAATAATGCTATTTATATTTCTGATGATCCTGATACTATGCGTAAAAAGATTATGTCAATGTACACTGATCCTAATCATATTCATGTTTCTGATCCAGGTAAGGTTGAAGGTAACATGGTATTTACGTACTTGGATGTTTTTGCTGACGATAAGCAAAAAGTGCAAGAATTAAAAGATCAATACCGTGCCGGTGGCCTTGGCGATGTAAAGATTAAACGTTACTTGAATGAAGTAATGCAAGCTAAGTTTGATCCAATTCGGCAACGGCGGAAGGAATATGCCAAAGATCTTGATGCTGTTTATGAAATTTTACAAAAGGGTTCTGAAAAGGCTAATGAAGTTGCTGAACAAACTTTACATGAAGTACGTTCCGCAATTGGTATTAATTACTTTGGATAAGGACTAAGATTATGAAATTACGGCAACTATTTATTTTTAGTATTGGCATTTTGTTTGGACTAGGACTTTGCACAGCACAAGCATGGGCTGACTTTAATGGTGATAGTGTTGATAATGCTGCCGTTGCTAGCAGTCAAAGTAGTAGCACTAGTAATCAAACTAATAACTGGCAAGAACCAGTAGTAACGTTAGGTGTTAGTCTAACTAGTGAACAACGGCAACAAACGATTGCTACATTAACACAATCATTAAATGGTGGTAGTTATACCACTTTACCAATTAATGGTTCAGTATTAGTGAAGTATTTGAATCCGGCTGGTGATGATTTTACTAATAGTTCGCCAGTATGGTCGTCAGCAATGATTCAAAAAACTAATAGTGGTGGGATTAATGTTCACATTTTAAAATTTAATGGTCATAACAACATTACGACGATTACTGCTGATCAATATCGGAATGCAGCAATTACCGCTGGAGTCACAAATGCGAATATTTATGTTACTTCTGCTGTTCCAATTGATGGTTCTGGTGCGTTAGCCGGTGTGTATGCTGCTTTTGCGCAAAATGGTGATAATCTTAATCAAAAGCAAATTACGGCTGCCCAAGATGAGGTTAAAACATTAAGCAATATTACGAGGCCAATAAGGATAAGCAAGGTTACAGTGATACACAATTGAATCATGCGGTTGCGGGAATGAAAGCGGAAATAGCCCGGCAATCAAATAATGGTCAACAACAATTATCACAAAATCAAATTGGTAATATTGTTGATAGCCAACTTAAGAATAATCAAATTGCGAATGTTATTAATAATAATCAACGTACCCAAATTATTAATTTATTAGTTAAAATTCAAAATTCGGGAGCATTAAAACAAACTAGTTTTAAAACCCAAGCGAATAAATTAAGTGAAAGTATTCGTAATGGAGCTAAGCAACTTTTTGATAAGTTAGATACACCACAAGCACAAAATTGGTTTGCCCAATTATGGCAGAATATCGTTAATTTCTTTAATAGTATTTTTAGATAAGCAAAAAGGACTTACGGTTAACCGTAAGTCCTTTTTAGGATAACAATTATTTGTATAATATTAATGACCGCCAAAATGATTATCTAAAAGTAATGGTAGTTCATGGATGCAATATGAAAATAGGTGCCAAGCTACCCAAATGCTGAAAATAATAAAAACAATCCAGAATAAATAACATAAAAAATAAACTATTTTTTTCTTATTCATCAGAAAGGACTCCCATGCCTATTTATTATTGATAATTATAGCATTGATTATTGGTAAATATTGTCGAAAGGAATTAACATCATGGATGATTTAGAAAAACTTTATCAGCAAATTGATCAAATTGATGATCAATTAACACTATTGTTTGCAAAACGTTTGGAACTTAGTAAACAAGTTGCTAAAATTAAATATGCTAATCAACGTAGTATTGCTAGTCGCAGTCGCGAAGCAATGACACTTAATAAGCAAAGTAATCAAGTTAATGATGACTTGAAGCCTTATGTAACTGATTGGTATCGTGATATTATTTTGATTACTAAACAATGCCAAGCTAAATTGATTAAGCAATTACAAGACAATGAAGATGAATAATAATGATTACGATTGGTTTAGTAACATGGACTAACCATCCTTCGTTAGCACCAGATAAAAAGAAAATTACTTTAAGTGATTATGCTGCCCATTTTCCGGTTGTTGAAATTGATAGTTTGTTTTATGGCTTACGGGGCAGTGGTATGGTAGCTAATTGGTTAACACAGGTTCCTAAGCAGTTTCAATTTATTATTAAGGCGCATCAAGCAATGACAACGCATCGTGATTTTCATGAAGTAGCCGATACTTTACCAGCATTATTTATGCGTTTTAAAGAAACAATTCAACCATTAGTTGCTGCGCAACAGTTGAAAGCTGTTTTGATGCAATTCCCACCGTTTTTCCGGATGAATACGACTAATCTAAATTACTTACGGCAAGCTGCACAATTATTAGCACCATTGCCAATGGCTGTTGAGTTTCGAAACGCTAGTTGGTATGATTCAACTTACTGGCCACAAGTACGGCAGTTTATGCGTGAATTACAAATAATTCATGTGATTCCTGATGAACCACAATCAGCTACTAATACGGTGCCAAGCGTTTATGAAGCGACAAGTAAGCAACTAACGATTATGCGTTTGCATGGCCGTAATGCTGAAGGATGGCAAACGCCTGGTGAACGGTGGCGCAAGACACGTAATTTATATCGTTATTCGGATGCTGAATTACATGAAATTGCCCAACATGCATTGGTTTTAACTAAACAGTCACAAGAAGTATGTATTATTTTTAATAATAATTCAGCGGGGGATGCAGCACCAAATGCTTTACAATTACAAAAGATATTAGGTCTGCACTTTGATGATTTGGCACCACAACAACTAGATTTGTTTTAAAAATAAAAGGATAGTGAAGTTCACTATCCTTATTTTTTGTTGATAATTTATTTTCTGGGTAATAAAAAAAGTAATGTCATGCGACATTACTTTTTAAATTCCAATTGTTAATGATGATTAGTCTTCAGTGCTTGTTTTAACGGAAATCTTACTACCATCATTAGCATTTACTTTAACAGTAGTTTCTTTGTTATTATCAACGAATTTAACAACATAGTAAGTTGTTTGTTTCTTATTCTTCTTAGTTGTTACTAATGACCATTCAGTAGGATTACTACTTGTCTTAGCGAATCCTTTGGCAGCATTGATGGCATCGCTTGGACTCTTCTTAACGTTACTAATGTCTAAGGCAACTAATTTATCATCGTCATCATCTTTGTCGATTTTATGAGTTCTATTTTTAAGAACATCACTCGTATTAGTTGCAGAAACTTTTAACTTAGCAACTTTATCAGTTTTACTATCAAAGCCAACTAATTTATAAACTGGAACTTGTTTGTGATCTTGATCATTTTCAACAGTGATTTTGCTTAAAGTAAAGTTCTTATTGTTGTTTGTAAATACTTTTTGGAGGTCTTGTGCACTTTGTGTATATTGACTAGCATTGATTTCAACATCATTGGTATCAGCATGAACAGCAGTTTGAACACTCAATGTTAAACCAGCACCCATTAATAATGCAGCGCTTGTTAGTAATATTTTATTTTTTGCAGACATATTTTATTTACCTCTTTTTCTTGATTGCCTTGATGATACAATCTTTTGTGCTAAAAAGATATTTTATTAACTGCAAAAACGTTAAACTTAATAATTTATTTAGCATCTAAGCATTTTGTTATACAAATTTAAGAAAACATGATATAAAGAAAATGTAGTTAGTAAATGTTGAGTTCTTGTTCCAGAAGACGGAGTGAGAAGCAGTGGTACTAACTAAGATAAGCCTTTGCTCTAGAGGACGGAGTGAAGGC
>CAWUZD010000028.1:0-27485 GCA_963926925.1 uncultured Lactobacillaceae bacterium
AGTTATGTTGATACGCAATGGGTAGTTAATGCTTATACAATTACTTATGCAGTCGCAACTTTAATAGTTGCTAAGTTAGGTGATTTATATGGTAAAAAATTATTCTTCTTAATTTCATTAGCTATTTTTACATTAGGATCACTATTTTGTTCATTAGCACCAAATGATTTAATTTTGAATTTATCACGTGGTTTCGAAGGTATTGGTGGTTCTGGCGTTTTGGGATTATCAATGGCGTTGATTGGTGATAACTACAGTGGTAAACAACGGGCCTTTATTCTCGGAATATGGGGCGGTATCGTTGGCTTTGGGACTTCAATTGGACCATTAGTTGGCGGATTCTTAGTCCAGTACTTTAGTTGGCGTTCAATTTTCGTAATTAATGTGCCATTAGGAATTATTGCTGTTATTATCGGTATTAAATATATTACTGAAAAACGTCATGAAGTTGACCGGCACGTTGATATCCTTGGAATGATTATGAGTACTGTCATGGTCTTTTGCATTATTTGGGGATTATTAAATAAGGAAAATAATGCTAGTTTTACATGGACTAATTTACATGTCATGGGATGGCTAATTGCTGGAATTATCTTATTAGTGGCTTTTGTGTTGTGGGAATTATGGCAAAAACATCCAATGATGGATTTAACATTCTTTTTACGACCAACCTTTATTGGTGCTAATTTGGCTGGCTTTACTATTTCAATGGGATTGTTTGCGTTCTTTACTTATTTAACAATTCTTATGCAAGATTATATGGGATATTCACCACTTGAAGTTGGTTTACAACGATTAATTATCAGTCTTTTCCCATTAATTTTAGGCGCTTTTGTTGGTAAATTAATTGGTAAAATTGGTACCGGAATAGTAACGAGTGCCGCTTTATTACTAACGGGAATTGGCGCTGCTTTGATGTTATGGATGCTTGGTTACCATACGACCTGGACCGTATTAATTCCTGCTTTTATCTTTATGGGATTAGGTAATGCCGGCATTAATCCTGGTGTTTCTAATGCAGCATTATTGAACATTAAACCACAGGAAATGGGGATGGCCTCTGGTATTAATAATGTGTTCCGGCAATTAGGTAATTGTTTTGGTATTGTATGCTTAGGTTTAATTGTTAATAACAGTTACAAGAACTCTTTATATCATGAATTAGGTAATACTAATTTATATCATCATTTAGTTGCCGCTGGTCCATTTTCAGGCATGGATATTGCCAATGCATTGCATAATAATCATTTAACAGTAGTTATTCGACATGCTTATTATAATGGCATGCATCACTTATTAATTTTTACAACAATTTTATTTGTAGTTACTGCGATTCTTACGTTTATTTTAATTAGACCAAATTATCATAAGAATTAATATAAAAAATAAGCAGGTTTGTTAAAATAAACCTGCTTATTTTTTTAGTTATGAATTTCGTAAGTACGTCGCATTTGCGGAATAATATCTTTTGGTCCAATAAAGACGATGTGGTCACCAAGGTGAATTTGCGTATCACCGTGTGGCAAAATAATGTGACCATTATGGTAAATTTGCACAATAGTAATTTGATCAATTAATGGCAAATTCTTAACTTCTTTGCCAGTGAAGCGCCGATTATTAACAGTAATTTCAAATAAGCCATCAACAGTATCCGTTAAGATGCTCAATGTAGCTGGTGTTTCAATTAAACTTCTTAATAAACTAATGTTAGCTTCATAAGTGTTATAAATTTCAACCCCCTGCGCAGCAAGATCGTCATATTGATGGTTAGCAACATTCTTCGTTTCAAAGCGTGCAATAATCCGCGGAACATGCGCATCAAGGGCCATTTGTGCTAATTGATAGTTTTCATCATGATTGAAATAACCTAAAACAACAATGTCAGCATCAAAGACATGATTTTTATTAATTGTTGCTGAAGTTAAATCAGGTAATAGACTAACGTTGGCCCGTGATTGGTAGGTATCATAGTGGGCAGCTCGGTCTGTAAAGAGGTGGGTTTCGTATAATCCCTTTGATAATTGCTGTGCGATAGGCACGGTAACTGGATTAGCACCAATGAAGTGGACCACGGTCTTAATCATATCTTCTTTTTCATTAACGTATAACCGATTAAATAAAATTGGTGAAATAATACATGTTAAGACAGCAGCTAATGTGAATGCGCCAGATTGAGTAGCGGTAATCACATTTAATTGCCGGCCAACTGTTAATACGGGAATTACTAAAGTAATTGTTGTTGTAGCTAAAAACATTCCAGCTACTGAATTAATTATTTTGAAACGTAATCTCAAGATTGGAATTACAGCAATTTTGGCTAAAATTAAACCAACTAAGAATAAAGGAATTAATACTAATGCTTTTTGGTCAGTTAATAATGTCTTAAGGTCTAACTTGGCACCAGTCATAATGAAGAAAATAGGAATGAAGAATCCATAACCGACGGAAGTTAACTTATCAAGTGTTTCTTCTTTAGGTTGTAATAACTTCATTACAATACCGGCTAAGAAAGCACCAAGAATATTTTCAGCGCCAACATGTTCAGCCACGGCAACCAAAGTAATAACTAAGAAGAAGGCTAAGCGAATATCAAGTTGGGTAGTTGATTTGTTGATTTTATCGAACAAATGATAAATACTCCGGAAATTCATTAGGAGAATAATTGCTACTACGAAAATTAATAATATTGGCCATAAATCTTTAACATTACCGCCCATTAAAGTTGAATAAAGGGTTAATGCCATTAAAGGAATAATTTCACCAAAGGCAGCAATTAAAAGCATGGTTTGTCCGAATGGTTTGCTTAGTAATTCTTTTTCTTTTAAAGCCGCAATGACAATGCCTAACGCAATTGTGCTAAATAAAATGGTACCTAAGGCAATATTATTAAATAAATGAAGCTTAGCTAATAACCAACTAAAGAGCGCACTGATAATTAAAATTGAAGCCATTGCTAAACTAGCAATTAATACGGGGGATGTTTGCTTTTTAGCGTTATTAGTAATCTTAGGTTGTTTTTTAAATAGTGAAAAATCAATTTCCATCCCACTAAGAAAAATTAAAATAATTACGCCAAGTGTGGATAATTGATTTAAAATTTCAGTAGGATGAACAATATTTAGTAAGCTTTTTCCTAAAATAATACCGGCAATAATTTCGGCAACAGAAGTTGGCACATTAACAATTTTTAAGCGTGCCATTAATAACGGAATAATTAAAGCAGCTAATAAAACGACTAATAGTGAAGACATCATAGTATTAAATCTCCTTATTATTCTTAAAATTAAGTAGGTGATGGAATGTTAAAAAAACATCTTTTTATTTTACAACATGATACCATGAACACGGCTGGTATAATTACTGATTGGATTAATCAGCATGACGAACAATTTACATTAACAACCTTACGTTTAGATCAAGGTGTTAATATTACTCCCCTTGATCCTAATACCATTGATGGGTTAATCATTCTTGATAGTGCTGCTAGTGTGAATGACAACGCTGATTGGAATGCCGCTGAACGTATTTTGATTCGGACTTGTGACAAACGGCACGTTCCTGTTTTAGGAATTGGTTTTGGTTCATGTCAAATTGCGCGAGCATTTAGTGCCGCTGTTAATCCAATTACACCAGTTAATGTATGGCGTGAAGTTATCGCAACGAATAATCATCAACAATACCAAGTATGGCAAAATAACCATGAAATTTGGTATATGCCAGCTGGTGCACAAGCATTGTTTGTTGATGATTACCAACAACCACAAGCATTTGTATTACATGACCAATTAGTTGGTTTACAAATGCATTTAGAGGTTACTGAAGATATTTTACAACAAATGCATGCTCCACAACCATCAAATGTATCTGTACTGACACAAAATCAGCAATATTTATTACAATTATTAACAAAGTTATTTATATAAATCGGGGAAATTACAAAATGAAGACAGTAACTGTTACAACAATGCCGATTCAATTTGTATTGACGGCTAATAATGCGGGTACAATTTCAGTACCTATTGCTTTTGATGATGATATTGATACCGTCATTAATAATTTAATTGCTGCTTTAAAGCCATTACGCAGCGATGTTATTATTTTAGAAAATCCATCACGTTCACATTTTAGTGATACCGTTGTTAAAATTCATGGTAAAAATGTTGATTTAGGAATTATTATTACCGCTCGGTTACATGTGCCTGTAATTAATGCGCGTTCAACTGTTGATCATTCATTAGATGAAGCACGGTTAGCTCGTATTGATGATGATAAGTGGCATATTAATCATTATTATGACCAAACCGATAGTAATGTTAACATTGATGAATTAAGCAATGGATTAATTAAAATTGCTAATAATAGCATTTATTTAACTAGTGAAAAATTTAATCATTGGCAAAAAATTATTGATGTGTCAGCATTGACTATTAATGTTGATGGAATGAATTTTGACAGTAAGCAATGGCATGATTGTTACATTGATTTGAATATGCAAAATGGTCTTTTAACCACACAATATATTAATGAAGACGATGATGACCATCATTTTCAAGTGAAAGTTACTAGATTAATTGATAATCATACTGTGATGCTTCATTATGAATTAACACCGCTTGATTTTGATGGTGTCATTAATGTTACTAATCAATTTAGTGCTGATGGTGAATTTAGTGTTAATGATAATGTCATTAATTATGCTAATCATGATACTACGGTAACGATGCAATTAGTTACTGATAGCGATTATCAAATTAAGAGTGATAATCATTGCGCTGTCCAAACATTAACTATTAATGGCCAACAAGCACAAACTTATGGATTTGATCAAATTATTACAATTAATGATGATCCAAGTAATGAAACCTTTGAAATGGGTAAAAACAATAATATTGCTTATTGGCAAAAAGTATGGCAACATGATTTACAAATTACTGGTGAATTGCATACTCAAAAGGATCTTCATTATGCAATTTTTAAATTACAAATGATGAATCATGTTGATCAACAACAATTAACCCATGAACAAGCCTTAACAGTAATGCCATTTTATAACCAATATGCACCACAACGGGCGCAATCATTGTTGCAAACACAACAACAATTTATTGATCAAATGACAATTACTGATGCTTTAGCACTTGCTTATGCTGCTAATGATTATTGGCAAACAACTCATGACCAAATGTTTTTAACTACAATTGGTTTGCCATTAATTTTACAAGTTGCGCAAAAGTGTTTAGCAGTTAAGATTGATGTTAATGATGCTTTTTTATACCACTATCTTGTTAAAGTTATTAGTAATTTTTATGATGAATATGAAAATGAATATCAAAATGTAGCACAACAGTTGCAATTTACTGACCAAAATTGGCAACAATTGCAACAACATCAACCAACTGTTGCCGTTGATATGCTTTCCCAATTAGCACCTCAAGAAGCATTATTATTGTTGTGGGTATTATCAGATCAAATGACATTTAAAGCAGACTTGTCATTAGTAATTGATAACTATTGGCAAAATGTTGCTGAAGTGCATAGTTTAGATCAAGTTCTATATGCGGCTTTGACAGTTAATACTGAAGCATCATGGTCATTATGGCAACAAGCATTAACTAACGATGATAGTTTAGCTGCTGCAGCTGTATTAGTAGCAACAGTACCACGTTTGTATGCTGGTATTGATGCTAAAAATACCGTAACAATTACACCGCATTTACCACAAACATGGGATAAAATTAGTGGTAAGTTAATGCGTTTGGGCAAAGATTATCAATATGTGATTACACATTACCAAATTCAATTACAAACTAGTTATGATGCAAACGTGGTAATTGACAATCAAGATTATTTGGTAACACCTCAAGCACCACTAATTGTGGATTATGCTAAGGATCCATATCGTTAATAAAGTGATGTTGCGTTATTTAAGGAGGAGTTAACAATGGCAATGTTTAAATGGTTTTATGAGCATACTAAGGAATTAGATGATAATAATATTTATGCACCAGTTGATGGTACTTTAAAAAATATTGATCAAGCAAGTGATCCGGTTTTTGCTGCTAAAGTAATGGGAGAAGGCTTTATTATTGAACCGGATGATGGCAAGGTCTATGCACCTGTTAGTGGGGTAGTAACTGATATTGCATGTACTAAACATGCTATTACTATTAAGATGTTAAATGGTTTAGATATTTTGGTACACATGGGTGTTAATACAGTTACTTTGAAAGGTGAACCATTTACAATCGAAGTAAATCCTGAGGAAATGGTTAAAGGTGGCCAAGCAATTGCGGAAATGGATCTTGATGCCATCAAATCAGCCGGCTTAGATGATACCGTAATTGTAGTAGTTACTAATAGTGAAACTAATTTAGCAAAATTAAATATTGATAATAAAGGATTAGTTCAAGCTGGTAATATTATTGGCAGTGTTGAAGCTAAGAAATAAAAAAATCGTCGTAAGGTAATTACCTTATGACGATTTTTTGTTTTAAATTTCATGACTAATAATTTTTAAGATTTGTTGCGCAATTGCTAATTTACTATTTAATGGTAACTCTTGCGGTGCTTGATGCGGTCGTAAAATAGTAACCTGATTATTGTCGCTATTAAAGCCAATTTTAGTATCACTAATGTTATTAGCAACAATCATATCAACTTTTTTTTGTTGTAGTTTGGTTTGCGCATTAGCCAAAAGATTTTGTGATTCAGCTGCAAACCCAACTACATATTGATGAGTTTTATGAGCACCTAAAGATGCTAAGATGTCAGGATTAGGAACTAAGTGTAAAGTTAATTCATTATTATTAACTTTTTTAATTTTTTGTGAGGCAACATTAGCAACATGATAATCAGCAACGGCAGCAGCCATAATGACAATGTCGCTGTTGGCAAAATTGTTTTGCATGGCTTGTTGCATACTTTTAGCATCACTAACTTTAATTAGATTAACATGTGCTGGTGTTGGTAAATTAGCAGTTGATACTAAAGTAACATTAGCGCCCATTTGTTGGGCCGCTGTGGCTAAGGCGTAACCCATTTTTCCAGAAGAACGATTAGTAATATAACGTACTGGATCAATTGGCTCACGCGTGCCGCCAGCTGAGATTAACACATTTTTATTAATAAGTGGCAAATTATTATCATGTTCATTTTGAATAGTGTTAATAATATCACTTGGTTCAGGCATACGGCCCTTGCCGTTATAACCTTCAGCCAAAAAGCCAGTTGCTGGTTCAATAATGTGAATACCATCATTTTTTAAAGTTGCTAAGTTTCGCTGGGTAGCAGGGTTATTCCACATATGCACATTCATTGCAGGTACAACATATTTGGTTGCACTAGTAGCTAATAGTGTAGTAGTTGCAAAATCATCCGCTATCCCATGAGCCATTTTGGCAATTATATTAGCCGTTGCGGGAGCAACAATGGCGATATCAGTCCAATCAGCTAAATCAATGTGAGCAACTGGCGCATCATCGCTAGTAATTTGTTGCGGATAAACAAAATGCTTACTAAGGGTTTGCATAGTAAGCGGTGTAATAAAATCAGTTGCCTTAGTTGTCATGACAACACGAACTTCAGCACCCGATTTTATTAATAAACGTGTTAAGATAGCAGCTTTATAAGCGGCAATACTCCCACTAATATATAATGCAATATGTTGATTAGTAAGCATAATTTAATCCTTTATATTAAATAAATTTCTTTAAGTTGTTTGATTTCATCATCAGTTACTTTAATAAATTTGTGAAGATAAGTAATTGTATCGCCGGCCATGTCATGAATATCATTCATAGCAGTTTGGTAGTAATCTTCACTAACAGTTAATAAGTAACGAATATTTTTAACTAAAATATCATTATTAGTCTTTTGTTTAACTTGATTTAGTGTAGCAGTAAGTGATTTTTGCACAACTTGATTAGTTAATAAGTAATCTTGTTTAATTGTTTCTTCAGGTACACCTAAAGCACTTAAGAATAAAATCGCACCAATCCCAGTCCGGTCCTTACCAGAAGTGCAATGGAAAATCAATGCTTGTTGATTTTGATCATTCATTAATAAATAATCAAAGAATTTCCGGTAAGCTTGATTGGCATCAGGAAATTTAATCATATTGTGATAAACACTAATCATGTGTTCATAACCGGCATTGTCGTTTTCTAAAATGTCAGTTGTTATTTTAGAAAGAGAAACAGAATTTTCTAATTCATCAAATTTTAAAATAGGGTCCCAAAAGTAAGTAACACCATTTAATGAACGATCAGGCTTAGCATTCCGTTCTTCTGAAGAACGAAAATCAACATCATACTTGACACCATACTTAGTTAAAAAATTGACATCATTGTCATTTAAATCATGTAATGCACCACTCCGAATGATTTTGTGCATTTTAATTGTGTGACCATCAGTAGTTTGGTAACCACCTAACTCACGAAAATTATTACCATCAGTAATTGGTAAAAGACGTTGCATAATACGTACTCCTTTTTAGTTATTTATCCTAATTATAACTGAAAAAATAATAACTTTCTTGTTTGTAGAGTTAGTTTTGTGTACACTAAAGATAAAGTTAAGGAAGTGTTAAGGATGACAGAAAGTTATGGGTATCATAATATTTTAGTTCCTGTTGATGGATCTAAAGAATCTGAATTAGCTTTGAACAAAGCAATTACCGTTGCTAAACAAAATCATGCACATCTTGATTTATTAAATGTGCTTGATACTAAGCAATTCGTTGGTAGTTATGGTGGGATTATTTCTGGTAATGCAGTTTACCAAATTACACAAGAAGCACAAAAGTACTTAGAAAATCTTAAACTCGATGCACAAAAACGTGGACTCGATGATGTTTCTATCCATGTTCGGTTTGGTAATCCACGGATTGTCATTGCTGAAGATTTTCCTAATGACCATCATTCTGATTTAATTATGATTGGGTCAACGGGATTAAATGCAGTTGAATACATTATGGTTGGTTCAGTAACAACATATGTTAACCGGACAGCACCATGTGATGTAATCATTGTAAAAACAGAACTTGATAATAAAACAATGTTAGATAAACACTAATACACTAATAATCTTGAAAAAGGCACGTTGTAGGCGTGCCTTTTTTCGATTATTATATACACATAAAACAAAAAGTGAGGGAATAAACTGTGAAAAAGTTAGCAATTAGTGAATTAGCTGATTGGTTGGAAGCAAATATGCAAATGATTATTGATAAAGAAATTCAATTCGAACCAAGTCATGTTTATCCATTATTAGATGAATTGCATGTTTTACCAGCATCAGTAACTACTTATTTTGATATGAGTCAAGAAAAATATGCCGAAGAAGTATCTGATCATAAATTAAACTTAACGACTAATCTTAAAGATAAATTAGCTGATATTAGTGATCGTTATATGGTTAATCATGTTGATGGCATTTTAAGCGAAGGCGATGTGCACTTTACATACAACCATGAAAACACTTGTGTTAATGGTCAATATGATGTTGTTCAAGATTTACACGTCTTAACATATGG
This sequence comes from uncultured Lactobacillaceae bacterium, assembly GCA_963926925.1. Lineage (GTDB taxonomy): Bacteria > Bacillota > Bacilli > Lactobacillales > Lactobacillaceae > Paralactobacillus_A. The sequence continues at coordinate 9,533 of CAWUZD010000028.1, forward strand.
CTTGGAAGTTGTGGGCGCTGTTGCCACCATTGATGTTAACTTAATAACGCGTGACCTTTCTAAAGATGCTGTTATGAGTTTGGCATTAGCAGCTCAACATATTGCAGACTGGCAAAGTGGCGAAAAATAATGAGTGTGTTATTGAATGTTGTTGATGTTATTAAAAATTATCAACATCAAGTAATTTTAGATAAAATTCGATTAACGATTAGTCAACATGATTGTATTGCGATTAATGGCCAACAAGCGAGTGGTAAATCCACCTTATTAAAAATAATTGCTGGCATTGTTAAAGCCGATAAGGGCCATGTGCGTGCTCACGCTGATTTAGATGTGATGTATTGTGCCCCTGATACTTTAGAAGGTGCCATGACAGTCCAACGTTTCTTTGAATCTTCAATGAAGAATTCTGGATTATCACGGAATATTTGGCAACAACGGTGTAATGATTTAGTTCATGCGTTTAATTTATTTGATTATTTAAAAACACCACTTCGTTATGTTTCGCATAGTGTTGGTCAAAAAGTCAGTTTAGTCCATGCCTTTTTATCAATGGTCGATGTATTAATTTTGGATGATCCCACGACTTATCTTGATAGTGATACTATTAAAGTTTTGATTGTGCAAATTCAAAATTATTTACGAGCAGGTGGAGCGGTTATTTTAACTGATTATAATCGTGAATTAGTTAATGAAACTGCTAATCAGTTTTACCAATTACATAATCACCAATTAACTGCTGTTTCTTCTTTCGAAGATGCTAACCAAGTAGTGGCACGGCGGATGACATTTGCTGGTTCCATGCATAGTGCTGCGATTTCACCAAATGTTTTGGAACGAGTTAAGGTAGTTAGTCGGGTTGCTAATGAAGTTACCTTAGAAGTGTCAGTAATGGATAGTGATTATGTTTTACGTAATATGGTGAATAGTGATTATAGTTTACGTGCATTTATTGATGAAACTAAATAATTCAATTATCAAATAAGAACATTTTGATGTTCTTATTTTTTTATTTGATAATTTTCGTATTTTCAAGGCAAAATTGTATCGCTTTTTACAATAGTGAATTATTATAAAGATGAATGAGGCACAGGAGGATTTTATATGACAGCACTACGTGATGATTTACAAAAGATTGTTGAAGCAAATAAGGATCATGGTCCATTTGTTTCAATTTTTATGCCAATAGATCCAGCTGCTGACAGCATGAAAGATAGCACAGCACAATTTAACGATTTATTAGCTCAAGCTAAAAAAGAATTTGATGAATTTTTCCCAACAAAAGAATGGAATGAATATGATCAACGTCTTCGGATGGTTGGTGAACATATTGTAATGGACTACGCTCAATCACGCGGTTTAGCAATTATTGCTGGTGATAAAGATGTATATCAATATTACTTAGCAACACATGTTGATCCATTAGCAGTTGTCTCAAATAATTTGTATATTTTACCAATTATTGATGCAACCGAATTTCAACCAGACTACAACATTTTACAAATCGACAAAGACTCATTCCGGATGTTTAATGTTGAAGATGGTGTAATTTCTGAAAAGCCAATGGCAACTGGCGCACCAGTATCATCTAAGAAAACTTTAGGTGATGAAGTAATCGGTGGTGATGAAAAAATTCGGATGCATGAACACGGCCGTTATTCAGAATACCGTGGTTATGATGTAAAAGATGAATCTGAACAAGCTGATGAACGGAATTACTTTGAAGTAGTAGATGAATATGTAACTAAACATGTTTCATTACGTGATCATTTACCAGTTGTTTTGATGGCAGTAAGTGAAGATGAAGGCGAATTTAGAAAGATTAGCCATAATCCTTACTTATCAAAGGACTTAGTAATCAACAAAGTACCACCTATCTTCAATCATGAAACATTAGAAGATGCTGTGAAGGATGTTAATAAAGAAATGATTGACATTGCTCGCAGTGATGTGGCTGATCAAATCGACATGGCTAAATCACAAAAGAAGTTTGTTGGTAACACCCAAGATGTTATCAATGCAACAATTGAAGGTCGCGTAGCAACCTTGATTGTTGCTCGGGATGCTAAATTACCTGGCAGCATTACTGTTGACCAAACAGTTGATACTACAAGTGAAATGGCTAAGAAGAATAACTTATTAAATGATTTAGCAGCAACAACAATGTCATTAGGTGGCCGTGTTTATGTTGTTGATCCAGCTAAATTAGATGGTCAACCTGTTGTAGCATTATTATGGGGTAACCACTAATATAAGTTCATGTTAATTGAATATATTACTAAACAGTGATACATTAATCATTGAGAGGAGATCAAGTGGTATCTAAGTCGATCAGGCAAGTGATTGCTTGAGTAATCTTGAAAACTCCTTTAGAGCTTAGAAAAGTTGTAAAGTCGCCGTCCTAAATTAATTACTAGATAATCAAGCTTGGGTCACAAAAATAACTCACTTGAGAATAATCTCGTAAAACTCCTTATAGAGTGTGGTTTTAGGATATGTGCGTGAGTTTAGAAATGAAGATTGAGATATCGATCTCCTTTCGAAGAAGCCTCTAGGTATGGAAGTACCTAGAGGTTTTTATTTTAAGAACGGTATGTTATACTCATAATTGAGAGTAGACGGACAAGGACTTTTCATCGTGAAAAGTCCTTTTTTATTAAGGAGTTTTGTTATGAGTTATTTAGCGGTATTATGTTTAATTTTAATTACCACTTTATTAGCAGGTCAATTAAGTCGGCGCATTGGGTTACCGGCTGTTATTGGGCAGTTATTAGTGGGTGTTTTATTAGGACCAGCAGTATTAGATTGGATTAAACCAGGAACTTTTATTAATGATTTTTCAGAAATTGGTGTAATTATTTTGATGTTTATCGCTGGTTTAGAAAGTGATCTTGATTTACTAAAAAAGTATCTTAAGCCAAGTATTATTGTTGCTGTGTGCGGAGTTATTTTGCCCATTGTGTTAATTAGTGGCTATGGCGATCTCATTGGGATGAGTAAGAGCGCTTATTTATTTTTAGGCATTACCTTTGCAGCAACTTCTGTTTCAATTTCAGTTGAAGTATTAAAAGAATTACGTGTTCTTGATTCCGTCGCTGGTACCACAATTTTAGGCGCAGCGGTTGTTGATGATATTGTAACAGTATTAGCTTTAAGCTTGTTAGTTAGTATGACTAAAGCCAGTGGCGCTGGTGTGCCTAAATTACCATTAGGAGTTAGCTTAATTTTACAATTACTTTTCTTTGGCATTATTTATTTATTAGTAAAATATATTGCGCCAATTTTAATGCGTTTATCAGGACGCTTTACTTTAAATGTTTCTGAAACAACCATGTCAATGATTATTTGTTTAGCAATGGCCGTTTTAGCTGATTTAGTAGGCTTAAGTGCTGTTTTAGGTTCATTTTTTGCTGGCGTAGCTGTTGCGCAAACGCATTTTAAGGATGAAATTGATGCTAAGATTGAACCAATTGGTTATGCAGTTTTTATTCCAGTTTTCTTTGTTAGTGTTGGTTTGAATATGACATTAAGTGATTTGAAAAATACCTGGTTATTTATTGTAATTGCAACGATTTTAGCAATTATTGGTAAATTAGGTGGGTGTGCGATTGGTGCAAAACTATCTGGTTTAAAGTGGCGTGATGCTTATCAAATTGGTGCTGGCATGATTTCACGGGGTGAAATGGCATTAATTGTGGCGCAAATTGGTTATGATGCCCACTTATTATCTGATGATTATTATTCAGCTGTAATTTGTGTAATTGTGATTATAACATTGTTAGCACCAATTATTTTACGGCATGCAATAAAAACCATTAAGCATGAAGAGCTTAATGGTCAAGATAATTAATGCATTGTTTTACGAATGGTACTTTGTTGATTGTGCAATTTACCACGTGCATGTTTATACTTAATGTGCTTGTTTTTAGTTACTTTAAAGCCTTTTAAAGAACCATTAAAAGTTTGCCCGAGCGCACGTACCCGAATCCAATCTTGCATGATTGCAATCATATTTTTCGCTGCTTTTTCACGCTGGGGTTGGTGCTCTTGTTGTGCTGCGGTGATAACACTTGTTTGTAAATAATAAATTAATTTTTGATGATATTGAAGTAATGCGTCAGTTAATGGCGCATTTTTGTATTTATTAAATAATTTTTCAACATAACGCATGGCATCTTTACTATCTTTAGGTTGATAATAACGATTTTCTTCATTCATTATAAATCCTTCTTCCTAACCATTAATTATAAATAAAAAAGTCATCGTAATAAATACGATGACTACAAGGAGTAAGGGTGTTATCACATTATAATAATGTGATTAGCTAGTTACTATAGGAAGTAACTATTAAATAGGTTTTAATTAAGATGTTTATTAGGTATAAAAGTATTTACTACTTTTACAAAATTTATAATAAATATAAATTATGAAAAAAATATGTTGTCAATGCTATAATTTCGTGAATATAATTTCTTTATTATTATTTATAAAAATAGCGATATAATAATATTATTGTAAAGAGGAGGATAATCGCTAAATGTTTCAAACAGTTCTTTTTGATGTGGATGGTACTTTAATTAATTCTGAACAAGGAATTGTTAATGCACTTGATTATATGAGCAGTAAAATGCATTGGGCTCCAATTGCTGATCAAGATTACCATTGTTTTATTGGACCAGCTTTGTCCGAATCAATTCCAACTTATTACCATATTGATGATCAAAATGTCGTTTTAAAAGCGATTAAGTACTTCCAAGATTATTACAATCGTCAAGGTATTTATGAATGTCAATTATATGATGGTATTCCAGAAATGCTTAAAAAGTTACATGACAATGGTCGTCACTTGGCATTAGCAACCGCTAAGCCCGAAGAACTTGCGGAAAGATTAATGCAACATTTTGATTTAAGTCAGTACTTTGATGGCATTTATGGGGCTACTTTTGATGAACGAATTCGTTCACGGAAGGTACAAATCATCACTTATGCTTTGGATCAAATGCATCTTCAAGACAAACTTAATAGTGTTATTATGATGGGCGATCGGCGTGACGATGTTGCTGGTGCTAGTGATAATAATATTAAGGCAATTGGTGTGACATATGGTTTTGGTACGGCACTAGAATTGCAAAAGGCTGGTGCATTAGCAACTTTTACTTCACCAAGTGATGTTGCTACGTGGTTGTTAGCTCATTAATTTTTTAAGGGGTTAAAAATTTATAATGTTTGCACATAAAAATCACAAATCAATTTTTATATGGATATTGACAGTTCTTTTAACATTGGCACTATCTTCAACGTTTAATAGTATTTGTTTAAGAACAACAATTTTTCAGCACACTTTACGAATAAAGTGTTAACTGAATCTTATAATGCGAAGATTATTACTGATGGGGTTAATCAACAGATTGATCTTATTCAAAATAAGTATCCTTTACCAATTAAATTGCCGAAGCAGATGTTTAAAGTTAATGAAATTAAGCCTGTAATTAAAACGACAATTAATCGTTTATATGAAGGTAATCCTGCTATTTTTTCGGCACAGCAAATTTTAGATGTCTTTTTGCAAAAGTTACAAGAACTAACGGGAATTAAAACACATAAAGATAATTTATCAATTATTTTCGCTAAGGTGCAAGCATATACTTTGCAAATTATTTCTAAGCAATTGAATACACCGTTGATTCAAGAAGAAGTAACAACTTTTAGTAATTCGTGTATTCGTTTAAAAATAATTTTACTTAGCAGTATTGTATTCGCGTTATTATTGTTAATATTGCTGATATGGCAACGACAACGAACAACGTATTATGTTGGAATTAGTTTCATTGCGGCTACAGTAATTTCAGTTGGCGCATTATGGTACATTTTTAGTCAAATGGTTAAGATTAAATTGCCATTGAGTATAAAAATTATTCGTAGTTTTTACCAACAGGCCATTTATCAGAATGGTTATTTCTTAATAATTACTTTAATTATTGGAATTTTATTGTTATTAATTGACTATTATCATCAACGTAAATCATAATTATTTTAAACGGACAACTCGCCGTGTAATTTATACACAACGAGTTGTTTTCATAACTAGGAGGAGTAATTGTAATGAAACATAAAGTATTAACACCATTAGCTATTATTGGTGGCGTTGCTAGTGGTTTATCATTCCTTGGCGGTTATATTGTCTATCGAGCTGGGGTTGTTAATTCATTGAAAAGCAAAGGCCGTTATTACTCATTAAGTGAAAATACTCCTGCTGAAAACCAATGGTATGTTGATATGCCAAAGGAAGAATGGCAAATCACTAGTAATGATGGTTTAACTTTACGTGCAACGTATATTCCCAATGATCATTCGCATAAAGTAGCCATTTTATTCCATGGCTTACAACATTCTCGTGAACAAATGACACCATATGCACAAATGTTTTATCATATGGGCTTTAGTCTATTAATGCCTGATGCGCGTGCACATGCAGCTAGTGATGGTATTCGAATCGGTTATGGCTGGTTAGATCGGAAGGATTGCTTAGATTGGATTAATGCTGTTAACCAACACCTTGATGATGCACAGATTGTATTAATGGGAATTAGCATGGGTGCTGGCACAGTTTTGGCCGCTAGTGGTGAAGCATTGCCAGATAATGTTAAAGCAATCATTGCTGATAGTGGTTATGGTTCAATGAAACGTGAAGGCGAATTCCGGTTACGGCATTACTATCATATTCAACCATTCCCATTGATGTATACGGCTAGTTTATTTATGAAATTATTAGCTGGTTACTCATATGAAGATGCGCAAATTGATCAGCAGGTGCAACAGAATAAATTACCTTTATTAATAATTCAAGGTAAGAAAGACCAAACTGTGCCAGTAACTGAAGCACCTATTTTGTATCAAGAAGCAATGGTTCCTAAAATGCTTTATTTGAATGGAACGGCTAAACACGTCCAAACATTCCGGACAAATCCACATAAGTATTATCAAGTATTACGGGCATTTTTAGGTAATCCTGCTGTTAATTTATTAAACTAGGGAGTAATTATTCATGACATTACAATGGTGGCAAACTGGTGTTGGTTATCAAGTTTACCCACGTAGTTTTCAGGATACCAATGATGATGGTATTGGCGATTTACCTGGAGTTATTAAGAAGTTGCCATATTTACAACATTTGGGCGTTGATTTTTTATGTTTAGCACCAGTTTGTCCATCACCTAATTTTAATAGTGGTTATGATATTAGTGATTTTGAGGCAATTGCACCTGAGTATGGTGATATGCATGATTTCGATAATCTCCTAACGGCATTGCATCAAATTGATATGCATTTGGTGATGAGTTTGGTGATTAATCATACTTCTGATCATCATCCTTGGTTTGAGCAGGCACGGCAATCACGTGATAATCCTTATCATGACTATTATATTTGGCGTGATGCCAGTCAGGGCGTTCCTAATAATTGGCAGTCAATTTTAGGTGGTTCAGTGTGGGAATATAATGCACCAACGAATGAGTATTATTTGCATTTGTACACCAAGCATCAACCTGATTTGAACTGGGAAAGTCCACAAGTTCGGGATGAAATTAAGCATATTATCAAGTTTTGGGCTGATAAAGGTGTCGATGGTTTTCACCTTGCTAGTGCAATTTATATCAAAAAATTACAAAGCTTTGCTGATGTTGACGATATGGATGCTGCTTATCATAACGTGACGGGAATTGATGTCTTTTTTAAGGAATTAAGCGAAACATTTCGCAAGTTAAATGTCGCCATTATCGGAGAAGCCGTCCCATTATCGTTAAGTCAAAAACGTAATTGGTTAGGACCAAAGGGTTACTTTGATTTGATGTTTCAATTTGAATATCCCTTATTATGGCAAAAATTACCTTATGCCCAATCACTAATGCCAACACTCAAGCAAACGTTAATTTGTTGGCAAAAAACGTTTACTAAAGATGGTTGGAATGCATTATTTACTGAAAATCATAATTTACCCCGGAGTGTATCAATTTATGGTAGTGATCATCATTACTGGGTTGAATCAGCTAAGTGCTTAGCTGCTTGTTATTTTTTAATGCACGGCACACCCTTTATCTATCAAGGTCAAGAATTAGGAATGACCAACGCGCATTTTAATAATATTAAGGAATTTAGAAACAAAGAAACGTTAGCAATCTATCATCAAAAAATTGCTGAAGGAATGGAAGCACGAGTTGCTTTAAAATATGTTAATCATTATAGTTGTGACAATGCGCGGACACCAATGCAATGGAATAGCACTAAAAATGCAGGGTTTACGCAAGGACAACCATGGATTAACATTAATACTAATGCAACCTCAATCAATGTTGCTGATCAAATTAATGATGAAAGTTCGATATTTAATTTTTATCGTACATTAATTGGTTTACGTAAACAGCATGCGGTTTTAGTTAATGGTGATTACCAGTTAATTAATACTCGTGATACTAATGTTTATGCGTATGAACGCACTAATGACCAAGAATGTTTTATTGTGGTAGCTAATTTATCACATAAAACTGCTGAATTTTCATTTCCAGTCCAGTTTGATCATGCTTTGAAACGTTTAATTATTGGAAATTATGTATTTCATTCTGAATTCATGGTTGCGTATGAAAAAGATTTATTATTACAACCTTATGAAGTAGCAGTTTATCAAATGATAATGACTACTAAAGATATGTTGTAAGGAGGATTTTTTTGAAAAAGCAACGCATTACACGAATTATCCTTACAATTGTGCCGCTTGTGGGATTATGCGTGTTAATTTATTTTTTATGGTATATGCATCGTTTGGGTAATCAAGCTGCCGTGATGGTGCAAAATTTCCTAAAGCAAATGGGACCATGGGCACCAATTGGCTTTATTATTTTTCAACTAATTCAAGTTATTGTACCAATTTTACCAGGGGGATTATCAGTACTGGTTGGCGCGTTACTATTTGGTAATATTCCAGGCATTATTTATAGCTACATTGGTGGTGTGATTGGTGAAATGATTGGTTTTGAATTAGTCCGTAAATTAGGAAATGGCTTGTTACCATACATATTTTCACCACAAACTTATGCAAAATATGAGCGGATTGCTACTGAGCAATCGCATAATATGGAAAAACTATTAATAATAACTTTAATTGTTCCCTTTATGCCCGATGATGTAGCTTGTTTAGTCTCAGGTTTGAGCAAAATGAAGTTTAGTCGCTATTGTGCCATTATTTTAATATTAAAACCATGGTCAATTGCCTTATATAGTTATTTCTTATTATTTGTTTTTCACCGCATTTTCTAAAAAGATATCAAAAATATAATTAATGGAGGAAAATAATGCGAGCATACTTGCAATTAAAAACACAAGCTAAACAAATTTTAAACAAAAGTTGGCGTAAATGTGCATTACTAATGTTGATGCCATACTTATTATTAATAATTCCGCTATTTTTAATATTTATGGCAACTTTAATGATGTTGTCATTATACTTACCAATTGCGTTTAAAATTATTGAATTAATTTTAATAATTGCTGTTTTACTTAACTTATGGATAATGGCAGGTATTAAGTATCATTTTCTTGATTGGTATGGTTTTAGTTATCATTTACCATATGGAAAATTTTATTGTCAAAAACATGTTTTTAAAAATACTTTACAAGTATTTAAAAAACCATATTTTGATGGTACATGGGCTATTTTAGCGGTTAAATTAATCATGACACTATTATGGGGATTATTATTAATTGTTCCTGGAATTATTAAGTGGATTAGTTATTCTCAAGCCTTGTTCATTTATAAAGAACATTTAAATCGCCATGAACATGTTAGTGCAATGGAATGCTTACGTGAAAGCGAAAGCATGATGAAAGGTCATAAGTGGCAGTATGTATTACTAATGTTAAGTTTCATTGGTTGGGATATCTTAGGAATGATTACTTTGGGAATTGCGTTTTTGTGGGTTATTCCTTATGAAATTATGACACGGGTTGCCTTTTATGAAAAAATAACTGGTAAATTAGCAACAACTGATGACACTACTGTCGCAGCACAACTTAAAGTCGAAGAGGAGTTTTCACATGAAGAAAATTAATGAAACTGGACGTGTTGGTTTATTAACAGCATGGCGTGATTTTTTTAAAGGCTATTTTGATTTTAAGGGCAATACCACTCGATCAGCTTACTGGTGGGGATTCTTACTCCAAACAATTATCATGTTTATTGGTGATTTATTTGTTGCTAATGCATATTCAATGAGTTTTTCTGCTGGTAGTGAAGCACCAATTGTTAAAGTATTAACCGGTATTGGTGTAGTAATTGTTGTAGCAATAATTTTGCCAATTATTACGTTAATTGTGCGGCGCTTTCGTGATGTTGGTTTAAAACCAGTAAGTATTGTTATTTTATTAGTTTTACCAGTAGTAATTGAATTAATATTAATGTCACTCCACTTGTTTATAACACTTAACAATTATGGCATGATGCTTAATGTTTACAGTATTTTAGCATTGATTGAACAAGTTTTCATGATCATCGATTTTGTGATTTTATTATTACCAAGTAAGGCCATGACCATTACACAAACTAGTCGGTGGGTTTACAGTAAATAATAATAAATTAACAAAATAAAAAAGGCTAATCGCAAATTACGCGATTAGCCTTTTATTTTTAACTATTTATCATCATTATTATTGGTTTGACTAGTTGGTGGTTGCACATTAGTCTTGGCTAGTGTTGTTGGTTTATCAGTATGGGTTACATCGAACCAATCAACATAACCACGACTAAAAGCAGTTACGGTAAACTTAAACTTGTCTAAGTAGATTGTGTCGCCAAGTTTAATGGTTGGATAATTTTCCAAAATATAACCAGCAATGGTAATAATTTCGGAATTATCGAATCCTGGTACTTTAGTATGGAAGAAACGTTCAAAATCATATAAAGTGGTTTTACCACTGACATGATAAACGCCCTTATGTTCAGGATCAGCAATGATATATTCATCGGAAACATCATCAATTTCATCCTTAACAGTGCCAAACAATTCTTCATAAATATCTTTATCAGTAACGATACCACTTGTACCACCATATTCATCAACAACTACCGCAATTGGTGTTTGTTTACGAATCATTTGTGATAATAATTTTTGAATAGGTGTTGCTTCAGGGACAGTAATAATAGCACGTAATAACTTGCTGACACGAATAGTATCATCAACTTGTGCTTGCCGAACAACATCATAAATATAAACGTAACCTAAGATTTTATCTTTATCATTATTAGCTACTACTGGAAAACGACTATAACCATCTTGAAGATATTTATTAATAACCATTTTGACGGTATCAGTAATATTAACAACTTCAAGACTAGTCCGGTCAACCATTACATCCCGTGCAGTTTTATCATTAAAATCAAAGGCACGTTGCATGTAAAGCAAATCATTTTTATCTAAAGCTCCGCCATTAACGGCGTTCCGTGATAAATGTAAAATTTCTGCCTGACTTAATACTTGGTTACTATTTTCGGCTGGTTTTAAACCAAATAATTTAACAATTGCTGTAGCTGAAGTATTGAGTAACCAAACGAATGGATAAAAGATAATATGGAAGTAATGCAATGGTGTAACAACCAGCATTAACATCTTTAATGGCATATCAATACTAATATTCTTAGGAACAATTTCAGTTAAGACAACTTCTAAATATGTTAATAAAATGACACCTAAAATTGCACCTAAAAAATGTAATGATGTACCGTGCAAAAGATGGGTGAATCCTAACAACTTAATGAAAATCATTTCCATTGTTGATTCACCAACCCAACCTAAGATAATTCCAGTTAAACTAGTACCAACTTGGGTAGTTGATAAATATTCATTGAGGTTTTGCACCATATGCAAACCACGTTTTAATTTTTTAACATTACCATTGCGTTCCTTAATGCGCTCTTCTAAAGCACTATCACGTGTTTGTACTAAGGCAAATTCAGCTAGTACAAAGAACGATGCAATAATGAATGTAATTAAAATAATACATATATTGGCGACTAGATCACCATGCTCCACAGTTTTATTCCCCATTTCATAAATGTTTTCATACTTATATTATATATATATTAAAGTATTCTATCATGATTAGTGGTTTTTTAATATTAATATCCCGATTAAAGCGTTTGCATTTTTTAAATAAAATAACTATTCTTAAAAATGAAGTTAAAAAAGGAGGGAAAATTAATGTCAGTTTTATTACATGTTGTTGTTGATAATTATGATATCGCTAAACAAGTTACGAATGTCTTGTTAAAAAATGATATTAGTAATGTTGTTGTTAGACGTGGAATCGAAGTAATTGATAGTGGCGATGAACGTCATATCAATGTGATTGAAGATCCTGCTTTTAATAATTTACCTTTAATTGTTGAAACAGTAATAGATGATGAACAATTAACACAAATTTCACCAGCTTTGCAAAAAGTTGTTTCAGCACAAAATGGTCAAATTAATGTTATACCAGGAATAACAGGGGAGGAAGTAAATATGTCAAGTAAATTTGTTAATATGAAATATTTCATTCATCCAGAAGAACGCTGGGTATTTGAACAAAATTATGAAAAAGTAATTCAAGTATTACAAAAGCATCATGTTAACTGGGTAACTGTTACTAAAGGTTTAGCAGGTTATGGTGCTAATAGTACTCGTGAATTAAATAAAATTGATGATTTTATTCAATTAACTGAACACATTCCTGTTATTATTGAAGGAATTGTTCCAACTGCAGAAGTAGATGCTATTATTAAAGAGACTAAACCATTGTTTAAAGATGGTATTATTTTCACCACACCAATCAATGTTGTTGATGAAAATATTTAATTTTTAATTGGAGGCTAATTAAGCATGGAGTATATGGTTATTGGCTTTTGTGCTGCCTTAGGTGGGATTGCTCGTTATTTGGTTGGTTTAATGTTACCAGCAACCACACTTGGTTTTCCATGGGGCACATTAGCAGCTAATTTAACTGGTGCATTTTTACTTGCTTATATTACACATTATTTTGTCGAACGGACTAACATGTCAGCGGCATGGGCTGCTGGCTGGGGTACTGGTTTTTGTGGTGCTTACACAACATTTTCATCATTTTGTGTAGACAGCATTAAGTTATTATATCGGAATGCTTATTGGGAATTTGGAGCATATATCCTTTTAAGTTTAATTGGTGGATTAGTTGTCACTTTAATTGCTTTTAAATTAGCTGATTGGCAATTAGCACATCATAAACAAATGGAGGCTCACGAGGAAAATGATTAGTAATTTCATTTTAGTTGGTTGTGGTGCTGCAATTGGTGCATGGGGCCGTTACATTGTTTCTAAATGGGTTAATCGCATGGTAAATGGTTCTTTTCCATTAGCAACATTATTAATTAATTTAGTTGGTAGTTTTATTTTAGGTTTATTAACAAGTACTGCAATTGCTAAATGGGGAAGTTTGTTATTAGGAACTGGTGTATTAGGTGGTTTCACAACCTTTTCAACTTTAAATAATGAACTTGCTGCTTTATGGACCCATAAAGATTGGAAAACATTTTGGACTTATTTCATTTGCTCATATGGATTCGGTTTATGCTTAGCAGGTTTAGGTTTCTTGATTGGGTTACATATTTAATTAGTTGCTTGACGTGGTAAAAAAGTGTAAAATTAATAATCAAATTTTAGCTTTCATATTTGATATAGGAGGCACCACGTTGACAAAAGCTCAAGATCAAGAACAAAAACATTTAGATTACATTGAAGATTATATTAAAAACGCTATTATTAAAATTCAAAAGAAAGTTGACCGCACAGCTGCTGAAGAAAAGGCCTTGGACCGTAATTTCTTCGAAGATGTGCGGTTAAATTTTAGTGGCGATGATGAAGCGTTTGAAACCGCAGCTTCAATTGAGCAACAGCAACAATTATTAGATGAACGTAATAATGCTTGGCAACAATCAGCCCAACAATTAAATGAATTAAAACGATTATATCAACATCCATTTTTTGCCCGGATTGATTTTCAAGAAAAGGGCGAACAACCAGAAACCATTTATATTGGGTTAGGTTCATTAACTGATAAGGATAATAACTTTTTAATTTATGATTGGCGGGCACCAATTTCTTCAATCTATTATGATGGGGGCTTAGGCAAAGTTACTTACCAAACTCCTGATGGCGAACAATCAGTTAATGTAACATTAAAACGGCAATTCTTGATTGATCATGGTAAAATCACCGCAATGTTTGATACTAATGAAACCATTGGTGATCAAATGTTACTTGAAGTTTTGAATGAAAAATCAAGTACCCAAATGAAGAGTATTGTTACTACCATTCAAAAAGAACAGAACCAAATCATTCGTGATACTAAGGATGATTTGTTATTTGTCCAAGGAGCGGCTGGTTCAGGTAAGACCTCTGCTGTTTTACAACGGGTAGCGTACTTGCTTTATCGTTATCGTGGTAATTTAACTTCCAGTCAAGTTATCATGTTTTCACCTAACCAATTATTCAATGATTATATTAAAAACGTTTTACCTGAATTAGGTGAACAGAACATGGTGCAATTCACCTATCATCAATATGTGGCTCGGCGGGTACCACGTTTACAAGTGCAGAACTTATTTGATCGTTTTGAACAAAAGCTTTCACCAGTTGCTGCACATGTTAGTCGCTTGAAAGTTGATTTATCCTTTTTTGAAGCTACACAAAAATATGCTCAACATCTAAATCAACAAGGAATGCGTTTCCGGTCATTAAAGTTTCGTGGTAAGGAAATTATTACTAAGGATCAAATTGCTGATATTTACTATAGTTTTAACAAGAATTATCAATTAATTAATCGTCTTGAAGCTACTAAAGATGAATTAATGAATATGATTAAAAAGCAAATGCAACGTGAGATTAAGTCGCAATGGGTAATGGATGCAGTTGAATCCTTGAGTGAAGAACAAATGCAACAAATGCGGACGCAAGTTGATCAGGAATTTAAGTCTGCCAATGACGAATACCGCTTCTATGCACGGCAAGTCGTTGCCCAAGCATTCATGCCACTACGGCGTGCCATTGTTCGTAACCAATTCTTGAGTATTAATGCACAATACATTGATTTCTTGAGAAATGTTCCGCAATACGTTGATTTAGCAAAATTTGGTCTTAATGAAACTGACTGGCAAAATAATGTTCAGCAAGTAGTTACTAATTTGCGGAATCATCAATTAGCAATGGATGATACTACGCCATACTTGTATTTGTATGATTTGATGGTTGGTAGTCATGGTCATCGTGAAATGCGTTTTGTTTTTGTGGATGAAGTACAAGATTATACGCCATATCAAATTGCTTACTTACGGTTTGCATTTTCAAAAGCACGTTTTACTTTGTTAGGTGATTTGAATCAAGCTATCTTTACCGAAAGCGAAGCACCCGTATTATTAAATGAAGTTAAGAAATTATTTGATCCTGCGGCTACTAAAGTAGTGCAATTAACACGTTCATATCGTTCAACGCAACAAATTACTGAATTTACAAAGGCCATTTTGACCCATGGTCAATTAATTGAACCATTTAGTCGTCAAGGTGATTTACCGAATGTGCATATTGCGGATAATACGGCTGATTTATTACCATACTTGCAAAAACAATTACAGCAAAATCATCAAGATGGTGATACAACCGTAGTTATCACTAAGACATTAGCCCAAGCCCAAGCCTTGACTAAACAATTAAAACAACAAAATGTGCCAATTACTTTGATTAAATCAGGTAATCAACGCTTAGCAAGTGGTGATTTGGTCATTCCAGCATATTTAGCCAAGGGCTTGGAATTTGATGCGGTTGTTATGTGGGATGCTTCACAGGCTAATTATCCAAGTGAATCACAACAAGAATTAGTTTACACTATTGCTACGCGGTCAATGCATCGCTTAACAATTTTGGCAAGTAAGCAATTATCACCATTATTGCAACGTGTCCCTAAGAACTTATATCAACTTGATTAATACGAGGCAATCATATGGAACCACAAAATTATGTATCGTTTGATCGCCAACAATGGTCCCAACTTAATGGTGGCATTGTTAATACAATTACAAATGCTGAATTAATGCAACGTCGTTCGCTTGATGATCCAGTATCATTAGAGGATGTACGTAAGATTTATTTACCATTATGTAATTTATTAAATATTTATTATCAACAATATCAAGCTAAATTAGGTGCAATTGCGGCATTTTCGGATAAAAGAACATCTAAGCAAGCACCATTTATCATTGGGATTGCTGGTTCAGTTGCGGTTGGTAAAAGTACAATTGCCCGTTTATTAACTTTATTACTACAACGGGCTTTTCCAACACGGCGTATTCAGCAAATTACTACTGATGGTTTTTTATATTCAACT
Organism: uncultured Lactobacillaceae bacterium; assembly: GCA_963926925.1. GTDB lineage: Bacteria > Bacillota > Bacilli > Lactobacillales > Lactobacillaceae > Paralactobacillus_A. The sequence goes on from CAWUZD010000028.1 coordinate 25,970, forward strand.
GCAGAGTTGAAAAAGCGCCATTTGTTAGACCGCAAAGGTTTTCCTGAAAGTTATGATATGGCACGGTTAATTGCTTTTTTGAATGATATTAAAGAAGCTAAACCACATGTTTTGGCACCACGATATTCGCATCAGTTATATGATATTGTTCCAAATGAATATGATGAAATTAATCGACCTGATATTTTAATTGTTGAAGGTATCAATACTTTGCAGTTACCAGCTCATCAACAAGTTTATGTAAGTGATTATTTTGATTTTTCGATTTATGTGGATGCTGATGCTCAATTAATTGAGCGGTGGTTTTTACACCGGTTTGGAATTTTATTGGATAGTGCGTTTCATAATCCACAAGATCACTATTATCCATATACACAAATTCCACGTGATGAAGCCTTTCAACGGGCGCGTAAAGTTTGGCATAAGATTGATTTGGTTAATTTATATGAATATATTTTGCCAACTAAAAACCGGGCAACATTGATTTTGCATAAAACTACTAATCATGTCATTGATAAAATTTATTTGCGTAAATTTTAGGAAGCATGAAAAATATACGACTTTTTCACAAATGGGCTTGCTTAATTTAGTAATACTTATTAAACTAGTTACTAATAATCATAATAAAAATGAAAGGAAACAGAGATAATGGCAGAATCAACACAAGATTTTGATAAAATCATTGTTTTGGATTACGGTAGTCAATATACACAATTGATTGCACGCCGGATTCGTGAATTTGGTGTGTTCTCTGAATTGAAACCTAATACCATTACTGCCGAAGAAGTAAAGCAAATTGCACCTAAAGGTATTATCTTATCTGGTGGTCCAATGAGCGTTTACGATGACGGCGCATTTACCATTGATCCAGCTATTTTTGATTTAGGTATTCCTATTTTGGGAGTATGCTATGGCTTACAATTGATGGTTTATAAGTTAAAAGGCGGCGAAGTAGTTGCTGCTGATAATCGAGAATATGGCCGTGCTGAAATTACTGTTAAAGACCCTGAAAATGTTTTGTTTAAGGACTTACCTGATAAACAAGTCGTTTGGATGAGTCATGGTGATTTAGTAACCAAAGTTCCTGAAGGATTCCATGTTACTGCAACAAGTGCTAATTGCCCAATTGCTGCAATGGCTAATGATGATCGTAAGATGTATGGTATTCAATTCCATGCTGAAGTACAAAATACTGTTTATGGTCATGAAATTTTACATCACTTTGTATTTGATGTATGTAATGCAGAAGCTAACTGGACCATGGATGACTTTATTGACATGCAAGTCAAGAAAATTCGTGAAACAGTTGGTGATAAGAAAGTATTATTAGCTTTATCAGGCGGTGTTGATTCTAGCGTTGTCGGTGTTCTCCTTCATAAAGCAATCGGTGATCAATTAACATGTATCTTTGTTGATCATGGTTTATTACGTAAAAATGAAGCGCAACAAGTAATGGACAGTTTGTCTGGTAAATTTGGTTTGCACATTATCAAAGTTGATGCACAAGATCGTTTCT
>CAWUZD010000029.1:0-2667 GCA_963926925.1 uncultured Lactobacillaceae bacterium
GTTGAACGGGATGTTTACTTACACCAGATTGTTGATGAAACTAATGTTGATGAACAATCATTAATGGCACAGCTGCAGACAATCTTGCAAACACAAGTGCAACAGCATGTTTATCAGCGTGCCCAACAACGTAAGGTAATTTCAGCGCCTGTTCAACAACACACAGCGCAACCATTAAGTCGGGTTGAACAAGCTGAGCAATCATTATTGCATATTGTTTTTTATGAATGGAATATTATGCAGCAATTACGTAATCGTAATTTTAAGTTTGTTGACGAAGTTTACCAACGCATTTTTGATGCATGGTATGACTTTATTCAACAAAATGATAGTGATAATTTTGATGATAATCATTTAATTGCTGATTTTTTGGACGAAGTACCCGATGATTTGCATGATAAAATTGCCGCCATTGAATCAATTCCCTGGCCAGCAGCAAACGCGACTGCCCAGATGATTAATGATTACATTACGACTATTAATAATCATGATGTTCATTTGCAGTTGCAACAAATCAAACAACAATTAAATGATGCCCAGCGGCTTAACAATAGTGATAAAGTATTACAATTAACAAGTGAGTATATTCATTTAATGAAATTAATGAAGCAAAAATAATAGGAGGTTCATACATGCCTAAAGCAAAAACAGAAACTAATTCTAATAAAAAGTATGAAGATGTGGTTAAGAGTTTAATTAAAGAATATAAACCACGTAAAGAAATCTCTACTGAAGAATTAACTAAGCAAGTTGTTGAACCTTTCGATTTAAAAGATGATGCAATTGATAGTTTAATGCAACGGTTTGAAGATGAAGGTATCTCAATTGTTGATGAAAACGGCGATCCAACTGATCGTAGTATTGCTAAGGAAAAAGAAGTTGATACTAGCGATCTTTCTGTTCCCGCCGGTGTTAAAATTAACGACCCAGTACGGATGTACTTGAAAGAAATTGGCCGTGTTCCTTTGTTAACAGCTGATGAAGAAGTTGCATTGGCTTTAAAGATTGAACAAGGTGATCAAGAAGCTAAACAACGCTTAGCCGAAGCTAACTTACGTTTGGTTGTTTCAATTGCTAAACGTTATGTTGGTCGTGGGATGCAATTTCTTGATTTAATTCAAGAAGGTAACATGGGTTTGATGAAGGCCGTTGAAAAATTTGATTACCGGAAAGGTTTCAAATTCTCAACTTATGCTACATGGTGGATTCGGCAAGCCATTACCCGTGCGATTGCTGACCAAGCTCGGACAATTCGTATTCCGGTTCACATGGTTGAAACAATTAACAAGTTAATCCGGATTCAACGGCAATTGTTACAAGACTTAGGTCGTGAACCATTACCAGAAGAAACTAGTGCTGAAATGGATATTCCCGTTGAAAAAGTACGTGAAATTCAAAAGATTGCCCAAGAACCAGTTTCATTGGAAACACCAATTGGTGAAGAAGATGACTCTCACTTAGGTGACTTCATTGAAGACCAAGATGCAACTAGTCCTGAAGACCATGCTTCATATGAATTGCTTCGTGAACAACTCGAATCAGTGCTTGACACATTGACTGACCGTGAAGAAAACGTTTTGCGGTTACGGTTTGGCCTCGATGATGGTCGGACCCGGACTTTGGAAGAAGTTGGTAAAGTCTTTGGTGTTACCCGTGAACGGATTCGTCAAATCGAAGCTAAAGCATTACGGAAGTTACGTCATCCAAGTCGTTCTAAACAATTAAAGGACTTCTTAGAATAATCAAGTTGAATTTAGAAACATTAAAGCCTCGCGGTTTCGCGAGGCTTTTTTGCGTGTTTTTATAAAAATGAATAAATTTAAAAATATTAATCAACTTGGTATAATAATGTTTATAAAATGTTGATATGCTAATAAATTATTGTCAAAAATTATGTCATAATTAATTATTATGATATTTAATTTGTCTAAAAAATGACATTATTTATTAGTTAATATAATTGATGTAGCAATATTTTATTAATGATGTTTTTAGATATATAACTCCGTATAAGGAGATAAATTAATTAGTACTGAATTGTTCAGTGCTTTTTATATATATGCATCTTTTTTGCGAAAATTACCTTTTTAATGTTAAGTTTTTTATATAAATAGGGATTTTAATGTTAAAGAGATGTTTTTATGCGAGACGTAATTTATGTAGAACATCATTATTTTGTTACTACAAATAACTATGGTTTTCGTTTTTATAATGTAATCAATAAAAAAGCAAAAATTATACCTTTTGAAAATGTTTCTTATCTAATTTTTGATAATGAACGTAGTTATTTTTCACAAAAGTTAATTAATGATGCAATGGCGAATAATGTTGGCTTGCTTTTTTGTGATCAGCGCCATTCACCGACAACTATGATGATGGATGAATATCATCAAAGTCAGCATCTATTAAAGTTACAAAAACAAATTAAGTTAAGTTCACGAGCAAAAAATCGAATTTGGCGCAAAATAGTAATTGCTAAAATTACTAATCAAATTAGTTGTTTAGAGGGTGTTAAAGGAAGCTGTTCGACGAGTAACTTATTGAATAGTTTGAAAAAAGATGTTAAAAATGGTGATTCAAATTGCTCCTATGTCAATAATTGGCACAAATTAAGTTAGACCTTTCTAATATTATTTTAAAAGTGAAGACGTTGGTTGTTATACCATT
>CAWUZD010000030.1:0-61720 GCA_963926925.1 uncultured Lactobacillaceae bacterium
CATGACCTTCCTTAGCTTGCGTTGCAGCTTCAGCGAATGTCATATGCATCTTATTCTTAGCCTTTTCTTCGTCATCATTTGAACCGAAGTTAGCGCAGCTAAGTAATAAGTCAGAACCTTCGATAAAGTGTGGTAATTGTGGTGTTGGCCGTGTATCAGTTACCCAGCTAACCCGCAAACCTTTACGAGGTGCACCTAATACCATGTCTGGGGTATAAGTCTTACCTTCGAAATCGATTGGTTGATCATCACGTTGTAATTGACCCCAAATCTTCCGTGGCACATCATTTTCTTGTGCTTTCTTAGGATCAAACTTAGGACTCCGCTTTAAATCAACCCGATATGCGAAGTTAGGACGAGTATGTTTAACTGGTAAAGCAGTAATTGATAATTCACCATGAATATACTTGTTATTAATTGGCATTGGTTTGCATGGTTCAGGATCTTCGATAATATTAATGTCATATGCTAACCATGGCATAATTACCCGAAAGCCTTTCATAACATCTTTAATACCTTTAGGTCCAATAATAGTAATTGGTTCAGTCCGACCAGTATTACTTGTAGTACCTAAAATACCTTGTAAACCAATAACGTGGTCACCATGTAAGTGAGTGATACAAATAACATCCAAAGTCTTAAAACCACTCCGAACCGCACGCATAGAAACGCCAGTTCCTTCACCAGCATCCATTAAAATTTTACGACCTTTATATTCAATAATTGCTGATGATAAATAACGACCTGGTAATGGAATACTACCACCAGTACCTAATAATGTAACATCTAACATATTAGTATCCTTTCTAAAATAAATTTGCAAAGTGCAGTGAAATACCGGACATTTTGTCTGTCTCTACAGTATTCCTTTTTTTAAGAAAATACAAATCATTTTCTTAAAAAGACTAAAAAATTGCTACTTTTATCAATTTTTTGTACTTGTTTGCATAACTTGTTGATATAATTGCCAATAATTTTGGTTCATTTGTGCCTGATCAAACTTCATCCCCTGTTGTTGACAAAGTTGGGCTACTTGAGCATTCTTTTGCATTTGTTTAACCGCCGTCAATAAACTTGGCATATCACCACGCGGTACGACAATACCTGTTTGTGCAGTTAACATTTCCGCATTACCGCCGGCAGCAAAAGTAACCACCGGCGTTCCACAAACCAGGGATTCAACATTAGTTAGGCCAAATGTTTCGGCTAAAGTTGGATTAATAAACACATCAGCTTGTTGATAATAATGCGTCAATTGCGCAATATCAGGCACTGGCCCAACAGCATTGATTAATTCACTTACCTTTTGACCACGCAAATCACCAACTAATGTCAATTGTAATTGTCCATTTAATAATTCTGCTAATTGATTTAAATATGAAAGGCCCTTATTTTCATTCCAAACACTCGCAACAGCCAAACCACGTTTTGGTAAGTCATGAGCTTGATAAAGAGGTTGTTGTAAGTAATTAGCAAATTGCACTGTATCAATGCCATTATAAATAATTTGAACTGGATAATCCTTAAAGAAGGAATGTTTAATTAATGTTGCCATCCATTTCGAAGGTGCTACGAAGTGTAACCGTTGGGGTGATAATTGGGTAAAAGTACGTTTTTTACGCCAATAATTATGATCCTTACGATTAAATAGCCATGTTTGTGGATAAAGTGACAATTCACTGCGGTGTTGAATCGTCGTTGGCACTTGATTACCTTCTAACGCCATAATGGCAGCATGCGGTGAAAGTGACCAAATATCATGTAATGTCCAAATTACTTGTGCTTTACTATGATGAGCTAAATAATCAAATAATTCCGCCACATTAATATAATAACCATGCAAATTATGTAAATGAATCACATCAGGTTGAAAGTTATCAATGACTTTTAATAATTTTTTAGTTGGTTGTCGAGAAGCAAAGCCGGAATTATCAAATAAGCGTGTTTCTAAAGCCGCTTCATAAAAATTAAATTTGCCATGACCAATGCGATATAGGGCAAATGGCGCTTCTGCTTCACCACGACCATAACAAACTAAAACTTCAGCACCATGATGTTGCGCATATTCTGCCAAATCACTAACAATTTTTCCCGTACTACCAAAATTAACAACGGAGTTAATTTCTAATAAGCGCATCATTGTCACTTCTTTCTTATATTATTCTTATTTTTCTAAAGTCATTTTGCCAAATGCGAATATTATTTCATATAATAAAATTACTAATTTAAATAAGGATGTTCATTATGCGTACAAATAAGAAATCTTTAGCAACAATCATCATTACCATGTTAATGATTGTTTGCTCACAACTAACATTACAACTACATAGTAACATTGCCGCTAACGGTTCTACCAAAATTTACTTAATTGAAATTGTTATCTTTGTTTGGAGTATTTGGGTCGTTGGCTGGCGTGAATTACTGCAACGTCGGATTAAAAATTTATCACCATTAGCAAAAATGAATCTGTTGTTATTATTTATTTTTGCTGGTTATTATCTGGCTACAATGATCTATCATTACTGTCAGCACATGCCATTAACAAGTAGTTTTTATTTAGCACGCATCATGATTGAAATGTGCTGTGTTGTTTTAATCATTAGTTATTATCACGTTAATGCACGTGATATCTTTACTGGTGCATTACTAGCCATCTTCATTGGTACCTTAGGCCAATACTTCACACTCTTCTTCGGTAGTGGTGACTTACGTGGCGGAACTGTTAATATGCTTAGCAACTCAGTTACCATGTACACTTGCCAAATTTTATTAATTCCGAGCATGATTTACTATTCACAGCAATCATTAGCTAAATGGTTACGTTATATCAACTATGCAACCTTACTATTAATTTGGCCAACATTACTGCTTACCGGTTCACGAATGGCCTTACCATTAGGATTATTAGTGCTAGTGTTATCGCTACTCTTATTCGTTCACCGGGCTAAATCATTCTGGCTATTATTAGGCGCAAATGGTCTTACTTTAGGCATTGCCTTTGTTTTAATTGCTAGTGTTTGTGGTCCAATGAATAAGAATAACCTTGAACGGTCTGTTTATGAACCAGTCGCCATTTATAATAAAATTACTCCTGATACTTTGCATTTGCATATGAATCAATTATTGCAAATTAATGAACCACATCATGAAATGCCTAAGAATAAAAAGAAAACAGCTGATAACACAATCAGAGTAAGTAATGATATGCGTAAAGTTATTAATAGTAAGGCAATTGCTACCATTACTAAAAATAATCAAAACCTCTGGATTGGGATTGGCATGTCATCTGTTTATACGCATCACTGGGGTTACCAAAAGCCACATAACTTATTCTTATTATTCTTATTACCATTTGGCATTATTGGATTAATCATTTGTTACTTAATCATTTTAATGCCGTTAATTGTGGCAACAACCGTTAAAAAGTATCGTAATCCCCAACACATTTTATTAATTCTAATGACACTTTTACCAGTATTAATTGTTAGCACCAGCCAACCAACTTTGGGAGTGTTAGTCATTAATTTAATGTTAATTAGTTTAACCAGTAGTATTGCAAATAACGAAAAAGGTCTGTGATAATCACAGACCTTTTTTTATGGACGATTTAAATATTCAATGTGTTTAATCTTACGTTGTAATAACAATGCCGCTAACTTATACAAGTGACCATGCGAATGTTTAATCATCGCCACTAGTGGACGACTCGGCATCTTGTATATTTCCGGAACAATTTCTTGAACTTCAGCATCCCAGCCCATTAATTGTTGCTTGCGCATCATTGATGGTGGAAATGATAACCATAGATAATATTGAATTTCAATAATGCGATGTAAACAACGTTGTTCATAAAGTAATTTAGTTGCTGATAATGACCGTTTATATAAATCATAATTAGCAATACATGCTTTAATGATTTGGTAATGCTGTGCTAAGTGATCTTGGGTTGTTTTAACATTTAATGTTAAATTCTGGGGATCAAAATTAATATGATAAACATAAACTTCATTTTTTAAAAAGACAACACTTTGAATTGCCCGAATGGGATAAAGCACATAGGCTTCATCAACATAATAAAGATTATCATCAAAGTGAATCTTATTTTCAGCAAATAAGCTGGTACGATATGTGATTTCACAAAACGGAATTGTCCGTTCTAAGTTTAATTCATCAAATTGATATTCATGTTGGGTAACATAGCGATTAAACAAATGTTCACCAAAAATATCCTGCTTCATATTGTCGCCGTTAAATTGAATATAAGGATTAACAACCATGTCAATTGCAGTATGACCTTGTAAATAATTAACAAGCGTCACTAAGCCCATGGTATTAACCCAGTCATGACCTTCAACAATTTTAACGTAATTACCTTGTGCACTGGCAATGGCTTGATTTAGAGTCGCACCATGAGCTAAAGGATCAGCTTTCAAAACATGAATTGTTTCTGGATACTTTTGTACATATTCATATGCAGTCGCTAATGTATCATCGGTGGCACCCGCATCAAGAATCATAATTTCAATTAATGGCATAATGTCATCATTAATTAACGTTGGTAAACATGTACTTAAATTTTCTTCATTAGCATAAATGGGAATAATAATTGTTAATACTTTGGTCATAAATGTCCCACCATTTCATTACAAAATAATAGAGCATTGAAAAAACTCTCAATGCTCATCTTAATGCAATTATTACTACTTTGTCTAACAATGATTAATCATCATTGCCATTAAAACAACTGGAATATCACCAACTTGGTCATCAAAATAACCGCGTTGCATCACTGCTTCATCCTGGAAACCAAATTCATGATATAAAGCAATCGCACGCTGATTACGTTGTTGCACCGTTAATTCTAAGCGGTGAATCATTGGTATATGCTGAACCCAATCAATTGCTGTTGCCATTAAAAGATGACCTAATCCATAATGCCAATAATCCTTAAGCACCGCAATGCCTAACTCACCAATATGGCACATATGATAGTCACTAGCAGCACTGATTCTAACAAAACCAATTAATTGTTCACCTAAAGCCGCGACAAACATCGCATTATTCGGTGAATTAAGCACAGCATTGATTTCTAAGGCTTCACTTTGTTCATCTAATTCCAAACCGTTGTCAAACGTTACAAAGGATGTTTCCGTTTGTAACTGGCGAACAAGACGTAATAAGGCCGCCGCATCAGTTGGTTTAATACTTCTAATTACAACATCTTCACTAGCCATTAATAGCTTGCTCCAATTGTGTAATTAACTTTTGATAAAGTTCACCACGGGCTTCAAATTGTAACTGGCGCCGATCATCATTATTTTCATCTTTAATAAAATGAATTGTTAAATATTCATCAGGTAATAAGTGTTCAACAAATTGTGACCATTCAACAATGCTAACGCCATCACCATCAAAATATTCTTCTAAGCCCAAGTCATCGGCACCGCCTTCTTCAAGCCGATAAACATCCATATGATAAAGCGGAATCTTACCTTCAGGATATTCCCGAATTAACGTAAAGGTTGGGCTCTTAACATAACGTTTAATACCAAGTGCTTGGGCAACACCCTTCGTAAAGGTTGTCTTCCCAGCACCAAGTTCACCATCAAGTAAAATTACCATCCCTGGCTTAACTAATTTACCTAATTGCTCGCCTAAAGCAATTGTTGCAGCGGCATCATTAGTAGTAACTGTTAACATCTTTTTAATTCTTCCTTTATTTCAATAAAGATTGAGCAGCAGTGATAATTGCTGTCTTATAAGCATCTTCTGCACTAGCGCCCCGTGATAAGTCAGAAACTGGCTTATTTAAACCTTGTAAAACTGGTCCAATAGCTTCAAAATTACCTAACCGTTGGGCAATCTTATAACCAATATTACCAGATTGTAATTCTGGGAAAATATAAACTGTTGCATGACCAGCAATATCAGAACCTGGAGCTTTTTGTGCACCAACTTTTGGTACATAGGCAGCATCAAATTGTAATTCACCATCAAGTGGTAAGGCGGGATCCATTTGATGAGCTAGTTTAGTAGCTTCTTGTACTTTAACAACAGCATCCCCATGACCAGAACCTTTCGTAGAATAACTAAGCATGGCTACCCGTGGTTCAATATCAAACAAGGTAGCAGTTTTAGCTGATTCAACTGCCATTTCAGCTAATTGTTGGGCTGTTGGATCAATGTTAATGGCACAATCCGCAAATAAGTAACGTTCATCATCCCGTTGCATAATCATCGCACCGCTTGTCCGACTGATGCCTGGTTTTGTTTTAATAATTTGTAAAGCAGGCCGTACTGTATCACCAGTTGGATGAACAATGCCAGATACCATCCCATCTGCTTGGTCCATGTAAACTAACATGGTTCCAAAGTAATTGACATTCAATAATTGTTGTTCAGCTTCATCATGAGTTGCTTTACCAGCACGCCGTTCAACAAATGCATCTACCATCTTTTCATAGTCAGCATAATTATTCGAATCAATCATTTGTGCACCATCAATATCAAAATGATGATCATTAGCAACTTGCTTAATTTTTTGAACATCACCTAACAAGATAGGTTGAACTAATTGATCATGAATTAAATTAGCAACAGCTTCCAAAATCCGTGGTTCTTCACCTTCAGGAAAAACAATGCGGATATTCTTATCACTAATTTTTTGTTTTAAACTTGCAAATAATTCCATTATTATCACTCCTACTTATCGATTAAGATGCACTATTGGCATTAACATTATTAACATTGGCTGGTAATTGCCAATCAATTGGTTTTTCACCCCATTTTTCTAAAATCGCATTTGTACGTGAAAATGGTCGTGAACCAAAGAAACCCCGGTTAGCAGAAAATGGACTAGGATGAGCCGAAGCAATTACCGCATTCTTCGATTCATCAATTAACGCCCGTTTAGCTTTAGCAGCATTTCCCCATAAAATAAAGACTACATGACCACGGTCAGACAAGGCCTTAATTGCCGCATCAGTTAGTTGTTCCCAACCTTTACCACGATGTGAAAAAGCTTCACCACGCCGGACGGTTAAAACTGAATTTAGTAATAACACGCCTTGATCAGCCCAGTGTTTCAAGTAACCATGGTTAACTGGTTTAATTCCACAATCATCTTGTAATTCTTTATAAATATTTACTAATGATGGCGGAATCTTAACACCTGGTTGAACAGCAAAACTTGCTCCCACGGCTTGATGTGGTTCATGATATGGATCTTGACCTAAAATAACTACCTTGGTTTTATCAAATGGTGTCCATTCAAAGGCCTGAAAAATATGATACATATCAGGATAAATCGTATGGGTTTGGTACTCATGTTTCAAAAATTCGCGTAATTTTTGATAATATGGTTGGTCAAATTGACTTTGCAAAACTTGCTGCCAATCATTGTGAATTAGTACTTTATTAGTCATTAAGTTACACCACCTTTCACTAAACATGCTAAAGTTATTATAAAGGTTTATTAAAAAAGGGGGAAATAATTATTATTAATTTATATTTAACTAATAATGATAAAGCTAGTAACGTTTATTTAATCACTAACACAAAACATCAACCACAATACATGTTAAGCGGACGCTTTGGCATGAAAAACAGTGGCTTCACTCTTTATGATATCAATAATCAAATGCTTGGTTCAATCATTCAGCAAGATACTAGTATTTTCCCACACTTCATTTTAAGAACTTCATCTCATGAAGCGAAATTATTTCACTATCATTTAATTAAAAACTTTGGCTATTTAACTGATCTGCAATGGTTCATTGTGGAACGTGGTCAACGTTATCATGTTTACCATTTTCATCAAAAAATTATGATAATTCATGCCATTATGACAATTTATGGCAGTAGTTTGCATATCCAAATTAATAATCAGGATGACGTTGCGACATGCTTATTAGTTGCTTGTGCAATTAATAGTTGGCAACGGTTGCGGACACGTAAACGTTATCGCTTAAAATTACATAGTAATTGCTATGTTAATTAGGTAAAAATCATTTTAATAATAACATTGATATCATTTTGTAATATTTTTTACGAAATTATTACATTTATCCACCGGATAATCCATAAAATTTAATATTTTTGCGTTAAAATATTTAAAGATTTATTTGCGATGATTATCATCAGTAATTTTGGTTAAAGGAGCTTTATAAATTTGAAAGTAACATTTAAAGATGTCTCATTTTCTTATGATGGCAAGAAAACTGTCCTTAAAGATCTTAATTTTGTCATTCCTGAAGGCAAATTAGTTTGTTTGTTAGGCCCCAGTGGTGGCGGGAAATCAACAACATTAAGTCTTATTTCAGGATTAACCACACCTACTTCAGGTCATATTTATTTTGATGATACTGATGTTTCTAAGAAGGATGCATTAGCTCGTAAGGTTGGTATGGTCTTCCAGAACTATGCTTTATACCCTCATTTAACAATTTTGGAAAACATTGCCTTTCCATTAAAAATGCAAAAAGTTCCTAAAGCACAACGTGAAGCTACTGCCAAAAAATTAGCTAAACTTGTGCATGTTGATGATCAATTAAACAAAAAACCAGGCGAATTATCTGGTGGTCAACAACAACGGGTGGCAATCGCTCGTGCCTTAGCTAAAAAACCAAGTATTCTTTTACTTGATGAACCATTATCAAACCTTGATGCGCGGTTACGCATTGAAATGCGTAAAGAAATTCGGCGGATTCAACAAGAAACTCACATTACGACGGTCTTTGTTACCCATGACCAAGAAGAAGCTTTACACATTGCTGACTACATCATGGTACTTAACCAAGGTAAAATTCAACAATTCAGTACACCTGAAGATTTGTATGAACATCCTGCTAATGAATTCGTAGCTAAATTCGTTGGCGAACCAGTAATTAACATTGTGCCAATTAGTGCATTTTGTCATGACCTTGACGGTATTATTCCAAGTGACTTATTAGAAAAAACCGCATCTGTTGGTCTTCGTTCGGAAGCCATTACTCCATATGACGATAAACCAATTTTAACGAAGTTAACTGGTAAAATCATTGATAACGAAAAATATGGTCGCGAAAATACCACGAAGATTGATTACAATGGTGCCACTATCATTACTACTGAAATGGCAAATATCGAAGATAAAGTTGGTGAAACAATTAGTTTCAATATTACCAAGAGTGGTTTCTATTTATTTGATGAATCTGGAACAACAATTTATGGTGAGGAAAAATAGATGATTAATGAAAAACCTACATTAAAATCTTCATTAAAAGCCTTTTTGTACTTACTACCAATGTTAGTAATTACAATCACTTTTAATATTTATCCAATTATTGATTCATTTTTAATGAGTCTTTATACCAAATATGATTTCTTTACTAACAAGGTTTATCAAATGGGATTTGGTAACTTTGTTTATTTGTGGAATGACCCGAACTTCCACTTAGCAGTTCGTAACACCTTAATCTTCGTATTAGGTGTTGTACCCGCAACTGTTATTATTTCATTAATTATTGCGTTATTACTTAATAAAATTAAATTCCTATCAAGTTTCTTTAGAACTGTTTACTTCTTACCATTCGTAACAAGTACCGTTGCTATCGCGATGGTATGGAATTGGATTTATAATTCTGACTATGGTTTGTTAAACTATTTCTTAGGCTTTTTTGGCATTCATCCCATTAATTGGTTAACGAGTCCCCACTATGCCATGATTGCCTTAATCATTATGAGTATTTGGAAAGGATTAGGTTTTAATATTATTCTTTTCCTTGTTGGTATTAATAATATCGACAAAACTTACTATGAAGCAGCAGCCATTGATGGTGCGAATAGTTGGCAACAATTTCGTTACATTACTTTACCATTATTATCACCAATTACTTTCCTAGTTAGTGTTAATGGCATTATTGAAAGTTTTAAAGTATTTGACGGTATTTACGCCCTCTTCCAAGGCACACCGGGACCAAGCAACTCATGCTTAACTTTGGTTTACTACTTATACGATAAGTTCTATACCGAATGGCAATACGGCGTAGCGGCAGCAAGTGGCGTTGTCTTATTCTTCTTAATTTTATTAGTCACTATTTTGCAATTCTTATATTCACGTAAACACGTTCATTACTAATAAATAAGGAGCTACATAATGAAATTAAGTACAAAAAAAGTTATTAGTAAAATCCTAATTTATTTAATTGTTATTCTTGGCGCAATTACCATGTTGATTCCATTCTTATGGATGATTTCAACATCATTAAAATCTGGTCCAGAAACTATCAAGATTCCACCAATTTGGATTCCTAAAGTCTTACGGTGGTCTAACTATGTAGCTGCTTGGCATGCTGCCCCATTTGGCCAATACTTTATTAACAGTATTATTGTTACTGTAGTAACAACCCTTGGCCAATTATTTACAAGTATTTTGGCAGCCTTTGCTTTTTCAAAGTTAAAGTTCTGGGGTAAAAACATTATCTTCATGATTTTCTTAGGAACAATGATGGTCCCTAGTGAAATGTTAATTATTCCTAACTTTGTTACTTTATCAAGAATGCATTTGATTAATACTTATCCAGCCTTGATTTTGCCATATTTAGCTAGTTTCTTTACTGTTTTCACATTACGGCAAACTTTCCAAGCGGTTCCTGATCAAATTTATTATGCTGCTAAGATTGATGGGGCTTCTGACTGGCGGTTCCTCTGGACAATCTTAGTACCATTATCAAAATCAGGTATTACGGCTGTCGCTGTCTTACAAGTTATCAGTTGTTGGAACGCCTTCATGTGGCCATTGATTGTTACTAATAGTAATACGATGCGGACCTTACCAGTTGGGTTACAAGCCTTCACCACTGATGCGGGCACTACTTACCAACTATTAATGGCAGCTTCAACATTCGTCATTATTCCAATGGTAATTTTGTACTTATTCTTACAAAAATACATCATTGCTGGTATTTCCAAGTCAGGTTCTGGCTTGAAAGGTTAATTTAAACACAAAAAAGCCTTGTGATGTTATATCACAAGGCTTTTTATTTTTACCACTTATTCTTAATTACCCGTTCCATTTCACGGTCTTGAGCACGACGCTTCAAAGTTTCACGCTTATCATATTCGTGTTTACCTTGAGCAACACCTAATGAAACTTTGGCAAAGCCATGTTTCAAATAAATGCTTAATGGTACAAGGGTAATCCCTTGATTTTGGGTAATGCCAGCTAATTTAGAAATTTCTTTCTTATGCAAAAGTAACTTACGATTCCGCCGGGGATCAACGTTAAATTGATTTCCCTGTTCATATGGACTAATATGCACATTTTCTAACCATACTTGACCATGCTTAACTTGAGCAAAGCCATCACGTAAGTTAATTTTACCAGCACGTACTGATTTAATTTCAGTCCCTGTTAAAGCAATTCCTGCTTCATAGGTACTCAAAATATTATAATCATGGCGTGCTTTTTTATTTTGTGCTAGTAAATTTTGTGGCTTTTGTTTAGTTTTTTTCTTCGCCATGGTTAATCACCTATCCTTATTTCCAGATGATCAAATATTATTTATGATTGCGTTGGATACGAATACGGTTAAATGGCTTTTTACCACCACGCCGTTTATTGTTGTTACCGCGACCACCATTCCGACGAGGACGATTACTATTATTGTTACCGTTATTATCGCGTTGTGGCATTGGACGCCGCCGTTTGCTCCAATCAACTAACTTGCCTAAGTCACTAGTTGGTGCATTTTCTGGATCAACTAATGAGAAGTCAACTTCATGAGCATCAATATCAACACGATCTAATTTTACCTTAACTGGTTGGCCAATTCTAAAAGTACGCTTCGTGTGTTCACCAACTAATGCCATTTGACTTTCAACAAAGTCATAATAGTCATCAGTCATGTTAGAAATGTGTACTAAACCTTCAACAGTGTTTGGCAAAGTAATAAACATACCAAAGCTGGTTGTTGAACCAACTACACCATCAAATTCTTGACCAACTTTGTCAGCCATGTATTCAGCTTTCTTCAAGTCATCGTTATCACGTTCAGCGTCAACAGCCACACGTTCTTGCGTTGAACTTTGCATAGCAACGTCTGGTAATTGCACTGCCCATGTCTTCTTCACTTCTGGAGAAGTACCTTGTTCTAAGTAACTGTGAATCATCCGGTGACCGAACAAGTCAGGATAACGTCTGATTGGTGAAGTAAAGTGAGTGTAGTACTTTGCAGCCAAACCAAAGTGACCTAATAATTCATCGGAATACCGTGCTTGTTTCATACTCCGTAATGCCATTGTTGTTACTAAGGCTTCTTCAGGCGTACCAGCAACTTGTGTTAAGATATTTTGCAATGTCTTTGGTTGAACTGGTCCTTTACTATCACCTTTAGGAACAACAACGCCAAAACTAGAAACAAATTCAATAAAATCATGTAATTTTTCTTCATCTGGTGTTTCGTGAACACGATAGATGAATGGTACATGCATCTTATAGAAATGTTCAGCAACTGTTTCATTAGCAACTAACATGAATGATTCAATCATTCGTTCAGCAATGCCACGTTGCCGTAAAACGATATCAATTGGATGACCTTCTTCATCACAAATGATCTTGGCTTCGTCTTCTTCAAAGTCAATTGCACCACGAGCATGCCGCATATTTGCCAAAATTTCATGCAATTCAGCCATAGCATGGAACATTGGTAATAACTTTTCATAACGTTTTTCTAATTCAGGATCATGATCTTCCAAAATCTTATTAACGTTATTGTAAGTCATCCGTTCCGTTGAACGAATTACACTTGGGAAGATTTCATGTTTAACAACTTTACCTTCTTGGTCAATTTCCATTTGGCAAGTTAAGGCAAGCCGTTCAACATGTGGGTTCAATGAACAAATACCATTAGAAAGCTTGAATGGCAACATTGGAATAACCCGGTCAGTCAAGTATACACTGGTACCACGTTCATAAGCGTCACGATCCAATGGTGAACCTGGTGTTACGTAGTGACTAACATCAGCAATGTGAACACCTAAATGGAAGTGACCATTGTCCATCTTCCAAACATTAACCGCATCGTCGAAGTCTTTAGAATCATCACCATCAATAGTAACAACATATTGATCAGTTAAATCACGCCGACCAACTTTTTCTTCTGGTAATACTTCATCAGGAATTGCTTCTGCTTGTGCAATTGCTTCTTCTGAAAAGTCAGTGGTAATGTTATGTTCTTCAACAATTGTTGTAACATCAACACCAGGAGCTGTTTTATTACCTAAAATTTGGGTAGCAATGCCCCGTAACATATCAGGATGTTGTGCACTCAAATAATGGGTAATTTCAGCAACAACGATATCACCTTGTTGTGGTTCAATACCGGTATCATCTAATAATAATGAATATTTACTTAATTTCTTTTGATGACTAGTAATAACACCTAGTTTACCAGTCCGCCGGGTCTTTTCAGATGTAAATGGTGTAAATTCACCAACTAACCGGGTTACTTTATGGTCAACAATTTCAATAATTGCACCTTCAGCACCACGATCATCGTCATTCTTAGCCTGCCGAGTAATTAATACCTTAACGGTGTCACCATCTAAGGCATAATTAGTAGCAACTGGTGGAATGAAGATATCCTTAGCTTTCTTTTCAGGATCAAAGTTAACAAAACCAAAACCACGATCAGTAGCGTGAAATTCGCCTTCAACGATTTCAGCTGGTTTAGCTAATTGATAGTTATCATTATTTACACTAAGAACCCCGTTTTCAACTAAATCACTTAAGATTGGCATTAAATCCTTAGCACTTCTTAAATCCAATGCTTGTTTCAAAGTAGCAACGGTGTGCTTACGATTTTCATGCAATGCGATTTCAGATAAAACAGTGGCACGTAATTGTGATAAATCTAACATTTAGGCACCTCTTTCTATAAAATTGCTAGTTAATTATTTTGATATTCATTCATAAAAAAAGAGACTAGTACATTCACCAGTCTCAAATTATTTTCATTATTTAACTCAAGACTTTGTCATTTATGGCAGCAATCTAATGCGATGACAAGTAAGCTAACCAAATGGCAAAGACAAAGAATAAGAATCCTAATACAACCGTCACACGTTCCATTACGGCTTCAAAACCGCGTGACTTCTGCTTGCCAAATAGATCAGCTGCACCACCAGACAAAGCACTCAATGCGTCTTGTTGTTTACTTGGTTGGATCAATACTGCAATAATAATTAAAATTGCATCAATGATTAAAAGCGTCTGAACAACACTATACAAAGCGCTCGCTCCTTTAATTACTGTTACTTTAATGATAGCATATTAATATTTTACAAACAAGTAAACACATTATCAACTAAAATCCGACAGTGATAAAATCTTATGCCGAATGCGAGCAATATTAGCCCGGTCAGTCATTACTACCAAAATATCACCATCACGAATAATCGTATCGCCATGCGGAATTAATTCGTCTTCACCACGACGAATGGCAATTAATAACATGTCCTTAGGCCATTTGATTTCACGCACCTGTTTCCCAGATAAGGTACTTCCTAAGAAAACCGGTACTTCCATCCGTTCAGGATGATGAATATGTTCAACACGATTAGTTGCTACTAAACCAGCTAACAAAGAGTTGTAAATTGGAGCACCACCCAAGATATCAACTACCATGTAAGCTACCAATGACAAAATAGCCAATGGCATCAAGTGCCGTAATGAACCAACCATTTCTGTTACTAATAAAATAGCTGTAAATGGTGCTTTCCCAATTCCGGCAAAGTAACCGGCCATTGAAAAGATAATAATATTCATTAAGTAAACACGTGGTAATAACCGGAGTTTAACCATAATAACGCCATAAATAGCGCCCAAAATGGCCCCTAAAGACAAGATTGGTAAGAAAATACCACCTGGTAATCCGGAACCATATGAAATCATTGAAAAAACAAATCGTAAGATAAACAAACCAATTAACACATGTAATGGCGAAATAGCAGCATTAAAATGTAAAATAATCGCATTCCCACCACCTAAATAATTAGGAAAATACATGCCAATTGGAATAATTAATAATAATGGCACAAGACCATGTAAGCAACGGGGAATATGAATTAGTTTTTTGTACCAGCGTGGCATTGCTAATAATACCCGTTGATATAAGTAGCCAAAAAGACCAAGAATCACACCTAATACTACTAAGTGCCAAAATTGGTTAATTGGTAAACTTTTAATTGTTGTTAAGTGCAAAATTGGCGTTAAACCAAATACTTTCAAAGCAACCAAATCTGCCCCAATTGAACTAGCTAAACAACTAATCCATAAAATTGGTGAAAAGTTATGGTAAACTTCTTCCAAAACAAATAATGTACCCGCAATTGGGGCATTAAAAGCGGCTGATAAGCCTGCAGCAGCCCCACTGGCAATTAAAACACGTCTTTCAATTGGGGAACGACTCGTATTTTCAGCAATTCCTTGCCCAACGGCTGCTCCTAATTGAATTGATGGCCCTTCACGTCCTAAAAATAAACCAGGACCAATGGCTAAAACACCAGAAACAAATTTTTTCCAAAGAATTGGCCACCATTTAGTTTCTAATTCGCCTTCAAGTTGTCCTTCAACTTGGGGAATACCTGATCCAGAAATATTAGGTTCAGTATGTAAGAGCCAGCCAATGAATAAGCCAACCAAAATAATGCCACCAATCATCGCAACTAACCACCATGGATGATGAATTAATAATGGATCAACTTTAACAAACCAGCCCAAAACATCGTCAATTAATACACGAAAAAGACTAATAACTGCTCCCGTTATAATACCAACAACTAAGCCCCATAAAATAAAATACACCCGGGCAAAGTCGAATCGCGGCAATTTTGCTTTCATCTATGCCGCGCCTCCTTATACCTATTATTAACATAAAAATTATAACACAATTAGAAAAATTTTTAGGTCGCCCAAAACAAAAAGGAACTTTCTCATAATCATAAGAAAGTTCCTTAACATAATATGATTCAATTAATGCAAATTATAAAAAGCATCATGCCCTAAATAACTAGCTACTGTTCCTAATTGATCTTCAATCCGCATCAATTGGTTATACTTCGCAATCCGATCAGTCCGACTTAATGAACCCGTCTTAATTTGACCAACATTCGTTGCCACAACAAAATCAGCAATTGTCGTGTCTTCAGTTTCACCAGAACGATGAGAAATTACTGCGGTATAACCAGCTTCTTTGGCCATTTCAACCGCATCAAATGTTTCTGTTAGAGTTCCAATTTGATTCAATTTAATCAAGATTGAGTTAGCAGCACCTAATTTGATACCCTTCCGTAGGTATGTAGTGTTAGTAACAAATAAATCATCACCAACAATTTGTACCTTTTTACCTAAACGTTGAGTTATCTTTTGCCATGCATCCCAATCATTTTCGGCTAATGGATCTTCAATTGAAACAATTGGATACTTATCAACAATATCAGCTAATAAATCAATTAATTCATCAGTTGTATATTGGCGATTATCACCCTTAAGATTATAAACATGTTGTTGAGCATCATAAAATTCAGATGCAGCACAATCAAAGGCAATTGCGATATCCTTACCCGGCTGATAGCCAGCTTTTTCAATAGCAGTTACTAAAAATTCAAACGGTTCTTCATTATTCTTTAAATCAGGAGCAAAGCCACCTTCATCACCCACTGTGGTTGCGTAACCATGTTCATGAAGCACATTTTGCAAAGTATGGAATGTTTCTGAACCCATCCGAATGGCTTCATGGATACTATGAGCACCGACTGGCATAATCATAAATTCTTGAAAATCAACGTTATTAGAAGCATGGACACCGCCGTTAATAACATTCATCATTGGCACAGGAAGCACATGGGCATTTGGTCCACCAAGATATTGATATAATGGTAAGCCTAATTCGTCAGCCGCAGCCCGCGCTGCTGCTAATGAAACACCTAAAATCGCATTAGCACCTAATTTACTCTTATTATCAGTTCCATCTAAAAGGCACATTGCCTTATCAATTGCCCGTTGTTGGGTAACATCATAACCAATAACTTCTTTAGCAATAATATCATTAACATTAGCAACTGCTTTTAATACACCTTTGCCTAAATAACGCTTCGGATCACCATCACGTAATTCAACTGCTTCATGTTCGCCAGTTGATGCGCCAGATGGAATAATCGCACGACCAAAGCCACCGGCTTCAGTATATAATTCAACTTCAACAGTTGGATTACCACGTGAATCTAAAACTTCACGTGCCAAAATATCTGTAATTGATGACATGACAATAACTCCCTCATTCTGTTAGTTATCTAAATTATAATGTACTAATTTTAAAAACATTTGTGGATCCAAGCTTGCTTTACCAACTAATACGCCATCAATATCATTTTGTAACATAATACCTCGAATATTAGTTTCATCGACTAAACCGCCATAAACAATATGTACTTGTTGGGCAGTAGTAGCATCATAACGATCATTAATTGCTTGCCGAATTAATTGTGCAGCAGCTTGAATTTCTGTTAAAGTGACTGTTGCTTGGGTTTCGGTTGCCCAAATTGGTTCATAAGCAATGGTCATTTGTGCAGCTTGATCAGCACTTACGCCAACTAAATCATCGTTAATTTCGCCAATTAACCATTCCTTAGCTTCATTACTGCTATGTACCTTATTATTTTCACCAACACACAAAATTGGTAACATGTGGTTACGATACAAGGCTTGCACTTTCCGATTAACTTGGGCATCATCTTCACCAAAATAACCCCGTCTTTCAGAATAACCAACAATACCATAAGTAACACCCATGTCACTTAAGACTTGTGGTGATGATTCACCAGTAAAAGCACCAGCTTCTTCAAAATAACTATTTTCAGAAGCAACCTTAAGTGGTGTATCCTTGGCCGCAGCTAATAATGTTGATAAATCTAAGGCCGGTGCAGCAATAACCGTAATCACTTCACTAGCAGCAGGCAAATTACCCTTAATTGCTTGCATATATGTTTGGGTTTCTTTAGGTCCCTTATTCATTTTCCAATTACCAATAACCATCGGAATTCTCATGATGAACACCAACTTTTTTCATTGATTTGTACTTTAAGTACATTTACTTTAATTTTATCTTAATTGTGATTGATAACACAACTAAAAATAACGGCATAAAAAAAGTGATGTCACGAAACATCACTTATTACACCAAAAAAGATATATCAATCACTTTTACCCCATAAAATTATTTGATCGTCTACTTCTCCAAAGTCGAAAATGTGTATTAATACATCCCTTGGTACGTTAAAATTATAGCAATCATTTCTAATATTTTTCAAGAAATACTCCCTATAAGTATTCCCGACTACGTTTGGTATCACGTTCCAAGATGGGTGCAAGGTATTTGCCAGTATAACTATTAGTTACTTTAGCAATTTCTTCAGGCGTACCAGTAGCAACGACACTCCCGCCTTGCGCACCACCTTCTGGGCCAAGATCAATAAGATAATCGGCTGTTTTAATCACATCAAGATTATGTTCAATCACTAGCACGGTATTGCCAGCATCAACTAACCGTGATAACACTTGTAACAACCGCTTAATGTCATCCATATGCAAACCAGTCGTTGGTTCATCAAGAATATAGAAGTTATGACCGCGGGATTGCTTTTGTAATTCAGCGGCCAACTTCATCCGTTGTGCTTCACCACCAGATAATGTCGTTGCTGATTGACCTAATTGCACATAACCTAAACCAACATCAATAATCGTTTGCAACTTATGTTCAATCCGCGGAATATTTTTGAAAAATTCATGGGCTTCATTGACCGTCATTCGTAAAACTTCCGCAATATTCTTATCTTTGTAATGGACCTCTAAGGTTTCGGAGTTATAACGATTACCATGACAAACATCACATGGCACGTAAACATCAGGCAAGAAGTTCATTTCAATCTTAACAATCCCATCGCCCTTGCAGGCTTCACAACGACCGCCCTTAACATTAAAGCTAAAACGACCTTTGGTATAACCGCGCATCTTGGCTTCATTCGTTTGGGCAAATAAATCACGAATATCATCAAAAACACCCGTATAAGTAGCCGGATTAGAACGTGGCGTGCGACCAATCGGACTTTGGTTAATATCAATCACATGATCAATATTCTCCCAACCAGTTAAATCTTGATACTTTCCAGGTCGTTCACTGCTATTTAATATTTTCTGAGCTAACGCACGTTTCAAGATATCATTAACTAATGTTGATTTACCGCTTCCTGAAACACCAGTGACAACGACCATTTCACCTAACGGAATATCAACATTAATGTGCTTTAAATTATGCTCAGCAGCCCCTTTTAAGTGTAAAAACTTACCATTACCCTGCCGCCGTTGTAGTGGTACAGGAATAAATTTTTTACCGGCTAAATATTGACCAGTTAATGAATGCGGATTACGCATTACTTCTTGAGGGGTACCCGCAGCCATTACTTGACCACCTAATTCACCAGCACCTGGACCAATATCAATTAAATAATCAGCCTGGCGCATTGTATCCTCATCATGTTCAACTACAATCAAAGTATTACCCAAATCACGCATTTGTTGTAACGAATGCAATAACCGGTCATTATCACGTTGGTGTAAACCAATTGACGGTTCATCTAATACATACAACACACCTGATAAGTTAGCCCCAATTTGGGTAGCTAACCGAATACGTTGGGCTTCGCCACCAGATAATGTGCCTGCTGAACGACTTAACGTTAAGTAATCAAGGCCAACATTAATCAAAAACTGCAAACGATCACAAACTTCCTTAATAATTGGTTTGGCAATCACTGCTTTTTGACCAGTAAAATGTAAATTCTTAAAGAAAGTAAGTGCATCTTTAATGGCATAATCAGAAACAGTTGCAATATCTTGACCCGCAATTTTAACTGCTAACGCCTTAATGTTTAACCGTTTGCCATGACAAACTGGGCATGGTAATTCTGTCATGTAACGGCGCATCTTTGTTCTTCCTAAAACTGTCCGCGCCATATGATAACGCCGTTTCACATTAGGAATCACGCCTTCAAACGGTTCATCCGTATCACGCAAGCCAAATTCACTATTAAAATGAAAATGAAAGGTTTGTGTACCGGAACCATATAAAATTAATTGCTGTTGTTCACTTGTTAAATCCTTAAATGGTTGATCAACATCAATCTTAAAAGCTTGCGCAGCTTGCATCAGCATCGTTGGATAATATTCTGAAGTCGTTGAATTCCATGGATCAATGGCACCTTGGCGTAAACTCTTCGTCGGATCAGGAATAACGAGTGATTCATCAACCGCTAACTTTACACCAAGCCCATCACATTCAGGGCAAGCTCCAAATGGCGCATTAAATGAAAATAACCGTGGTTCTAATTCACCAATTGTGAAGCCGCACAAGGGGCAAGCATAATGTTCTGAAAATAATAGTGGTTCGCCACCAATCACATCAACACTTGCATAACCATCTGTTAATCGTAAGGCTGTTTCTAAGGAATCAAATAACCGTGAACGGATACTATCCTTCACAATTAAACGGTCAACAACAATCGCAACATCATGCTTCTTATTTTTATTAAGATTAATTTCATCATCAACGTTATAAGTTGTGCCATCAATTTGAACACGGACATAACCTTCACGTTTAGCTTTGGCAATGACTTGCTTATGTTGTCCCTTCTTGCCACGGACTACTGGGGCTAAAATCTGAATCTTCGTCCGTTCGGGTAAATTCATTACCTGATCAGCCATTTGATCAACTGATTGACTAGTAATGGGTGTCCCATCATTCGGACAAATTGGTGTGCCAACCCGGGCCCATAACAACCGTAAGTAATCATTAATTTCGGTTACCGTGCCCACTGTTGACCGGGGATTATGCGAAGTTGTCTTTTGATCAATTGAAATTGCTGGACTTAGACCATCAATTGAATCAACATCTGGTTTATCCATTTGTCCTAAAAATTGCCGCGCATAAGCGGATAAGCTTTCCACATAACGCCGTTGTCCTTCAGCATAAATCGTGTCAAAAGCTAATGAACTTTTACCGGAACCAGACAAACCAGTAATGACAACTAGTTTGTGCTTCGGAATAGTTACATCAATGTTTTTTAAATTATGGGTTCGTGCACCATGAATAACAATTTGATCATTTTTCATAATTACTCACTAACCTCGTTATTTATCAGCTTTTAATTCAAGAATTGTATCACGCAACGTTGCTGCATGTTCAAAATCAAGCTTTTTAGCAGCAGCTTTCATTTCTTCAGTCAACCGGGCAATTAAATCTTGCCGTTCTTGCTTGCTTAAGTGCTTGTAATCAATTTCATCAAGATGCTTTTGCTCTGGAGTTTCGGTATTTTCCTTTTGAAAAGCACTAATATTATCACGAATTGGTTTGATAATTGTTTTCGGAACAATGTGGTGCTTCTTATTGTAAGCCTCTTGAATCATCCGACGCCGCTTAGTTTCTTTAATAGCAGCCCGCATCGAATCTGTCATCTTATCAGCATACATAATGACCTCACCATGGGCATTCCGCGAAGCCCGGCCAATTGTTTGAATTAATGAACGTTCTGCCCGTAAAAAGCCTTCCTTATCAGCATCCAAAATCGCAATTAATGAAACTTCAGGTACATCAATACCTTCACGTAATAAATTAATCCCAACTAAGACATCAAACTTACCAACCCGTAAGTCATGAATAATCTTCGTCCGTTCAAGGGTTTTAATATCACTATGCAAGTAACGAACTTTAATACCTAATTCCTTAAGATATTCTGTTAAATCTTCGGCCATTTTCTTAGTTAAGGTCGTTACGAAGACCCGTTCATGGCGTTTAATCCGTTTGTTAATTTCACCAACCAAATCATCCATTTGTCCCATACTTGGCCGCACTTCAATTTTAGGATCTAATAATCCGGTTGGCCGAATGATTTGTTCAGCAATATCATCCTTGGGTACCCGGTCTAATTCATAGGGACCAGGGGTTGCAGAAACATAAAGAATCTGGTTAACATGTTGTTCAAATTCATCAATTTTTAAAGGACGATTATCTAAAGCACTTGGCAAACGAAAACCATAATCAATTAACATTTGTTTACGCGCCGTATCACCGTTATACATCCCCCGAATTTGTGGCATGGTAACATGTGATTCATCAACCATGATAATGGTATCTTTAGGGAAGAAATCAAGCAAAGTATGTGGTGGTTCGCCTGGTGCCCGACCATCCAAATGGCGTGAATAGTTTTCAATACCAGAGGTATAGCCCATTTCACGCATCATTTCAATATCATAGTTAGTCCGTTGTTCCAAGCGTTGGGCTTCCACTAATTTATTTTGTGCACGGAGTTCTTTGAGGCGTTCATCTAATTCCTGCTTAATACTCCGTAAAGCACGTTCCATTTGGTGTTCACCCACCATAAAGTGTGTAGCTGGAAAAATCGTTACTTGTTGACGCTTACCAATCACTTCACCCGTTAATGAATCAATTTCACTAATTTGGTCAATTTCATCGCCAAAAAACTCAACGCGAATCGCATGTTCATCTTGTGAAGCTGGAAAAATTTCAACCACATCACCACGTACCCGGAAATGACCACGTTGAAAATCAAAATCATTCCGGTCAAACTGAATATCAACTAACCGCCGTAACAATTCATCACGATCCATTTCTTGACCGACATGAAGTGCAATCGTGTGTTTACGATATTGTTCTGGATCACCCAAGCCATAAATACTGGAAACAGAAGCTACTACAATGACATCCCGCCGTTCTAACAAAGCACTAGTAGCACCATGCCGTAACTTATCAATTTCATCATTAATACTTGAGTCCTTCTCAATATAAGTATCACTTGAAGGCACATAGGCTTCTGGTTGGAAGTAATCATAATAACTTACAAAGTATTCAACCGCATTATGAGGAAAGAATTCTTTAAATTCACTATATAGTTGCCCAGCAAGCGTTTTGTTATGTGACAAAATTAACGTTGGCCGGTTTAAATTAGCAATAATATTCGCCATGGTAAAAGTTTTACCAGTTCCCGTTGCGCCTAATAAAATTTGTTCCTTCTTGCCGGCCTTAAAACCAGCGGTTAATTTTTTAATTGCTTGTGGTTGATCACCAGCCGGTTTATAAGGGGCAACTAATTCAAATTTTGATGGATTTGTCATTTTTACTCCTTAAAAAATTTACGACT
This sequence comes from uncultured Lactobacillaceae bacterium, assembly GCA_963926925.1. Classification (GTDB taxonomy): domain Bacteria; phylum Bacillota; class Bacilli; order Lactobacillales; family Lactobacillaceae; genus Paralactobacillus_A. Next base: position 23,251 of record CAWUZD010000030.1, read on the forward strand.
ATATGCGAAAAGAGTTTGCATGGCAAACTCTTTTCTACTTCAAATATCTAATTACAATTACATTACTTAATTATTGAGCATCTTCAATAAAAGTATGCAAGTCATTTTCAAATGCTGTCAACTTATCTTGAGCGGCTTGAGCAGTTGGTGCACTGGTACCAACATAGAACTTAACTTTTGGTTCAGTACCAGATGGCCGAATCGCAATCCAGGTTTCATTTTCTAATTGGTACTTCAAAACGTTAGATTCTGGTAAATCAACATCAACACTGTGACCATCTTCAAGATAAGTAATCGTTTGGGCTTGTAAGTCCATTACTGACATTACTTTATAACCAGCAAATGATTCAGGGTTAGCTTCCCGGAAGTGTGTCATTAACCGGTTCATCTTATCAGCACCATCTAAACCATCAAATTCAATGGCAGTTGTCTTTTCAGCAAAGTAACCATACTTAGCATATAAGGCTTGAATGCCATCATATAATGTCTTGCCTTGCCGTTTGTAATAAGCCGCAACTTCAGCCAAAAGTACCATTGATTGAATAGCATCCTTATCACGAACAAATGGTTTAATTAAGTAACCATAACTTTCTTCAAAACCAAATAAGAAAGTATGATCACCTGTTGCTTCAAAGTTCTTAATTTGTTCAGCAATAAACTTAAAACCAGTTTCAACATTAATCATCGTAATATGATAATCATCAGCAATCTTAGTTGCTAATTCAGTAGAAACGATTGATTTTACAACTGCACCATTAGCTGACAAAGTATGCGCATGTTGCCGTGCTGCTAAAATGTAGTTTAATAACAAAGCGGCAATTTGGTTACCAGTTAATAATTGGTATTCACCATTTGGTTGGCGAACAGCGGCACCTAACCGGTCAGCATCAGGGTCAGTAGCAACTAATAAATCAGCACCTTCCTTTTTACCTAAGGCAATTGCCATATCAAATGCTTGTGGAAATTCAGGATTAGGAAATGGCACGGTCGCAAATTCAGGATCAGCAATGGCTTGTTCAGGAACCATTGTGAAGTCTTCAAAACCAGCATTCCGTAAAGCCCGTTCACCTAAAACTTTACCAGTACCATGTAATGGTGTGTAGATTAATTTCATATTTTTACCAACAGTATCAACTAATTCTTGATCAATTGTTACTGTCTTAACAGCTTGCAAATAAGCTTGGTCAACATTTTCACCAATCATGGTCATGACATGTTGTTCACGGAGTGTTTGTTCATCAGCAACTTTAATTGCAAATAAATCAGTAACACTACGGACATACTTAGTAATCATGTCAGATTCCTTTGGTGGCATTTGACCACCATCAGGACCATAAATCTTATAACCATTGTATTGCTTAGGATTATGACTTGCCGTAATCATAATACCAGCATAAGTATGTAAGTGCCGTACTGTGAATGATAATTCAGGAGTTGGCCGCATATCATCAAAAATATAAGTTGGAATATTATGAAAACCTAATACACGGGCAGCTTCATGAGCAAATTCTTTAGAATGATAACGTGAGTCAAAACTAATTGCGACGCCACGTTTCTTTGTATCAGCATCTAAAGTATCCATAAACCGTGCTAATCCTTCAGTAGCTTGCCGCACAGTATAGATATTCATGTTATTAATACCAGGACCCATTGTGCCACGCATTCCGGCAGTTCCAAAGGCCATTGGTTTACTAAAACTTTCTGCTAATTTAGTTTGGTCATTGCTCATTTGAGCTAATTCATGTTTTAAATTAATATCTAAATCTGGTTGTTTTAACCAATTTTGATAATTTTCTTGCCAAGTCAAAAGTTTTTCCTCCTCATGAAAAAACTATTACAATTGCTATTATACTAATAATTAGTTTTTTTATACAACTAAAAAAGAACTGGTAAAACCAGTCCTTCCCTTATTAATCATTTAAACTTTGAATATAATTAAAGGCTTCTTGACCCGCAATACTACCATCACCAACTGCTGTAGCAATTTGGCGAATACTGCTAGCACGAATATCACCAATCGCAAAGATACCAGGATGACTAGTAGCCATTCGTTCATTAGTAATTACCCAGCCCTTTTCATCACAAATATCTAGGTCTTGAAAGGCTTCATTCATTGGTTGTAAACCAACATAGATAAAGGTGCCATTGGCTGGTAACGTATGTTGTTCATCAGTAACTTTATCACGATAATGCACACCAGTTACGCCCTGATCATCGCCTTCAATACTTTCGACTTGAGCATTCCAAATAAACCGCATTTTATCATTAGCGAAGGCGCGTTTTTGTAAAATCTTCTGGGCTCGTAATTGGTCACGCCGGTGAATTACAATGACTTCTTTAGCTAAGTTAGCCAAGTATAAACCTTCTTCAACGGCAGAGTCACCGCCACCAATCACCGCTACCGTTTGGTTTTTAAAGAAGGCACCATCGCAAACGGCACAATAAGATACACCACGACCATTATATTTTTCTTCACCAGGCACATTTAACTTACGGTGTTCTGAACCAGTCGCAATAATCACAACCTTGGCATCATATTCACCATCATCAGTAACAACATGCTTTAAAGTACCATTATCAATAATTTTTTCAGTATTACCATATTTAAAATCAGCGCCAAAACGCATTGCACTATCATACATCTTCTGTCCCAAATCAGGACCAAGAATAGATGAAAAACCAGTGTAGTTTTCAACTTCAGCGGTATTATTCATTTGCCCACCATAGATACCACGGTCCAACATTAATACTGATAAATTAGCCCGGGATGCATATAAAGTAGCTGTCATCCCCCCAGGACCAGCACCAATGACAATTACATCATATTCCTTACTCATTGTTATCACTCCTCATCACAGGATTACCATCTAGGTACCATTGTAAATTATTTTGCCGCCGTCTTATTACCAAAATGATTATTGCACCAACAAAGAAAACGACACTTAAAATTTGCGAAACACGTAAGAAATTACCAATCATTAATGAATCGGTCCGCATGCCTTCAATAAAGAACCGCGCAAATGAATACCACATCACGTAACTTAAGAAGATTTCACCTTGCTTAAACCAATGCGGATTATGGCGAATTGTCATAATTAAAACAAAGCCAATTACATTCCAAATTGATTCATATAAGAATGTTGGTTGCCGGTAAGCACCATTAATAAACATTTGGGCAATCACAACATGTGGTAAGTGAAAACTGTGTAAATAAGCATAAGTAGTAATAGTTCCATAAGCTTCCTGGTTCATAAAATTACCCCAACGACCAATTGCTTGGGCGATTACAACGGCCGGTGCGGCAATATCTAAAATCAACCAAATTGGTAAGTGATGATAATGACAGTAAACAATAAAAACGATTGCCGCTGCAATTAATCCACCATAAATCGCAATCCCCCCATGCCAAATTTGAATAATTTGGTCAGGATGAGCTGCGTAATATGGCCATTGAAAGACTACATAATAAAGACGTGCTCCAATTAATGAAAATGGCAATGCCCATAAAATTAAATCTAAAATTGTATCTTCAGAAATATTACGGCGTTGTGCTTCTTTAACTGCTAAATATGTTGCTAATAATACACCACATGCAATAATGATGCCATACCAATGAATTTCAAGCCCACCAAATTGCCAAGCGATGGGATTAAGAACGCCTAATAGCAAGATTAAGATCTCCTTTAATCATCATTTTTTTCATTTTGCATAATTAATTTCGTTAGATTTTCTTCAAACTGCTTAGTTGCATCAAAGCCCATCCGTTTGGCACGGAAGTTCATTGCTGCAACTTCGATGATAGTAGCTAAGTCACGGCCAACCTTAACTGGAATTGTAATTTTAGGTACTTCAACATCAAATAATTGTTGCGTTGCTTCATCAGTTCCTAACCGATCAAAAGTTTGTGCTGGTGACCAGTTAACTAAATGCACAATTAGTGAGATTTCTGATTTTTCCCGGACAGCACCCGCACCAAATAAATTCATGACATCAATAATCCCAATCCCACGAATTTCTAATAAATGCTGCAAAATCATGGGGGCTTCACCAACAAGGGTATTTTCATTTTGTTGATAAATATCAACCCGGTCATCCGCAATCAAACGGTGACCACGCTTAACTAATTCCAGGGCAGTTTCACTTTTACCAATTCCAGAGTCACCAGTAATTAATACCCCTAAACCATAAATATCAACTAACACACCATGGAGTGACCGCCGTTGGGCTAGCCGACTTTCAAGATATTCAGTAAGCACACTGGCCAAACGCGTAGTCATTAATGGTGAACCTAATACCGGAATATTAGCCTTAGCAGCGGCTACAAACATTTCCTGCGGAATATCCAACTTACGAGAAACCAATAAAGCTGGTGTATCAGCTTCACACATACGGTTAAGCACATTTTGCCGTTCTAAATGGCTCATTTTATTTTTTAAATAAGAAATTTCAGTTAATCCAAAGATTTGGATACGTTCATGTGGATAATAATCAAAATAACCAATTAACTCCAAGCCAGGCCGGGAAACATCACTAACAGTAATATAACGCTTATCTAGTTGATCTTTACCAGCAAAAACTTGTAAATGCGTTGCTTTGACTAATTCACTAACGCTAACTTTTTTAACCATTAGATTACTTCCTTATTTTTAAATTCGATCAGTAAAGTGACCAATAATAACACTATTCGCAAATGATAATAAAATGGCAACTAACATTGTGGCCCCAAAATTACTAAATGTAAAACTGTGCGCACTAATAAAGGTATTCATAAAAAATGATGTTAACTCGAGCATCACCGCATTAATTACAATACCAAATAACCCTAACGTTAATAATGTAATTGGAAATGATAAAAATGACAAAATCGGTTTAATTAACATATCAAATAATGCTAAAACAACACTCGCTCCTAACGCAATCCAAATACTAGAAATATAAAACATTGACGGTAATAAACCAGCAAGGGCTAAAAATAAAAACATATTAAGAAAAATTCGTCGCCAAAAATACATTTTCTACCTCGTTCTATGCATAATAATATCTTTATTTATTTTATAAAGAAAAAGCACCTTGGAATTTTTTAAACAAATTGTTTATAAAATTTTAAGGCGCTTTTTAATTAAACTAAATATTCATCATGTGAACCTGATTGTAATTCTAAAAGTTTACCCGTTCTTAAATAAACGATCCATTCGCAAATATTAGTAATATAATCACCAATTCGCTCTAAATAATTAGCTACTAGCGAATAATCCATGGTGCCAATTACCGCTTGTTGATTATTTTGCATAACTGCAATACATTTTTTGTAAATCGTATGCACATGTTGATTAACTTGTGCATCGGTTTTAGCAATTTGCCGTGCTAATAATTCATTCTGCTGCAAGTATGCATCTAGTGAATCAGTCATCATTTTTTTGACAATTTGGGCGGTAGTTGCAATATCTTGTTCAATATCAGGAACCCGCTGCAAGCCCTTCACGTGAATCGTTATCCGGGCAATACTAGCAGCGTGATCACCAATTCGTTCTAGATTATTGCTAACCTTCATAATCGTGATAATATCACGTAAATTAGAAGTTACTGGTTGTTGTAAAGCAATTAATTCCAAACTATGTTTTTCTAAATCAGTTTCTCGCTGGTTAATTTGTTCATCAGCAGTAATTACCTGTTTAGCCAAAATTTTATCATGGTTAATAAATGCCTCAACGGCCTTATTAATTGCTTCATTAACCATCATGCCCATTTCTGAGAAGTGAATATGCAAATCGTTTAACTCATTTACCAACTTGCGCATTACATTTCCTCCTTAACCCCGATTAACCAAAACGTCCTGATAAATAATCCTCAGTTGCTTGTTCACGTGGATTTAAGAACATTTGCTTGGTCTTATCACATTCAATCATATTTCCTTGCAAAAAGAAAGCCGTACGATCAGAAATCCGCGATGCTTGTTGCATATTATGTGTCACGATAATAATCGTATATTCGTTACGTAATTCTACTAGAATATCTTCAACTTTACCACTTGAAATTGGATCCAACGCACTCGTTGGTTCATCCATTAAAATTACTTCGGGCTTAACTGCTAATACCCGGGCAATACATACCCGTTGCTGTTGCCCACCAGAAAGAGCAAGTGCAGATTTATATAATTTATCCTTCACATCATCCCAAACCGCCGCTTGTTTCAAACTGGTTTCGACAGCTTCATCTAGTACTTGCCGGTCACGGACACCAGCCAAGCGCAAACCATAAACAACATTATCATAAACTGAAAATGGAAATGGGTTGGGTTGTTGAAAGACCATGCCAACATCCTTCCGTAATTGGGTCACATCAACATTTGGTGCATAAATATCATGACCATCTTTCTTAATTGTACCGGTAATTTTAACATCAGGAATTAAATCATTCATCCGGTTTAAAGTACGCAAAAAAGTTGATTTACCACAACCAGATGGGCCAATTAAAGCAGTAATTTCATTACGTGGAAAAGCTAAACTAATCCCATGTAAGGCTTCAAAATCACCATATGATAAATGAACATCACTTGCTGTAATGATTGGTTGGTTTTCCATATAATAATCACTCCTTAACCAAAATGTCCAGAGACATAATCTTCAGTCAGTTGCACATGGGGATTAGTAAAAATACGTTTAGTTTCGTCAAATTCAATTGCATGACCTTGATTGAAAAAGGCAGTATAATCACTAACTCGACTAGCCTGCTGCATGTTATGTGTCACAATAATAATCGTGTATTTATCTTTTAAAGATACCATTGTTTCTTCAACCTGGGTGGTTGAAATTGGATCTAACGCACTCGTTGGTTCATCCATCAACAAAATATCCGGTTGCATTGCGATTGCCCGGGCAATACATAACCGTTGTTGTTGTCCCCCAGATAAAGCCAAGGCACTTTGATATAAATCATCCTTAACCTGATCCCATAATGCCGCTTGGCGCAAGGTTTTTTCAACAATATGATCAAGATAAGCCTTGTCATGTTGACCATGTTGTTTTAAGGCAAAGGTAATATTATCATAAATTGATTTGCTAAACGGATTAGGGCGTTGAAAAACCATGCCAATATGTCGCCGTAATTCATACACATCAACTTGATCAGAATTAACATCTAAATCACGATAAATAATCTTACCCGTTACACGGGCGCCACTAACGGTATCATTCATGCGGTTTAACGAGCGTAAATATGTTGATTTACCTGAACCAGAAGGCCCAATTAACGCTGAAATATGATAACGCGGAAACTTAATCGAAACGTCATGTAAGGCTTCCTTATCACCATAAAACACCCGTAAATGTTCAGTGGCTAAGGCAATTTCGTAATTAGTTTGTGATAAGTCATTAATATATGTTTGTGGTTGTTCTTTTTCCATAATAATCCTCATTACTTCGCTGTCATTTTACGATAAATCCGGTTGCCAATCCAATGCGCTAATAAGTTAAAAATCAACACGGCTAAAATTAACACGGCTGATGAACCAGCTGATACAGCTTCAGCATCTGGCATAATTCCTTCAGCATTAATCTTCCAAATATGGACGGCCAAAGTTTCTGCAGGCCGCATTGGATTAAGAGGACTAGTAATTTTGAATGGATTCCAATTAGTAAAGTCTAATGGTGGTGCTGATTGTCCAGCAGTAAAAATTAACGCCGCAGCTTCACCAAAGACACGGCCCGCACATAGAATAATCCCTGTTAAAATGCCTGGTAAGGCTGCCGGAATAATAACATGAATAATTGTTTCCCACCGTGATAAGCCTAAGGCTAAGCCCGCTTCACGTTGCGAAGCTGATACACTGCTTAGTGCATCTTCAATATTACGTGTTAATAATGGCAAGTTAAAAATTGTTAAGGCTAATGCACCGGAAAGAATTGAAAAACCAATATGGCATTGCACAACGAAAACTAAGAAACCAAATAAACCCACCACAATTGATGGTAATGAGCTTAAAATTTCAATCGTTGTCCGAATCACACTCGTAATCCAATTGTGAGGAGCATATTCAGATAACCAAATTCCGGCACCAAGTGCTAAAGGAATTGAGATAATCATTGATAATACTAACAAGTAAAATGAATTAAACAATTGGGCACTAATCCCACCGCCGCTTTGAAATGCCTTTGAAGGACTAGTTAAAAAGTGCCAACTAACATGTGGTAAGCCTTGTACCAAAATATAAATTAATAACGTGGCCAAAATCATAATAATGATTCCAGCAATCGCATATAAAGTTGCAATCGCAATTTTATCCCATCGTTTTGCATTCATTATTTCATTTCTCCTTTATGTCCAATCCAACGAATAATTAAGTTAAATAACAATGAAATAATTAATAACAATAAGGCCAATGACCATAAAGCATTATTAGCTGCTGATCCTAACACTGTATTACCAATCCCCATCGTCAAGACACTAGTTAATGTTGAAGCCGGTGAAATCAGGTTTTGTGGTAACAATGCCGCATTACCAATTACCATTTGAACCGCTAATGCTTCACCAAAGGCCCGTGCCATCCCCATTACTACGCCAGTTAAAATGCCAGGAGTAGCAGCACGTAAAACTACTTTATAAATTGTTTGCCAACGTGTTGCACCTAAGGCTAATGAAGCTTCACGATAATGCCGTGGCACTGCGCGTAACGCATCAACCGTCATCGCGGTTTCTGTTGGTAAAATCATGACAAATAAAACAAATGTTCCGGCTAAAATCCCAAAACCAGTCCCACCGAAAATATGGCGAATAATTGGCACAACTAACGTTAAACCAATAAAACCATAAACAACGGATGGAATACCAACTAATAACTCAATAACTGGTTGTAAAATGCGACTACCCCACTTAGGTGAAATTTCAGTCATAAAAATAGCCGCACCAATCGCCAATGGGGTCGCTAAAAAAATAGCTAAGAAGGTAACACCAAATGAACCAATAATCATTGGTAAGGCACCAACTTCAGGTCGCCCATGGTGCATTACACTAGGATTCCAATTACTCTTAAATAAGAAATCAAAGAGATTAACCTTATTAACCGTAAATGTCGCAATCCCATGGCTAGCAATAAAACCAAAAATGGCAACGACAATTGCCATTATTACTACAATACAAAAAGTACTTAAAAACTTACCGCGTTGTTCAGCGCGTGCGGCACGCGATTTTTTTAATAATTTTGCTTTTATCTTATCATTCATAAAGTTTCACCTATTGTGCTGTTACTTCACCAGCTGCATTCCGTTGTACTTTCATTTCATCAATTGGAATGTAACCTAATTGTTTAACCAACGTCTTCTGCACATGCGCACTTAACATATAATCAATAAATTTATTGGTTAATGGCTTCGTTTGTTTTTGGGTATACATATGTTCGTATGACCAAATTGGCCACTGATTAGTAATGACATTCGCATCCGTTGGGGCAACATGATTGATATGTAAGGAACGAACCGTATTATTAACATATGAAAAAGCCATATAACTAATTGCACCAGGCGTAGCAGCCACAATTTGGCGCACCATCCCGGATGAGTCTTGCTCTTGCGCTTGCTTAGATTGGCGCCCTTTTAACACAATTTGTTCAAAAACACTCCGTGTCCCACTACCATTTGCCCGGTTAACAAGAACAATCGGAATATCATGGCCACCAACTTGGCGCCAGTTAGTAATTTCACCCGTAAATATCTTTGCTAAATCACGCATGGAAATATCACTAACACCAACATCTTTATTAACAATCGGCGTTATTCCTACCACCGCAATCTTATGATCAACAATTTTATGAGGATCAATGTTCTTCTTATCTTCGGCAAATAAATCAGAATCACCGACATCAACAGCACCTTCCTGGATTTGACTCAAACCAGTACCAGTACCACCACCTTGAACATTAATAAATGTATTAGGATGACTTTGACAATATTGCTCACTTGCTTCTTCAACGAGGGGTTGTAACGCCGTTGAACCAACAATAGTAATTGATTCAGCCGGTTTACCAGCCGTTACTTTACAATAAATTAAAATTAGACCAAGTACTAATACACCACCAATGGTATAAAATACTTTCTTCATAGCAAAAATCTCCATTTTAGTTATTAATTTAAATTTAACGTATTAGTGTAAAGACTTTACACTAATAATGTAAATGCCACGTAAATAATAAAAAAATCGTTAAATTATTAGGTTAATTTAACGATTTTTTTATTATTTACTAATATTAGTTTCAGTCTTAGGCAAAGTAATCGTAAAAGTACTACCAACCCCTAATTGTGACTGTAAACTTACTTGGCCACCAAGGCTTTCAGTAATTTCCTTAACGATTGATAAACCTAAGCCGGTACCACCACTATTCTTACTCCGTGATGGATCAACCCGATAAAAGCGCTCAAAAATACGCTTTTGCATATCTTCAGCAATGCCAATGCCAGTATCTTGAACCTGTAATGTTACTTGATTACCATCATCATGCCACCGGACCCACACTTGCCCATTTTCATGATTATAGAAAATCGCATTGGCTAACAGGTTTTTAACAATCTGATCAAATTTAACTGGATCGGTGGTTATGGTTGCAGTTGCCGGAACATCAAGATGCACAGTAATATGACGCTTGGCAATTTGTTGGGCCAATAGTTTTTGGGCTTCCTGGATTAAATCAAGCACTTGAATTTGTTTAACACTATTATCACGATTATTATCCAAGCGTGATAATGCCAAAATATCTTGAATTAACTGTTCAAGACGTTTACTTTCATCAAAGATAATCTTAATAAACTGTTCATTGGTTTGCGGATCATCTTTCGCCCCATCAAGTAAAGTTTCGGCAAAGCCATTAATGGCTGTTACTGGTGTTTTTAATTCATGGGAAACGTTGCTAACAAAGTCTAATTGCATTTGTTCAACACGGCGAATGGACGTTAAATCGTACAAAATGACTAATACTTGTTGTTTACCACGTGGCGTTTGTAATTCCACCACATTAGCATCAACATAACTTTCATTACCTTGCACTAATTGAATTTCCTTATGGTGACTCTTATGATGGCGAAAAGTATGTTCAATCATCCGACTCAAAGCATATGTCTTGACCACATCAATATAGGGACAACCATCAGTAATTTTAGTCCGCCCCAACATCCCTACCAGTGATTCATTGTGCAAAACAATGTCACGATCACTACTAATCACCATTACTCCTGATGGTAAGTGATCAATTAGGCCATTAAAACTAGCTTGGCGTAAACTTACCTTTTCTTGTAAGGCTTCACGATTTTCATTTAAATGATTAATTTCCGTAATTAATGGGGCAAGAACATTATGTGGTTCAACTAACATGGGTGCTGTTTTATCATTATGGCGATTTTTTTGAATCGTAGCCGCAATAGCATTCAAAGTCTGCAGTAAATGACAATAATGATATAACAGCCAAATAATATAGCTTAACCATAATGCGCCCAAAACAACTAATAAAGTAATATTAATTGAATCCCAGTAAGGTTTTTGCCATCTTATTAAAATACAACCCAGCGTAATTACACTTAAAATGATTAACGTTAAAATTAAATATTTACGTTGGTGACGTTTATTGTTCATCAGTTGGTGCCTCAAATTGGTATCCAAATCCACGAATTGTCTTTAGATATTGTGGATGTTTGGGATCTTTTTCGATTTTATCGCGTAAGTGACTAATTTGAATATCAACCATGCGGGTTTCAGCCGGATATTCAAAACCCCATACGCCATTTAACAAACTTTCACGACTTAATGTTTTACCAGCATGTTTAGCAAGGTAAACTAATAATTCAAATTCCTTAGGAGTGAGTTGAACCCGCGTATCGTTAATATTAACGCGATAATTAACGGTATCAATCGTAATATCACCAACGACAATTTTAGATGAAGTACTATGATGATCATCATCATTGACACGGCGCGCAATTGCCTTAATCCGGGCAATAATTTCGCGCGGACTAAATGGCTTAGTAACATAATCATCAGCGCCTAATTCTAAACCAACAATCTTATCAGTTTCACTATCTTTAGCCGTTAAAATCATAATTGGCGTTTTATTACGGTCAGCACGAAGTCGTTTGGTTACTTCCAAACCATCTAACTTAGGCAACATTAAATCAAGAATAATAAAATCGTAATGCCGATCACTCGCTTTTTGATAAGCAGTTTCGCCATCATAAGCGACATCAACATCATATTGTTCTTTTTCTAAATTATATTTAAGTAAAGTAACAATTGCTGGTTCATCATCAACAACTAAAATTTTCTTCATAATTTCCACCTACTTGAATGTAACTACACCAATTTCATATGGTGAATCATTAAAAATAGCTGATTCAAGAATCCGATATTCGCCGGCTTGGTCTTGAACACGCAAATGACAGAATGTCGGACTTTTTTGTAAGGCATAATAAAATTCTTCTTCACTCGTCACGGGCACTTGATTACATGAAATAATGACATCGCCAATATGCAAATCCATTTTGGCCGCTGGTGTATGTGGTAATACATCAATTACCCGGATGCCATTTGGCACTTGGTTAAAGCGTAAATCACCACGTTTATCAAAGTAACCAAAAATACTCCAAATTACTAACATCGCAATTACCAAAAGAACACACCACATTACTAAGTGCCGTGGTTGCCACCAGCATAAACTACTTACGACTAAGCATAATGTTGCTTGGATAATTTGCATGGTAATCATGCGTTCGCGACTAGTAATTGGCAATTGCCGTTTAACTAATTGGGTAAAACCAAAGATTAATGGCACCATCATCACCGTAACATGCTGGGTACTGCCCATTAACCAGAGATGCACATGTAACCAATCACCTGGAATAAAAATAAAAAGCGGTACAAAGTAAAACTGCCGTAAGCGATAAGCACTCGTTAATTTACCACGATGGGTGCGTAATAATTCTGGTGAATAGGCACTTGTTGGTAACCAGTGTAATAACGCTGCCCCAATGACACTCACAAGCGCACATAAGATTAATGCTATTACAATGGTATGCAAATCATTTTTAGTAGTAAAAGCATAAATCATTGTTGTAATTAGTAACCAAATATCCAAACGGTAACTAATAAAGCTTAACAATAAGCCAATGCTAATAAAAATTTCAACCCACATTACCCAACGAGCAGGCAATAAGATACCACTTACTAAGGTTAAAATTGATAACCCAATTCCAATTAAAATACTTGGCCACCAAAACCGTTTCATTTCAGGCCAATGTGATTGTAAAGCACTATAAAAATAGTGCCGTTCTGTTTTAACACGATGATAAGCCCAATAACAAGCAACCGCGATACCAATCCATAATGCGGGTTGCCACCAAATAATCCCTGTACTCATCTTTAGCTCCTACACATAATTAATTAACTAAAGTATATCATGAAAGTTAATTAGGATTCTTCTGACTGAGTTGCCATTGCAAATAAGCATTAATAAATGGATCAAGATCACCATCTAAAACGGCTTGGCCATTATGTGTTTCATAACCAGTCCGATGATCCTTAACCAAAGTGTAAGGATGGAAAACATATGAACGAATTTGGGAGCCCCAACCATTTTCAACAGCTTCGCCTTTAATAGCTGCCTTTTCTTTAGCCTTGGCTTCCAATTCACGTTGGTATAACTTAGCCTTTAACATGTTTAACGCTGTTTGCCGGTTTTGCAATTGCGAGCGTTGTGCCTGTGAACTTGTTACAATTCCCGTAGGAATATGGGTAATACGAACTGCGGAAGATGTCTTGTTAATATGCTGACCGCCCGCACCACTAGAACGAAAAACATCAATCCGTAAATCTTCAGGACGAATTTCAATATTAATCGAATCATCCAATTCTGGCATTACATCAATTGAAACAAATGATGTATGCCGCCGACCAGCCGCATCAAACGGTGAAATCCGCACAAAACGATGCACGCCTTTTTCAGAGCGCAATAACCCGTATGCGTTATGGCCCTTAATCATTAAGGTCACACTCTTCAAACCTGCTTCTTCACCGGCTTGATAATCAACTACTTCAACTTGTAATTGGTGTTGTTGGGCCCAGCGTGTGTACATTCGTAACATGGTTTCACCCCAGTCTTGGGATTCGGTACCACCAGCCCCTGGATGAATTTCCATAATAGCATTATGACTGTCATAAGGACCATTAAGTAATTGTTGCATTTCGTACTTCTTTAATTCATCTTGCAACTTACTTAAATCTGTTTCAAAATCATGCATCATTTCATCATCAGGTTCTTCTTGCAATAATTCCAAACTAACTTGCAAGTCTTCACCTTGATTTTGCAAATTTTGAAAAGCATCATACTTTTGTTTTAAAGCATTGTTAGCATCAATTAGTTTTTGCGCTTGTTGTTGATCATCCCAAAAACCAGGTGCGGCCATTTTATTTTCATTAATGGCAATGCTTTCTTTAAGGGCATCGAGGTCAAAGAGACCCCCTAAATTGATTTATTTTTTGCATGCAAGCTGCTAAAGCATGTTTAGCTTCACTAATTTCCATATTTTCCTCCTGAGATAGAAGAAGATTGTGGCAAAAGTCACAATCTTCTTTATTACAATATCATAAAAACAATTAACGACGAATATTTTGCCGAATTTGTGCTTTCATAAACAAACGTGTTACGCCAAAATCAATATCAGCAATCATTTCTTCAAACATCCGGAAGCCTTCTTCTTGGTATTCAACTAACGGATTCATTTGTCCATAACCACGTAAACCAATTGATTGCCGCAATTGATCCATCGCATCAATGTGCGCTGTCCAGTGTTCATCAACTACCCGCAAAATAATTACTTTTTCAAATTCAAGCATTTGTTGTGGGTCAGCTAATTGCCGTTGCTTTTGCTTATAGTTTTCATCTACAAAGCTCATTAACAAGTTGTAAATACCATCAGCAGTTAAGCCTTTAAGGTTATCCAATTGTAACTTATCTTCACCAACCATATTACTCCATGCAAAGTTCAAAATGGCTTGTAAGTTCCAATCCTTAGAATCACCTTGGGTATACAAGTTAACAATCCGGTGCACTGTCCGTTGAATCATTGGTAAAATAACTGGTTTCATCAAATCTTCAGTGCTGTTAATAATTTGCATCCGTTCTTTGTAAATAACTTCACGTTGTTCACGCATTACGTCATCATATTGCAAAGTATTCTTACGAGCATCGTAGTTATTACCTTCAACCCGCTTTTGCGCTGATTCAACTTGTTTAGAAATCATTTTACTTTCAATAACAGAATCAGCTTCACTGATGTTCATCCGGTCAAGGAAATCCTTAATCCGTTCTGAACCAAACCGTTTCATTAAGTCATCTTCAAGTGACATGTAGAAACGTGTCAAACCAGGATCACCTTGCCGGCCCGCACGACCACGTAACTGGTTATCAATCCGCCGTGATTCATGCCGTTCAGTTCCTAAAACAGCTAAACCACCTAAGGCTTTAACACCAGGCCCTAACTTAATATCGGTACCACGACCAGCCATGTTCGTCGCAATGGTTACGGCACCACGTTGACCAGCATTCATGATAATTTCCGCTTCTTTAAAGTGGTTCTTCGCATTCAAAACAGAATGAGGAATATGTTCCTTATCGAGTAAGTTAGATAAGCGTTCTGAAGATTCAACCGCAACGGTCCCAATTAAGACTGGTTGTCCTTTGGCGTGCCGTTCCTTAATTTCTTGGGTAACAGCCTTAAACTTACTATCAATTGTTGGATACAAAACGTCAGGATAATCAACCCGAATAACTGGCTTATTGGTTGGAATAGTAATGACGTTCATGTTGTAAATTTCACGGAATTCTTCTTCTTCGGTCTTAGCTGTTCCGGTCATTCCTGCTAATTTATCGTACATCCGGAAGTAGTTTTGGTAAGTAATATTAGCCATGGTTGAAGTTTCATCTTCAATCTTAACGCCTTCCTTAGCTTCAATGGCTTGGTGAAGGCCATCAGAATAACGCCGGCCTTCCATAACACGACCAGTAAATTGATCAACAATATTAACCTTACCATCTTGTACCACGTAATCAACATCCCGTTGCATAATGAAGTTAGCCCGCAATGCTTGATCGATGTGATGAGTTAAAGCAGAATTACCTTCGTCATACAAGTTGTTTAAACCAAACATCTTTTCAGCCTTGGTAATTCCTTCTTCAGTCAAACTAACCGTCTTAGTTGGCCAATCAATCTTAAAATCTTCGTTTTCTTTTAATTTCTTCGCAAACTTATCAGCACGAATGTATAACTTCGTTGATTTTTCAGCTTGACCAGAAATAATCAATGGTGTCCGGGCTTCATCAATTAAAATGGAGTCAACTTCGTCGATAATGGCATAATTCAATGGGCGTTGCACCATTTGTTCTTTGTAAACGACCATGTTATCCCGCAAATAGTCGAAACCTAATTCACTATTAGTTGAATAAGTAATATCGGCATTATAAGCGGCCCGTTTTTCTTCAGGAGTTTTAGAATTTAAATTAAGGCCAACAGTTAATCCTAACCACTTATACAATTCGCCCATTTCAGTAGCGTCACGGGTTGATAAGTATTCGTTAACGGTAACAACGTGTACCCCTTTACCAGTTAAGGCATTAAGGTATACTGGCATGGTTGCGGTTAAAGTCTTACCTTCACCAGTCCGCATTTCAGCAATATTACCTTCGTGTAAAGTAATACCACCAATAATTTGCACACGGAATGGGAATAAGCCTAAAACACGTTTAGCTGCTTCACGAACCGTGGCAAAGGCTTCTGGTAATAATTGGTCTAATGTTTCACCTTTGGCAAGCCGTTGCTTAAATTCAGGTGTCTTAGCCTTTAATTGTTCATCAGTTAAGGCTGCATATTCATCTTCATATGATTCAACTTTATTGGCAATTTTGCCCATGCGTTTTACTTCACGCGCATCATTTTCAATCCATTTCTTTAAAAAGTTGGCCATTGATTAAAAATTCCTTTCTCCGTACAAAAAAATAATATCAATATATTTTAACATTTATAATAATCGTCAACAAGCTAACAAAAAAGAGCTTGTAGTAAATTTACTACAAGCTCTTTTCCTAATTATCAGTTATTAATCATTATCATTAGTTTCAATTAAACCATAACGACCATCACGCCGCTTGTACACAATACTAATACCATTAGTATCAGTGTCTTCAAAGATGAAGAAGTTATGATCAAGCATGTTCATTTGTAAAATAGCTTCTTGACTATTCATTGGCTTCAAAGCTAAGCGCTTAGTCCGCACAACTTCCATGGCATCATTACCATTATCTTCGGCTTCTTCTTCATAATCAGAATCAGGAATTGTTAACTTGAAGTCATTAATTCCTTTTTCACGTGATTTACGATTAATCCGTGTATTAAACTTGTGGATTTGCCGTACTAACTTATCAATCACTAAGTCAATACTCTTGTAAAGATCATCAGATGTTTCTTCAGCTCTTAATGAGAGATATGGTAATAAAATAGTGACTTCAGCTTTTGCTGATTTATTAGGATAAACTCGTAAGTTAACCCGAGCAGTCACATTCATCTTGGTATTAACGAAGTATTTATCGAGTTTATTCACTTTCTTTTCAACATAACTGCGAATTGCATCAGTAATTTCGATGTTTTCACCACGTATATTGTAATCTAACATAAGCTTTAGTCTCCCTTCTCTAAAGTAACTTCCTTACACTTTTAATTATAAATAAAAGTCCATGTGATACAAAGATAACGACTTAACGCCCTAAGCTAAAGCTATCAATTCGCCCTTGAAAACCACAATGATACAAGCAATCGCGCGCATGCCACAAGGTTCGACCGGTCGTGTAAATATCATCAACTAATAAAATTTGCTTAAGATGACTATCATCAAGGTGCGCATTACTGCGAAAAAACTGCGGCGTATGCAAGCGTTCATAACGATTCTTCTGTGCCTGGGGAACTGGCGTTGGCATTTTAATTAGTAATGACTTCAACGGCACAATATCCGCATACAAACCAGCCACATGATCAAAACCACGAGCTTGTAAATGGTTCGGATCACTAGGAATAGGCACAATGAGATCATAATGATGGGTATTAAAGAATTGCTTTAATAAATCACTAAACGCATCTTTAAGGTAATAACTGCCATAACCCTTATACTGCATGAAATAATCAGCAAGGGCATGGTTATATTGTAATAATGCATAATGTTGCCAAGATACCTGCGGATAAAGATATTGCCACCGCTGACAATCTTGACAAATATGCATCGTTGCTTGCACATGATAACAACGTGGACAATGCAGTTGTTGCGTTAGTTTAACAAAATCACGGCGACAATACCGGCAAAGTCGGGGCTGATAATATGGTTGCCAACTAAATAACCATTGCAATGACAATTCATTAATAATGCGTTGCTGACAAAATAAGCACTTCATAATTGGCACCGTAATTGCTTGGCCTTATGATTTAAATGCCTAATTTGCTGCCAAGCTCGTTTCACATTACGAGTATAAGCCGTACATAAAAATAACACTTGCCCGGCTTGATCATCAGCGTATCAATCATCCCCTGGCGAAACAGGGCAACCTTGTTCAGACGCTGTTCATCGGCAGCATGAACGGTTGCTAATTTTTGCTGTGGAAAATAACGTTGCCACCACTGCGCCACATCAGCTAACATCACCACATACGGCACAAAGATTAATAACTGCCGTTGCAAATTAACTTTCCTAAATAAGTAATGCTGCCACCATAATGGCAAAGTTTGTTGACGTAAGTAGCGGCGTAAATACGGCATTATTTTTATTTGCGGTACTGGTAATAAGTGATGATGATAACGTAATGGCAGGTAACTAACTGCTAACTGCCGTTGGTTAATTTGACGCTGTAAAGTTGGCGATGGTGTCGCCGTGAGATAAAGACAAGCACTCTGCTGCTTACGCGCATGTTGAATAGCAAATTGTAAGGCCGCATCGTTTACTAATGGAAAAGCATCAACTTCATCAACAATCATCACATCAAAAGCCCGATAGAAACGCCATAACTGGTGGACTGTGCACACTACCAATTGGGTATAACAATACTGCGGTTGTTGACCATGTAATAAGCAAATATCAACATTAAAAGCTGCTTGTAAGCGTGGATATAACTCTAAACACACATCAACTCGTGGCGACGCAATACAAACCCGTTGTTGCTGTTGTAACGCCCAATTAATACCATTAAACAAAATTTCGGTTTTGCCAGCACCAGTTACTGCCCATAATAACCGCATTTGTTGCTGTTGAATTGTTACTAATATTTTTTGCGCAACTGGTAATTGTTGTGGAGCTAATTTGCCCTGCCACCGCAAATATGTTGCTTGCTTAGCAAAATGATTGGGTTCAGGCAAATAATATAAAACCTGCTGTGAAGTAATGCGACCTAACATAATACAATGTGGACAATAATAGGCCCGGTTAGGTAATTGGTAATGGCACAAATCATAACCACAACGTTGACAACACTGCTTAACAACGGCAGGACGTTGCTGTAAATCTGGTATTAACGCTTGATAATGATTACGTTGTAAATCACTAAGTAATAATTGCCGACCATACATTACTTCAAGACTTGGCATAAATAATTCACCTCAGTTATAATTACGCCAAAAGTTAATTTTTTTATGATAGGAAATATCAATGACGACAACAATTTATCAACGGGTTCATACTGAAATTAATATTAAAAAATCTCGTTTCATTAGTTACTTAATTCCTGTAACTAGTGAACAGGATGCGAAACAACAATTAAACTTATTAAAAAAACAAACACCACAAGCTACACACCATTGTTTTGCCTACATTGTTGGTAATATTACCCGGATGAGCGATGACGGTGAACCGAGCGGCACAGCGGGTAAGCCCATCCTGACCACCTTACAAAGTAATCATCTTACTAACATTTTGGCTGTTGTGATTCGGTACTTTGGCGGCATTAAACTTGGCACAGGTGGCTTAACGCGTGCTTACCGTCAAAGCGTGATGCAGACGTTACAACAATGCACATTAGCACAAATAATGACCCAACAAGAATTACAAGTTAGTCTTAGTTATTCACAGTGGCAAAGTTTACAACATCTTGATACTCTTAACGTTATTAAGATTGATTATGGTGAACATGTTAACTTAGTTTTGGGGGTAGCTCCTACCGCTATAACAACTTTGCAAACCCAAATTAATAATTACTTACACACTAATTTAAGTTTTACTACTGGTGCTATTAAAGATATTATTGTGCCACTAAAAAAAGACAGTTAATGAACTGTCTTTTATTTTTTATATGATTTAAACTTACTACCAAAATCATCATTAGGTGCTGAGCGCGACAACTTGCTGACCGCATGCTGAATTAAATGAATCAATGGCTGCCGATTCTCGCCTAGTAAACCAATTAATTCAATAAATAACTCGAGTGCAATCAACACACCAATTGATAACGCGATATTGCCCCATAATGTTGATAAGGGATAAATCATCGCAATAAATGAAAAAATTAATGATAAACCATAAATTGCCAAAACGGTTTGTCGATGGGTTAATCCTAATTGCATTAAGCGATGATGCAAATGCTTCTTATCAGCCTGAGTAATTGGTTGATGATTAAGAATACGCCGAATAATTGCATAAAACGTGTCCATTAATGGTACACCTAAAATTAAAATCGGTACTGCCATGGTTGTGAGCGTAACATTCTTTAAGCCTTTCAAAGAAAAGACCGCAATCATAAACCCAATGAATAACGATCCCGTATCGCCTAAAAAGACCTTGGCGGGATGGAAATTATATGGTAAAAACCCAATTAACGCCGCCATTAAGATAAAAATCATCACCGAAACATACGTATTGGAATCATTAAAGAAATAATTCACAATCCCCATCGTAAATAAGCCAATAATAGCAATCCCGGTAGCTAAACCATCAAGACCATCAATTAAATTAATCGCATTAGTAATCGCTAAAATCCAAAAAATACTAATTGGAAAACTCCACCATCCCAAATGAACCCGTAAGTTAATAAATGGAATGGTAATATGCGTCATCTTAATACGGGCTAAGAAGTAAATAATTAACGCCGCTACCAGAATACCAAACATTTTTTGGCGCGGATTCAATTCCTTAATATCATCAATCATCCCCGTTACCACAATCACACAAGCACCCAAAAAAATACTGAATAATTCATGGGTAGGAAACTCATGACGTAATAACACAAATGTTGCAAATGTAAATGATAGAAAAATTGCCAAACCACCCATTGTCGGCATCGGATGAGTATTAACACGACGTGCACTTGGTTTATCAATTGCACCTAATACATAAGCTAAGCGGCGCACAAATGGCGTGACAATCGCGGCGATAATCATCGTTAAAAACAATTTAACAATAATTTGAAAAAGGTGTAGCATAACGTCGTTCAACCTCCAAGACCAAATGTCTTGTTAAATAATTAGTTATTCTTCAATATAACAATTATAAAAAAGAATCTCAATAACTTTTATTCTAAATTAAACATAACTAAAATAAAAGAACCTGCCCATTCAAAAAGGACCTTGCCCCAAGCAAGATCCTTCATTTTATTTCGCATATTCAACTGTTCGCGTTTCACGAATAACAGTAACTTTAATATGACCAGGATATTCAAGTTCTTTTTCAATCCGATTCTTGATATCCCGTGCCAAAATAATCGCTTGATCATCACTGATTTCTTCAGGTTTGACAATAACACGAATTTCACGACCAGCTTGAATCGCAAAACTATGATCAACGCCAGCAAAATCATTAGTAATACTTTCAAGTTTTTCCAAACGATGAATATAATTTTCAAGTGATTCGGAACGTGCTCCTGGTCGTGCGGCTGAAATGGCATCAGCAGCTGCGACTAATACCGCAATTGTTGAAGTTGGTGCAACGTCACCGTGGTGACTAGCAATGGTATTAATCACAACTGGTGATTCATTGTACTTAGTAGTAATTTCAACCCCAATTTCAACGTGTGAACCATCGACTTCATGATCCAAGGCCTTCCCAATATCATGGAGTAAGCCGGCACGTTTGGCAAGATCAACATTCTCACCTAATTCAGCAGCCATAATTCCTGCTAACTTAGCAACTTGAATTGAATGGTCGAGCACATTTTGCCCATAACTAGTCCGGAAATGCAAACGTCCCAAAATCTTAATTAAATCAGGATGCATACTATGAATGCCAACGTCAAAAATGGCTTGTTCGCCAATTTCACGAATTCGTTCATCCATTTCCTTGCGTGCTTTATCAACCATTTCTTCAATCCGTGCTGGATGAATTCGACCATCCTGGATTAATTTTTCCAAGGCCATCCGCGCAATTTCACGCCGAATTGGATCAAAACCACTTAATACAACAGCTTCAGGAGTATCATCAATAATTAAATCAATTCCTGTTAATGTTTCTAAAGTACGAATATTACGGCCTTCACGCCCGATAATCCGTCCTTTCATTTCCTCATTAGGTAAGTTAACAACAGTAACCGTTGCTTCAGAAACGACATCAGCGGCACTCCGTTGAATCGCATCAACGATTAATTCCCGCGCCCGCCGATCAGCGTTCATCTTCGCATCATCTTCGCTAGCCTTAATCATCACTGCCCGTTCATGAATCAAATCTTCTTTAGTCTTATCAAGGATTTGTTGACGTGCTTCTTCAGGTGATAATTGACCAACTTCATATAGTTTTTCCTGTTGTTTAGCAATCAAATCATCAACATTTTGTTGTTGAGCATCTAATTGCTGTTGGCGTTTATTTAACTTAGCTTCACGATTTTCTAAAGCTTGTTCTTTTTTATCAAGGCTATCATCTTTACGATCAATCGTTTCTTCCCGTTTCATCAAACGATCTGATTGTTTCTGTACTTCAAGACGTTGTTGCTTCAATTCATCTTCAATACGTGTTTGATAACGATGACTTTCATCCTTAGCTTCTAAAAGAATTTCCCGTTTCTTAGTTGCTGCTTCTTTCTTGGCAGTCGCAATAATACCAGCGGCAGTATCTTTAGCAGCGTTTAATTCTTTTTCATGCACATGCTTCCGCATGACATAACCAATCGTCAAACCGATAATCAACATGATGACTGCGAGGATTACTGTAACAATAATTGTTGCAGAACTCATTGAATTCACCTCCGCATCATCAAAAGGCAATTTTATTAAAAATTACTATTTATACGATGTTTATTTATAAGTTAATAATTAAACACTAATCTAGTTTATATTGTTCATATTAACATGTCAACGTTCGACCCTATCCTTTAATTAACCATAAAAAAACGGTGATAATTAAATTATCACCGTCCATTTTAATTATTTATCAGTTGTTGGTTGATCATCATTGGTAGCATTGTCGTTATCTTTGGTTGGTTCGTCATCACTCATGCCATAAGCTTCACGCACTTCATGCCGTAATTTAGCTTCAATGTCAGGATGATCAGCTAAGAACTTCTTAGCATTTTCACGACCTTGACCAATACGTTCATCATTGTATGAATACCATGAACCACTCTTATGCACGATATCCTTATCAACACCCATATCAATTAGTTCGCCTAATTGGGAAATACCTTTACCATACATAATATCAACTTCAGCAGTCTTGAATGGAGGTGCTACCTTGTTCTTAACAACCTTAATCCGGGTCCGGTTACCAACAGCATTGGTACCTTCCTTAATTTGTTCAGCCCGCCGTACTTCCAAACGAATGGTTGAATAGAACTTCAAAGCACGACCACCTGGTGTGGTTTCAGGATTACCAAACATAATCCCAACTTTTTCACGAATTTGGTTAATGAAAATTGCAATTGTCTTTGTCTTATTAATTGTTCCTGATAATTTCCGAAGGGCTTGTGACATCAAGCGGGCTTGTAACCCAACATGACTATCACCCATTTCACCTTCGATTTCAGCCCGTGGTACTAAAGCAGCCACTGAGTCGATAACTACCAAATCAATAGCACCACTAGATACCAAGGCATCAGCAATTTCAAGACCTTGTTCACCAGTATCAGGTTGTGAAAGTAACAAATCATCAATATTAACACCTAATGCACTTGCATATTGGGGATCCATTGCGTTTTCAGCATCAATATAAGCGGCGGTACCACCACGTTTTTGGATTTCAGCAACTGCATGCAATGCTAATGTTGTTTTCCCTGAACTTTCAGGTCCATAGACTTCAATAATCCGGCCGCGAGGATAACCACCAACACCTAATGCATTATCCAATGCTAAGGAACCAGTTGACACTGTTGAAATTTGCGTATCAACTTTATCACCCATCCGCATAATTGAACCTTTACCAAAGTTCTTTTCAATTTTCTTTAATGCAGTATCAAGAGCAGCTTGACGAGCATCATCTTGTTGTGTCATTTACTGTGTATCCTCCTTTATTTAATAGCTTAATAATTTTACACTATTTACTATATAAAAACAACCTTTTTTCGCTATTTTTTCAATGCATTTGCGAGTAATAAAAAGCCCGTTAACACTGATTGTTTCCGCACTGCTTGACGATCACCACTAAAGTGATACAAGTTCGCAATGGTGGGTTGTTGCCGTTGTGCAAGACTAATCCATACCGTTCCAACGGGTTGATTTTCCAAAGTAGTTGGCCCAGCAACGCCAGTAAACCCTAAACCAAATTCAGTATCAAGAATTACCCGACTTTGTTCAGCCATAGCGACGGCTGTTGGCCGACTAACGACACCATCATGTTGTAATTGTGCTAACGGAATATGGAGCATTGCCCCTTTAACAGCTTCAGCATAAGTAACAAACCCGCCTGGAAAGACTGCTGAAGCACCACTAACTGTAGCCAACGTGCTTTGGAATTCACCAGCGGTTAAACTTTCGGCCGCGGTGACAGTTTGATGATTAGCAATCAAATGACGCACTACCCATTGAGGAAGATCTTCATTTGTATCACTAGCATAGTAATAAGGTGCTAACTTAGTTTGTAATTGATCACTTGCCATAGTAGTATCGTCAGCACACAAAGTAACCCACATTTCATAATATAATGGCGTTACTTGCCATTGCACTGGTTGCTTATCAAATAATTGGTGTAAAGTCGTCAACAACTGTGGCAATGCGATACAAGCAAAATGTAATGTTGTTTTCATTATAAGATACTCCTTTTAAGTTTAAAATTACTGTAAAAAAATGAACTTGCGATGCTTAACACAAGTTCATTTTATAATATTCAGAACATTGATAGTGATTATTTATGTTTACCAAATGAATCAGCAAAAACTTGCCGGTTCTTGTAGAAGTAATCACAACCAGAGTAAATCGTAAAGAATAAGCAGACATACAACATAATTTGGGCAAACGGAATATGAATAGCCGCAAAACCAATATTATTTAATAATAAGAAAATAATGGCTAACATTTGTGTTGTTGTCTTAATCTTACCCGGCATGGCTGCTGCCATAACTTCGCCGCCTTCGGAAAGTAATAACCGCAAACCAGTAACAGCTAATTCACGCCAAATAATAATGGCGGCTACCCATGCGGGAACACTACCCATTTTTACTAAGAAGATGAAAGCAGTCATTACTAACATTTTGTCAGCTAAGGGATCAGCAAACTTCCCAAAGTTAGTTACTAAATGTTGCCGCCGCGCAATTTGGCCATCGGCAAAGTCAGTCAATGAGGCCACAATAAAAATTAATGTCGCAATTAATGCCGTTACAGTAATGGTAGTACCGCCAACATTAAATTGACTCCAATGCCATGGCACCGCCAAAATTACCGTAAAAATCGGAATTAAAATCATGCGAAACATCGTTAAACGATTGGGTAAATTCATAATTAGTTTTTCACTCCATTATTTATAATTGAAAGTTAATGTCCGGACAGTGGTAGAAGTACCATTATTAATATTAACGTCCTTGTTATTAACCTTAATAGTTGTCTTTGGTGCGTTACCACTCTTGATAATTACTTGTTTAGTACCATCCGGAACACTAACAGTGTATGGATTACTTGCCGTAATTACGCCTTGGTAAACCACTTTGCCACTAATCGTAACTGACGTCCAGGCACTTGCTTGGGCATCAATTGTAATTTGGTTATTATTTTGAGGTGCATCAGTGATATTGAAAGTTTGCGTACTACCACTGGCACTTGCTTGTTGAATACTAATTTCTTTAGATGATGAAGATGAAGCAGCACTAGATGAGCTTTGACTGCTTGAAGAGCTACTTACCTTCTTACTCGTAGCAGAATTACTAATTTTAACTGATGATGGTTGTGCAATCATTTGTTGTTGATTTTCATGATTACGTTGGGCCGCAATAATCCAAATTCCACCAATGACAATTACTACTAACGCAATAATAATTGTTTGGGGCAAATAACGGCGGTTGCGGGTCCACCAGTTATGTTTATAATTCTTTTGTTCACGACTAATTGGTTGTTCTTCAGTTGATGAAGTAGCCGTTTCTTTAGTTTGCAATGATGGCAAAGCATCTTCATATTGTTTTAATAACTTATCGCCATCAAGGCCAACACTATCTGCATACTGCTTAATAAAAGCACGCACATAAAAGTTACCTGGTAGTGCATCAAAATTGCCTTCTTCAATCGCAATCAAATACCGCTTTTGAATTTTAGTAATTTTTTGCAAATCATCTAGGGTATATCCTTTGGCTAAACGTGCTTCACGTAGTTTTTGCCCTACCTCGTCCATTCAAAACGCTCCCCATTATTGAGTTAAAATAAACAATTTTAGTATACCATAGTTGTTTTATTAATATAACCAACCGCCAGTGACGTATAATGTTTGTCCGGTTAAGTAGCTAGCTTTCTTAGCTAATAACGTGGTAACAAAGTAAGTAATTTCATCGGGATGAGCAAAATAACCCATCGGAATTTCTTCATCAATCGTGGCTTTTTCAGCCGCTGAAAAAATATTATTCATTGGTGTATCAACGGCACCAGGCGCAATCACATTAATCGTAATGCCTAAACTCGCAACTTCTTGGGCATAGGCCTTAGCAAAAGCACTTTGCGCACCTTTCATCGTGCTATAAGCCACTTCCATGGCACTGCCACTCTTGCCATAAACTGATCCTAATAACACAATCCGGCCACAGTGCGCATGCGCTAATTTATTCTGCAAGCGTTGGCACAACATCATTGGCGCTTTAACATGCAACTGCCATAATTCTTCCCATTGTTGCGGTGTTTGTTCCGTTAATAAGCCATAATAAGTAATACCAGAAGTATAAACTAGCGCATCAAGTTGGAATAATGAATTAACAATTTTATCAATCCCCGTTGCCGCCAATAAGTCCGCTTGAATTGGAATAAATTCCTGGTGCGGATATTGTGCTTGTAAAGTTGTAATTTTGTGATTAATGGCGTCCATATGGCGGTTACCATGTAAATACAAATTCCACCCTTGTGCTGCTAAATCATCAACAATTTGTTGGCCGATGCCACCAGAAGCACCGACAATTAATGCCCATTTCATTGATTAATCCTCCTGTGGTAATAAAGTTACCGTACTAAAAGCACGCGGTACAAAATAACGTTGTGCTAATGCCTTAATTTCATTAAGCGAAATATCCATTAAGATTTTGGCAATATCAAAGAACGTGACGTTTTGATACTGATTATCAACAATTTGATTAGCCAATGATGATAATGAATTAAATGACCGCAAATAAGCACCTAAATTAGCCTTCTTAACGCGTTGTAAATGTGCTTCATTCAACGCATTATTAGTAGCTGCATGCTGTAATAATATTTGTAAAGCATCAATAAATTGTGCGGCATCATCCGTATCACCACTAACAGCCACAAAACTAGCATCTTCTGTAATACTAAATTCATAACCAAACGTGTCATCCAGAATGCGTTGTTGATATAACTTAATGTAATTATCAGAATCATCACCCAATAACATATCAAGTAACAAATTCATCATAATCTTTAAACGCATCCCACTTTGATTATGCACAAATGGCACTAAATTCTTCACGCCAATAATACATTTAGGACGGGCAATTGCGGCATAAGCATTAGTATGAGCAACAATATCCGTTGCTACCGCATTAGCATGGGCAACATGAGGTAACGCATGGGCTAATAAATGCCGTTGCGCTTGATTAGCCGCAATCCATTCACTAACTTGGTGCACATCAAAATTACCCGTCATTAATAACTGCATATTATTCGGCACATAGAAATTATTATAAGCACACCACAAGTCATGTGCCGTAATCTGTTGCACTGAAGCAACCGTACCGGCAACATCATGACTAAGCGGATGATGTGGATACAAATTACGCATTAACTGCATAAACAATTGCCAGTCTGGATCATCAACATACATGTTAATTTCCTGCGCAATAATGCCTTTTTCCTTATTAACCGTTTGTTCAGTAAAATAAGGTGTTTGCACCGTATCTAATAAAATATCTATATTAGCATGCAAGTTTTGCGTCGCCGTAAATAAAAAACTTGTCTTATCATACGTTGTAAAAGCATTCGCATCAGCACCATTTTTACTGAATAATTCAAACGCATCATAATCAGCTTTTTCAAACACCTTATGTTCCAAAAAATGGGCCACGCCAGCTGGTAACTTAACCGTTTGGTACTGATCATATGGTGTGAACTCATCATCGAGGGAACCATATTTTACCGTTAACATGGCATAAGTTTGGTGAAAATCAGGTTGTGGCAACAACATCACTTGTAAGCCATTCGTTAAAGTCGTGGTATAAATTTGTTCACCTAAAATTTGCGTTAAATGCATGATTTATTAGCTCCATTCATTACACATAATTGCACTTGCAAGCGCATTTGTTGGGCACAAGCTTGCACTTGGGCTTTGTCAACGGCTTGAATTAATTGTTGAAAACGCGTTGCATCGGGCAACGTTTGTTGCAAAACATCACTATATAACACGCGATTTAATAAGTAACGTGGTGAATCAAGATGTGTGATAAAGTCATTAATTAAGCTCTGTTGATTTTGCATTAATAATTGTTGATCAAACTTACCAGCCGCTAAATTAGCAACTTGCGCTTGAATTGTTGTCACCACTTTTTCATAATCACGTTGATCAATGCCAGATTGCACCAATAAAACACCACAAAACGGATCCAATGTACTATCAGCATAATAAGCCAAATGCTCTTGTTCACGCACATGCAAGAATAACATCGACATCGCTGTCCCACCAAATAACGCATTCGTAACTAACCATGCTGGATAATTATCCTGGTAAAAATAGGCAGGCACTTGGTAAGCCATTGCTAATTTAGCTTGTTGGACATTATTTAAAAATAATTGCTTATCTTGTAATGGTTGTAAGGCCTGATGATAAAAGATTGTTGGCAAATCAACTTGATGAGCCGGCCAGTCAAAGATATTTAATGCGGTTAAAACCTGGTTATCATCAATGTCACCAAGTACCTCAACTTCAATACGATTAGTGGTGAACAAACGTTGGTAAGCCATGACCAAATCTTCATTCGTTAACTGGGCAACAACATGCGCATCCCCAAAACTAGGCGTCCGTTGCGCTGCTGTTTGGTAATACTGGGCTTGGACCATCAAATTGGCATAAAACTGCTTATCATCAATCGCACTATGCAAGTAAGCGAGTAAATTAGCTTGTTCACGTTGCACTAACTGTTCATCAAAATGACCATCCACAATATAAGGCCGTTGCAAAACTTGATAAATAAACTTAATACCCGCTGTCACCAAATCGGGATGATCGGGCAAATATTGCGGATCAACAATCCGTAACCGCACGGTTAAAAAACTATATTCACCATTTTTAGAAACATTAATGTCAAAATCAGCTCCATATAAATTAGCCAATTGGCGGGCCATTGCAGCTTGATTTTCAAAATCAGCACTACGACTTTCCAAAACCGTTGCCAGTAATGACCGCACGGACAAGCTTTTGGCCGTAATTGGTTCAATAAAATGAAAGTTAATTTCAATTGTTTTAAATTGTTGCGTTGGCACCGTGTGCACCGTAACTTGCGGAGTAAGTTGTTTTAACATTATTGTTCCTCTTGTTCATTCGTTTTAATTTTATCTAAGAAAACTTGGCGTGGTTTGCTACCCATCATTGGTCCAACAATCCCCTGTGCTTCCATTTCATCAACCAAGCGGGCCGCACGGTTATAACCAATCCGGAAGCGCCGTTGCAGCATTGACACACTAGCCGCCTTCTTTTGGGCAACAAAGGCTACTGCTTCCGGATAAAGTTCATCCGTTGATGATTGCTCATCATCCGCGGCTGGCGCAGCCGTTGGCATCATATTATCATCATAAACTGCGGTTTGTTCTTGCTTGATAAAATCAACCACATTAACCACATCCTGCGTAGCAATATACGCACCCTGGACACGGACTGGCTTAGAAACATCCATTGGTTTATAAAGCATATCACCACGGCCAAGTAATTTTTCAGCACCGCTAGTATCCAAGATGGTCCGCGCATCAATACTACTTGAAACCGCAAACGCAATCCGTGATGGGATATTCGCCTTAATTAATCCAGTAATAACATCGACACTAGGCCGTTGGGTGGCAATAATCATATGCATCCCGGCGGCCCGTGCCATTTGGGCTAACCGAATAATCGCACTTTCAACTTCATTACCAGCTACCATCATTAAGTCGGCTAATTCATCAACGACAATGACAATATATGGCATTGGTTCACCTAAACTTGGGTCATTAGCAACTTTTTGATTGTATTCCTGCATCTTGTGAACACCAGTTTTGGCAAATACGTTATAACGCCGTTCCATTTCTTTAACGGCCTTATTCAATGCATCGGCTGCTTTACGTGAATCAGTGACAACTGGCGTCAATAAGTGCGGCACATCATTATACGCATTTAATTCCACCATCTTCGGATCAATCAACATTAACTTCACGGCTTCCGGACGATTACGCATTAATAAGGCCGTAATCATGTCATTAATCATGACTGATTTCCCGGAACCAGTTGCCCCAGCAATCAATAAATGTGGCATCTTACTCAAGTCACATGTAATCACATTACCTTCAATGTCACGCCCAAGTGGTACTTCTAATGGGCGGTCTTGATGGAAATATTGTGGTGCCATTACATCACGAAAACCAACCATTGCTACGGTACGGTTCGGTACTTCAATCCCAATTAATGATTTCCCAGGAATTGGTGCTTCAATCCGCAAATCCTTCGCAGCTAGCGCCAGGGCGAGATCATCACTAAGATTAACAATCTTGCTAACTTTAACTCCAATTGCGGGTTGAATTTCGTAACGAGTAACAGCCGGACCCATGACAGCATCCTTAATGGCGACATCAACTTTAAAGCTATCAAACGTTGCCTTAAGTTTTTGCTTATTAAACGCAATTAACTTCCGTTCTTGTGACTGATCAGCATTGGCCACCTTGGTTAATAAACTTAATGGTGGTAATTGATAGTTTTGGTTACTATGTGGCACCGCATTCGTTGGTGTTGGTTTAATTGCAGCATGATGTTCATCTAATTCTTCCGCATGAGAACGATGTGGTAAAATCTTTTCCTTTAATTCTGGCGTTGGTAAATCATCAGCCGTTGGTGCTGCACTTAGCAGCGGCGCAGCCATTGAATTGGGCATAGTTTCAGCAACTGTTGGCACTTCATCAGTTACTGCTTCATCATCATGCTGGACATCAGCTTGCTTAGTAAGCATCGCTTGACGATGGTCCTGCCAACTAGTCCGCACGCGTTGCCATTGTTGCATTAATAACTGGCCAACTTGCTTAAACCATTGCCAAACTTGTTTAAAACTAATGTTAAAGAAGAGTAATAAGCCACTAGCAAACAATAATGCCACAATCACATACGTGCCGAACTGGGCAACTAATAAATGCGTCCATTGGTATAACCAATTACCCACTAAACCACCAGTCGCCGTCACACTAATATGGTCACCACTAGCATTATTAACTAAGGTTTGTCCCCAGTTAGCAAAGTGGTAACTAAACGTATCATTGTGGAAGTACCAAGCACTATCGGCTAATAATAACGCCAGGTATACACAACCAGCCCCACCTAAATAACGGCAGTGTTGCTTCAATAAAGCTGGCTTTTGCCAACAACAATAAACACCCGCAATCATTAAGAAAATGGCACTTAACCAAGCAAAATCACCACTAATAAATTGCAAAACATCATCCCACCATAAACCAATGATGCCAAGTCTAAATAAGCTCAAAAAATTGAGCATAATTAATAAACCACCAATGATTTGCCAATGGTGTTGATGCCAAAAATTAAATTGTGGTTGTGACTTACGCGGCGTTTTGCGCCGTGTTTTTTTAGCTGTTGAACGTTTCGTTTTTGCCACGTTTGTTACTCCGTTTCTAATTAGCCTAAAAAAAGAGATTGGTAACGTGACGCAATCTCTTTTTGTAATTATTTCAATTTATCATGTGAATAAGTATGGGTTAATTCCAAGTTAGCAAACTTTTGTTGCCGTAATACTTCATAGATTACCAAGGCAGCACAATTAGACAAGTTCAAAGACCGTACCTTGTCAGTCATGGGAATCCGCAAATTACGACCCTTGTTAGCACGTTGGAATGGTTCAGGTAACCCCGTCGTTTCCTTACCAAACATTAAGTAGTAATCATGATCAGTATCACTAAAATCTTGATCAGTATAAACACGTTCGGCAAACTTGGAAATTAAGAACATATAATTCTTATCAGGCACAGTTGCCAAGAAAGCATCCAAGTTTTCATGATAATGAATCTTAACACTAGCCCAGTAATCTAGGCCAGCCCGCTTCAAATGCTTATCGTCAGTTTCAAAACCTAAGGGTTTAATTAAATCCAATACGGTATCAGTAGCAGCACAAGTCCGCGCAATGTTACCAGTATTAGCAGGAATTAATGGTTCAAATAATACAATATGATTAGTCATTAATCTTTAGCCTCTTAATTAATCATTCATCGCAATAACTTCATTAATTATACTATTTTTAACATGAAATTAAAATTTCACCACAAAATAAAAAAACGTAATATTTCGGTGTTTGCACGGCAAAATATTACGTTAGTGAATTTACTAGTCACTAACTTTTATCACGGGTTGCTGATAAAAGTTACTGAGAATAACTTAATATAATTAAGTTACTACTTAATTTTCCTAAAATCAACACTTTTTTGCAACTAATAACGTGACATCAACACTAATTTGTGTTAAAGGTTGCGCCTCTAATCGGGCTAATTGCGCATCACTCGCGCGCCATGTTAATGGCGTCATCGCAATTAAATCACTAAAAGTTACCGCATCTAACGCAAATTGATACTGAATGACTTGTTGCGTGGCCTGCGGATAAGTCTGCATAAAGCGTTGTAAAATATCATGGTTATCATAACTACCCTTTTCCTCACCACTAAACAACGCCTGGCGTAATTCATGCAAGTAACCACTATTCGGAATAATCTTGAGTAACTGCCCACCTGGTGCTAAAACACGGTCAAACTCGTGATAGGCTGATGGTGAAAAAATATCAACCACCGTATCAATGGCACCATCATTAAACGGTAAATTCGTTAAATCCGCTACACAGAAGAAGCAATTAGTTGTTTGTTGGGTGGCTAGATTAATTCCATCCTTGGCAATATCAAAACCAATATAATTACCCGGTACCATTTGCGCTAATAATTGCGTAGGCGTGCCTTCACCACACCCTACATCAATAATATTAGTATGTGGCTGTAAGTACGTTGCTAGTTCACGTAAGAACGGTGTAAAGAACCCCGCTTGTAATAAGTGCCGCCGGTGTAAAAACATCTCCCGTTGGTATTCCGTCTTCACCTGATGATTCAAGAAATTAATCGTGCCCTTCTTATTCACATCAAACCAGTGATTATTAGGACAAACCAAACTATGATCAGTCACCATTTGAAACGGCGCATGACAAATTGGACAACGCCAGAGTGATAAGTGCTCATTCAAAAAAGTTAATGCTGCATCTAATTTACTTTTCATCATAAATTTCCTATTATATCGATTAATTTTGCTAGTAATTATTATATAATACTTATTGACAAGAAAGATACTTGGTCTTACTATTTGTAAGTACAAAATGTGATAGAATATAATAATGAACAAAAAATTTAACAAGGAGGATTAGATAAGGTTATGGCTAAAAAATCAAAGATCGCTAAAGAAAAAAAGATTGAAGCTACTGTAGCTAAGTATGCCGCATTGCGTGCTCAATATAAGAAAGAACATAACTATGCTGCATTACAAAAGTTACCACGGAATGCTTCCCCAGTACGGATTCATAATCGTGACTTAATTGATGGCCGTCCACATGCATACTTGCGGAAATTCAAGATGTCACGGATTAACTTCCGTAACTTAGCACACAAGGGTCAAATTCCTGGTGTTCATAAAGCAAGTTGGTAATCAAAACAAATTGAAATTAATAGGTTTCATAACAGTTGTTGTGAAGCCTATTTTTTTATGGTTATGATAAAATTTAATTAAATAATTAAACTGAATGGTGAATAAAAATGCTATTAAAAGAAGTTATTGTTGAAAACTTTACCGACATCCCGCGCCAGGTTGCTAACGGGGCTGAACGCATCATCGTTGCTGATAACCTTCAAGCTGGTGGTACGACTACCAGCAAGGGCGTAATTGCTGAAGCAACCCGCTACATCCATGAACATGACAAGGCAAGTTACTTCATGATTCGGCCGCGTGGTGGTGATAATATCTACAGTGATACCGAAGTTAAAATCATGGAAGCCGATATCTTTGAAGCGCAAGCCCAAGGTGCAGACGGCATTATGTTAGGTGCCCTTACGCCACAAAATACCATTGACACCGACGCCATGGAACAATTCATCGCCGCTGCCAACGGGATGGAAATCATCTTTAATGCCTTTGACCAAATCGCACCTGACCAACAACAAGACGCCTTAGAATGGCTTGATGAACACGACATTGCCCAAATTACCACTCAAGGTAATCCTACTAAATTCGATAGTAAGCATATTAAAGAAATTATCAGTTGGGCTGATCAAACCATCAGCATTGTGCCAATTTTTAAAATTGATGATGCCAACATTGCTGACACTGCTAAAGAATTAGGTGCAAAGATGGTTTGCGAAATTGATGAAAAGTAAAAATAGCTAATGAATAAAAAATACTACTGAGATAACAACTACTAACAAGATATCCACAAGTGTGTTTGAAACCAAAATTGATAAGAATACGATTGCGATAGCAAGCCATAATACGCAAGCTACTAACCAAGCAACACCGTTACCACCATTCTTACCACCAACTCTGAATGGTCTTTCCATATCAGGTTGCTTGTAACGTAACTTGATAAAGGCAATTGCCATGATCATGTATACTAACATGTATAATACGTTAGTTGCATTTGTTAATGTTAAGAACATGTCATTAACATCTTTAGCAAAGGCATATAATAATGCGAAGATTGTTAAAATGATAATTTGTGTCCATAACAAGTTCTTGGAAATATCATATTCATTAGTCTTGTGGAAGCCCCATTTTGCAGGTAAGAAGCCTTCACGAGCAACTTGACTAATAGTATGAGCTGGTCCATTGATCCAAGATGATAATTGTAAAATAACACCTAATGCAACCAAAAGACTAAATATGTTAGTTATCCACATTGGTAAGTGAAGAACCGTGCAGTATAAAGCAATTGGTTGAGCAATGTTTGATAATTGAACACTGCCCTTAGGAACAACGTTAGAAACCATCATTGAGTTAATAACGTTTAATAATACAATTAAAATCAATGATAAGAATACACCACGAATATAGTTCCGTTTGTAATCTTTCAATTGTGGAATATAAACTGATGTTAATTCAATACCTGTAAATAGGAACATAATAGCACTAAAGTAAGTTAAAGTTTGTGTATCAGTTAAATTAGGAATTAACTTAGCCCAACTAAATTTACCTAAGTAACTATCTGGACGTAAACCTGTCTTAATTGTTGAAGCAACACCTAAAACAATTAAGATAATTACGGGAATGTAAACACCAACCCATACACCATAGTTACCACCAATTTTAGCAACGTTTAATTTGAAACTGAGTAATGTAATTACCCATGTAGCTACTAAAATGCAGATAAACATGAACCAGTGATTAGTGGCCAATTGTGGTTGTCCAAAAGTTTCACCAATAAGAGGTCCTAATGTGGAAGTTACCATGATTAATCCTGGAAACATTTGTGCCCAGAGCAACCAAGCTACTACAAATCCCCACTTACTACCTAATCCTTCTTTGACCCATAATTGTGGACCACCATTTCCTGGAAATGCAGATCCAAATTCACCAGCAATAAATACAACTGGTAAAGCAAAGAACAAAACAGCAAATAACAAATAAGATATTTGTTGCCAACCTGTTGCCGCAATTGTTGGAATACTACGGACATTAGCAACCATCGCCATGGTTACACCTACGAAAGACATAAAGCCATAACGATATTTCTTCTCTTCTGACATTTAAAATTCCTTCTTAACCCTAAAATTATCTAATTATTTCAAAATATCTTCCCGATCAGCGATTTCTTGTAAGATATTTTGCATAGCTTCTTTGATACGTGGTGCCCAGTAATCAAAGTTATCTTCATCCCATGCATATGGACTCATGCATGATGCACGCATGATAACTAATTGCTTTTCTTGGTTCCATTCATCACCATTAATGCCTAATGACTTAATGAATTTCACTGGGCTATCACCATAGATGTCCTTTGCAAAGACAGTATGTGAAGTTACAAAGTCTAAGTTATACAAATTACCACCTTTAGATGATGATGTGTATTCAAAGAATGCCCGTGTTAACTTGTTCATATCAGCTAAGCTGTTGTTACCAACTTCTTGATATGTCCAGTTAATCATATTAAAGTCTGGATCAGTTAAAACATGTGCTTGAATTTCTTTGCCGTTTACTTTGAATGTTAAACCATCTAATAATTTAACCATCCGAACAGCAGCTTCTGATGTATGAGCAATCAAACGTCCATAACCTTTAACATTTAATGGTAATGTACGGTGTGCAGCCCAAACAGCAGCAGCAGAAGCAGCAGGCTTTGAACCTTCCAAAGTAAATAAACCGATTGAAGCTGGAACTTTAATACCTTTTTCAAATGCATATGGTGCATCATAAGTTAACATATTCTTCATACGTGTATCCTTAATAGCAATACCACCAGCATCATATGGAATGTAACCCATCTTATGAGGATCAACTGTAATGGAATCGGCATCAGCAAATGCTTTGTATGCATCATAAACATTACGTTTCATTAATGGATTATCTTCAGTAAAGATATTATTTTCTTTATAGGCTTCTTCTAAGTCTTCATATGGAATGAAGTTGCTATCTTCATCAAGATATGCTGTTCTACCATAGCCACCGTAAGCAGCATCAATATGTAGATAGAAGTTAATACCTTCCTTAGCTAACTTATCACGTAAAGCGACAACATCAGCAACATTATCAACAGCACCTTCTTCTGTTGAACCTACAACAGAAACTACACCTAAGATAGGAATTTGTTGATCTACAAATCCGCGGATAAGTTTTTCTAATTCCTTAACATTAGTTCTGAAGTGATCATCAACTGGAATAGGTACTAAGTTATCTTCACCAACACCTAAGATGTCAGCAGATTTTGGCCATGAATAGTGCATAGTAGCTGGAACTAACCATTTACCAAGTTTTTGAATATTCTTACCACTCTTAGCACTATGAACTTTAACTTCATTCTTCTTGTCGCCTGTTTTATCAAGTAAATCAAGAATATCTTTAGTACTCATGTTGAGTAATTCCCATTCTGATTTGCCTTCAACTAATTCAGGACATACTTCCTTAACTGCTAATGGAATAGACTTCAAGTTACGTGCATACCAAAGTCCTTCAATATTAGCAATGGTACCATCGGCAGCAATATGGCCCCAGCCTTTGTCACCGTAGCCCATCATCTTAGAAAAGTCTTCGCCAACTTCTTGTTCTAATAAAGTTGCAGCTGGAGCGCCTTCCCAAGCAACATTATTACCATTCCATAACAATGCAAAATCATATGCTAAGATAGCTGGCATTAATGTTTCGTTATTCATATGTCCCCAGTAACGACCAGCACTAGTCCAAGGAATTGAACCGCTACGTAACTTCCGAGATAAATCATGAAGAACATTCTTCATATTTATTTCAGCATCAACAAAGTTTTTAGATTTCTTTTCATCTTCGGTAATCATTTCCTTATCATCAGTAACAAAGTTCTTACGCCACCCAAGATGATCATCAATCAAACCTGTCAAAATATCTTTGAACATGCTACCGTTTT
>CAWUZD010000031.1:0-4602 GCA_963926925.1 uncultured Lactobacillaceae bacterium
AATGGTATAACAACCAACGTCTTCACTTTTAAAATAATATTAGAAAGGTCTAACTTAATTTGTGCCAATTATTGACATAGGAGCAATATTACGATTATCTTGAGAATGAATAATTCCCCAATCTTTAACCCAAGCGCCAAAATCATAAACGCCATTAGAATATGTATTGCCAATTTTATTAATCCATGATTTAAACAAAATCATTGGATTATTTTTTATTTCATTTAGATATTCTTTAGTTTCGATTTTATTAGTTTCAGCAGTAGTATGATGAAGTTTAATTTCATAAGTATGTTTTAAGGCTTTTTGATCAAATTTACCATTTTTAGAATTTAAGGACATTAATAAATAGTGAATTTTAGGAACGCCAATATTTTCTTTACTAATAGGCGAATTAATTGTTAAAACATTAGTTATTAATTTAGTTCCAATGATAATTGGTAAAAATAAGCAAATGATTAATTTAATCCAATTTTTAATACTTTTATGAGTTAAAAAATAATGAATAATAATAGCAATTGTAACAATAAAAGTATTAGTTTTAATTTGAATACCAATAATAGAAGTTACAATTAATAAAACTAAATACCATCCTTTTTTGTCATGTTTTAATAATGCGTTGTATTCGGTTAATAATAATGAAACAACAAGTAAAGCAGGCAAATCAGTATATACCATATAAATCATTACGAATAATGGTAAATTAATTAAAGTTAAAAATGAAAACATTGTTGTTACATAAATAGGAAAATGTTCATTAACTAATCTTAATGTTAAATAAATTGATGTTATCAAAATAATAGCATTTACATAAGTTAATAAAACATTAACGCTAGTGATTGTAAGTGAAATTCCTAATAATGAAAATAATTTAAAAATTAACGCTTCTGTCCAAATAATAAGTAAATTATTTTGAAATAAAAATAATGCATACGTAACATCTTTTGAAGGAACATCATGCCAATTAAAAGAATGTGAAAATGATTTAGCAATTATTAAACATTTATTACCATCAATTGGTGCATGTTTAACACTAAATAAATAAGCACATGAAAATGCTAATAGAATCATTAAAATACAATTTATAAAAATAATTCTTTGATTAAATTGATTACTATGTTGTTTGAAAAATATGAATATTCGATAGATAAAGAAATAAACAATAATTATACTAATTAATAGTACAATTCCTAATAAAATAGGATTAATAATTGCATAACATTTACAAATATGAATAAAACTAATTAGTA
Source organism: uncultured Lactobacillaceae bacterium (assembly GCA_963926925.1). Taxonomy (GTDB): domain Bacteria; phylum Bacillota; class Bacilli; order Lactobacillales; family Lactobacillaceae; genus Paralactobacillus_A. The sequence goes on from CAWUZD010000031.1 coordinate 1,251, forward strand.
AAGTAGCAATTAATAAAACTAAAAATAAAATTTTAAAAAGTTGATAAAATTTATTTCTTATTTTAGATGAAAAAGTAGTGAGCACTTTTAATTCTCCTAATTAAAAATTGATAAATTAATTTTATTCTAATCAAAATGTTTTTAAAATAAGTATTTAAAAAATAGCCTGATTATTTTACTAATCAGGCTTATTTTAATTTATTATTATTTTCTTCTTCGTACGGCTTTATAAAAACTGATCAAAATCATCAGCATGACTATTCCAATTGGGAAAGCAGCGATAATGGCGACTGATTGTAAATCGTAGATGGAATTGCCAGTTAATAATAACGTCATTGGCAAGAGGATAAAGACAATTGCCCAGAAAACGCGCATTGCTTTGCCCGGTGTTTGGTTCACGGGGAGGGCTTTGTATGAATAACTGGCAACAACCATTGTAATCGCGTCGAAGACGGTGGCGTACAAACCAACCATGGTAATAATTAGTAAGACGAGTTCGATTTGGTACCATGGCAATGTTGTTAGTAAGTGGACAATTGCTTGCGCGTAAGTATGGTGTTGTAGGAACTTAAAAATTTGTAAGTGCCCTAAAAATTGTTCAGCTAAGCCATAGTTACCGAGAATAATGAAGGCGGTATACGTGCCGGCTAGGCCCCAACCATAGCCGCCAAGGACGACGTTCCGAATGGTGCGTCCCTTACTAATAGAACCGATAAAGAATGGTGTTGCCACACACCAGACCATCCAGTATGACCAGTAATAGATGGTATAAGTCTGCGTAAAGGTATAGTGACGCAGTGGTTCAGTAGTTGTTGCCATGCCGATGAAGTTTTGCACCATATTACCGAGTGATTGGATACCAGCTTCAATGATATAGCGTTGTTGGCCACCACAGACGAAACAATATACCAACAAGGCGCCAAAACATAACGTTGCCACTTGTGAAAGTTTGGCGATGCCATGGACGCCATGCAAGATGACGAGGGTATAGACACAAACGACCACTAGTAACATGATGACTGATAGTAGTTTGGCAGTGTGGGCGGGCCAGTTAAGCAATTTAATCAGGGCATCCGCAAGTAAGGGCATTGACACTGAAAATGAGGTTGACGTGCCCGCAATTAACGCAAAGATGGCGAGCAAGTCAATGAGTTTGCCACCGATACCATCCACGGCGTTACCCAGTAATGGCCGGCATGCTTCGGAGAACTTTTGCTTGGCGTTTTTTTGCACATAGAGCATGTAACCGAAGGCAACGGCAAGCATGATATAGAAGCTCCATGCTAGTGGTCCCCAGTGGAATAATGAATAAGTTAACGCCCAGCGTGCCATGCCACCAACTTGGTGTTGGATGAACTTAGTTTGGCCGTACATCATCCATTCATTCAGGGAATAGAAGATAATATCAGCTGACATGGTTGAAGTGAAAATTAACATCCCCCAGTGCCAGTTACTATAAACGGGCTGGTCATCAAGTTCACCGAGTTTGATGTGGCCGTATTTGGAAAATGCCACATATAACGAACTGATGAAGAAGGTTAGCGCCATGATAATGTAATAACTGCCAAAGTTATTACCCAGGCAATTACGAATTGTCCGTAAGGTAACTTGTGATTGGTGCGGGAAGATTTCGAATAAGCTACATAAAATAATAATGGCAATGATTGGGATTACCATCATTGCCACGTCAATTTTGTTGTGTTGATGCTGTTGCATATCATCACGCCTTTATAAGTATTTGTCATATGAATGATCGACTTGTGCGAGTTCAGCAATACTATCAAATTCGGCAATGGCGCCAGCTTTCATTGGATAAACACCGAGCTTGAAAGCTTGTGGGTATTGGAATAAGGCGACATCATCCCAGTAGAGTTGGGTATGGTGTTTTTGTTCCATTTCAATGGTTAAGTAATGCTTCAAGCGTAAACCGTCCGCGGTGTTCCACCGTGAGACACTGTACAAGCGGTAACCGTGACTACCACCATTACGTGAACAGTGGGTAATAATGCCAGCATGGTTAACAGTTAGCAACCATTCGTTAGTGAAATGGTCAGTCCAGACGGCGTTATAACCGGATAAGTTAAAACATGGTTGCAAGATTTGCGGATCATAGATTTCCTGATCACCGTCAAGAATGATTGCATTCGCAATGTAATCACGTGCCATGTAAAGCGAAGTAATGTTATTGCAAGTTTGGTAATAAGGATTAGTAATTAAATGAATATCCTGATCCTGATTTACTAAATAATTAAAGGCATCTTTCAGATAACCGACAACGATATAAATGTGCTGAATACCATTAGCATGTAAGCCGTTAATCACTGATTCAATTAGGGGTGTGCCATTAACGGTGATGAGTGGTTTCGGCGTATGGTCAGTTAGCGGCCGCATGCGCGTGCCGTAACCAGCCGCCATGATAATGGCATGATCTACTTTATTTACCATAATGTTCCTCAATTAATTGTTGTGCAATTTGATAATAAGTTTGGGCGTAGTGATATTGCTGCAAGTCATAGTTATCGAAGTTAACGCCAGCTTCACGTTTGGATTCACACCAGTTACTCCATAATAAGCCGCCCGTGGCAATGTAACAGTAAATCTTGATACGCGTTGCTAGTGGACAATGATCATTAAAGTAATCGTCAATTAAGCGGTCAATTTCTTGATGGTCATAACCGGCATAGATGGCAAACATCGCAATGTCGACATCTGGATCCTGCATACCGGCGTATTCCCAGTCAATTAAGTATAAACGTTGTGGCGTGAATAAGAAGTTATCGTAGTTAGCGTCAATATGCGTTAATACCCATTGTCGTGGTTGTTGCTCGATAAAGTTGCGCAATGCATAGATATGCTGCTTGGTTTGTTGATAATCGGCATAACGTGATGGCTGTTGCCATAACTGTTCATAGTGGTCAATGTGTTCATACAAATCAAACGTATGATTAACCGTTAGTTTGAGGTTATGCAAGTAGTGTAACTTCTGCATGCACTGGTGGACATCATGCCAGTTGTAAGGATCACAGTTGCGTGCGTTTTCGATAAAGGCGGATAACTTATAACCATTGGTTGGATTTAAGTAGAGAACGTGTTCACCGAGGTGCTTACCAGCAATTGCTTGGTAGTTTTCGTATTCATCTTCACGACTTAATAAGGCACTAGTTCCTTTACCAGGCACACGCATGATGTAACGCTTACCCTGGTAGGTGAAGATGAATGAGTCATTCGTCATCCCTTGTTCCAACGGCGTAATGTTCGTAATGCCATCCAAATTAGTATGTAATGTTTGTTTTAAAATTGCTATAAATTCATTTAAATCAATTTTTTGTAATAACTTGTTCACAATATCACC
>CAWUZD010000032.1:0-30129 GCA_963926925.1 uncultured Lactobacillaceae bacterium
TACCTTCAGGACCAATTTATGGTGAATTGAAGGCTGGTAAAACTGTTACTTTACCTGATGGTCGTGTCTTAGATGGCCGTGACTTTGTTGGTCCTAAACAAAAGGGACGGATTGTAACTATTATTGGTGATACACGACGGACTGAAAATTGTGTTCGTTTGGCTCGTAATGCAGATGTTTTGGTACATGAAAGTACTTTTGACGATGATGAACGGGCGATGGCTCACCAATATTATCACACGACAAGTGTTGAAGCAGCTGAAATTGCTAAAGAAGCGCATGTTAAGGAATTACTGTTAACACATATTTCAGCTCGTTATATTGGTCGTGGAGTATCCCGGTTGCAAAAACAAGCGCGGCGGGTCTTTCCAAATACGAAAGTAGTTAACGATTTTGATATTGTTAATATCCCTTTACCAAAGGATACTAATAAATAAGGAGTTGAATTAAATGAAACAATGGCGTGTGGTCGTTTCACTATTATTGACTTTAATAGTAGTGATTTTTGCAGTATTAAATATTAAATCAGTTCCTATTTCATTTGGCTTTGCTCAAGTATCATTGCCATTAGTAATTGTGATTATTGGTTCATTAGTAATTGGTGCTTTAATTACCTTTTTGGTTGCATCAGTTAACCATTTTTCACAATATCGTGAACATAAGAAGTTACAACAAAAGGTAACTAAGTTACAAAGTGATAATGATGCTGAAGTAGCTAAAATTGTTAAAGATAAAACTGCTGATTTACAAGCACAGTTGCAAGCTAAGGATGACGAAATCAAAGCTTTAAAGGCACAATTACAAAATAATAATAGTGATTTGCCAAGTAATAATTAAGTAAATTAAATCATGGTTAAGGCCATGATTTTTTTGTTAGAAAATGTTTGACCAACTTTGACTAATATAGTAATATTAATATCAAAGATAAAAGAGGTATTAAAATGAATCCAGAAAAATTTACACAAGCTGTTCAAGATGCAATTGCTGAAGCACAGCAAATTGCTGTAACGCGTCATCATTCTGAAATTGATGTAGCGCACTTATTTAAATTTTTAATTCAACCAAATGAATTAGGTCGTGAAATTTATCAACAAGCCGGTATTGATGTTAGTGATTTTGAAAAAGTAATTGATCAAGAATTAGACAAGTTACCAGTAGTTGAAGGTGGTAATAATGGTCAAAATCTTTCTCAAAACTTATATCAAGTATTAAATGCGGCTGACCAAATTCGGCAACAATATGGCGATGACTTTGTATCAACTGAAGCCGTTATCTTAGGCTTAATGACCTTACAATATCATCCATTAACAACTTACTTAACTAATCATGGTGTTACTGAACAAAAGTTAAAGCAAGTAATTGATAAAATTCGTGGTGGTGAACGGGTAACGTCTAAGAATCAAGAAGATAATTATCAATCCCTTGAAAAGTATGGTACTGACTTAGTTAAGGAAGCTCGTTCTGGTAAAATGGATCCAATTATTGGCCGGGATGAAGAAATTCGTAATGTGATTCGGATTTTATCACGGAAGAATAAGAATAATCCCGTTTTAATTGGTGAACCAGGTGTTGGTAAAACGGCGATTGTTGAAGGCTTAGCCCAACGAATTGTTCATAATGATGTGCCTGATAATTTGAAGGATAAAACCATTGTGTCATTGGACATGGGTGCTTTAGTTGCTGGCGCAAAGTATCGTGGTGAATTCGAAGAACGTTTGAAAGCCGTCTTAAAAGAAGTTAAGAAGGCTGATGGCCGGATTATCTTATTCATTGATGAAATTCATACCATTGTTGGTGCTGGTAAGACCGAAGGCAGCATGGATGCTGGTAACTTATTAAAGCCAATGTTAGCTCGTGGTGAATTACACTTAATTGGTGCCACTACTTTGGATGAATATCGTGAAAACATTGAAAAAGATAAAGCCCTTGAACGGCGTTTCCAACGGGTAATGGTACAAGAACCATCTGTTGCCGATACAATTAGTATTTTACGTGGTTTGAAGGAACGTTTTGAAATTTTCCATGGCGTTCGTATTCATGATAGTGCATTAGTAGCCGCTGCTACTTTATCCAACCGGTACATTACTGATCGTTACTTACCAGATAAGGCGATTGACCTCGTTGATGAAGCAAGTGCCAATATTAATGTTGAAATGAATTCAATGCCAACGGAATTAGATGAAGCAAAGCGGAAGTTAATGCAATTACAAATTGAAAATAATGCTTTAGCTAAAGAAACTGATGCCGCATCTAAGAAACGTTTGGAAGAAACTAAAGTACAATTAGCTGATACCAAGGAAGAAGTTAATAAGTTACAAGCACGTTGGGATGCTGAAAAGAAGAGCATTAATAAGGTTAATGAAAAGAAAGCCCAATTAGACCAAGCTAAACATGAATTGGAAGATGCCCAAAGTAAGTATGATTTGGAAACAGTAGCACGGTTACAACACGGAACTATTCCAGCAATTGAAAAAGAATTAGCTGAATTAGAAGCTAAGGATCGTAATAACGATTGGTTAGTTCAAGAATCAGTTACTGAAAATGAAATTGCTGAAGTAATTAGTCACCAAACGGGTATTCCTGTAGCTAAGTTGGTTGAAGGCGACCGGCAAAAGTTATTACACTTAGTTGATAACTTGCATAAACGGGTTATTGGTCAAAATGAAGCTGTCCAGGCTGTAAGTGATGCCGTAATTCGTTCTCGTGCTGGTTTGCAAAATCCTAACCGTCCTTTAGGCTCATTCATGTTCTTAGGACCAACTGGGGTTGGTAAAACTGAATTAGCCAAGGCTTTAGCTGAAAACTTGTTTGATTCTGAACGGCACATGGTGCGGATTGATATGAGTGAATACATGGAAAAGTATTCCGTATCACGGTTAGTTGGTGCTGCTCCTGGCTATGTTGGTTATGAAGAAGGTGGCCAATTAACTGAAGCAGTACGGCGGAATCCATACACCATTATTTTACTTGATGAAATTGAAAAGGCACATCCGGATGTCTTTAACATTTTATTGCAAGTGCTTGATGATGGTCGTTTAACTGATGGTCAAGGCCGGACGGTTGATTTTAAGAACACTATCATTATTATGACTTCTAATTTAGGTGCAGAAATCTTATTAGATGGTATTAATGATCAAGGACAAGTAACAGCCCAAGCTAAAGAACAAGTCCATCAATTAATTCAAACCAAGTTTAAACCTGAGTTTTTAAATCGGATTGATGATATTATCATGTTTAATCCATTGAACATGGATGATGTTCAATGGATTGTCGTTAAGATGTTAAATGAATTATCAGACCGCTTAACTGATCAAGAAATTAACTTAACTATTTCTGATGCAGCTAAACAATGGGTTGCTAAGTCAGGTTATGATCCAGCTTATGGTGCACGGCCATTACGGCGCTTTATTACGATGCATATTGAAACACCACTTGCTAAGGAAATTGTGGCTGGTAAAATTTTGCCACATAGTACTGTAACTATTGGGTTAGAAGATAATAAGTTAACCTTTGATAGTAAAGTCGATGCTCCTGCAGAATAGTTTTTCCATGATACTAATGGAAAAAATAGACTTGCTCAAACGACTGAATGATAGTATCATTATGTTTGCTAGTTATATTTTTGTGTATCGCAAAAATTAAGCAACTTGTGATCAAGTTTTTAATCAAACATCCATGCTTAGTTATACTAACGCGTTAGTATGGAAATAAACAACGAAGGAGTTTGAGACAGATGGCAGTACCTGCGCGCAGAACATCAAAGATGAAAAAGCGTATGCGTCGTGGTCATATCAAATTGAATACACCAAACATTCATTTTGATGCAACCACTGGTGAATATCGTTTATCACATCACGTATCACCAAAAGGCTTTTACAAAGGCCAACAAGTTGTTAATCCAACAACTGACAACGCATCCGATGCTAATAAATAACATTAAATGAAAGGCCAAGATGTTTTTTGTGACATCTTGGTTTTTTTGTCGAAAAATATTGACTATTACCGTAACACTTGCTAATCTACTTAATTGAAGTATATCCGGTTACTGCTATTTTTTGTGAGTAAATAGTAGCTTTTAATCTAATTAAGAAGAGTGAGTAAGCAAGATTATGTTAAAGAATATCGATGATTTAGCTAAAAAGATGAAAGAACTCGATAATACAACTAAGATTAAGGATAATGTGAAAGTTATTAAGTTATTAACTGACGTGATCTATCAAACCTTACTAGTTGACGGGGATGACATCAAATTAGGTAAGTTATTAAAAATTGAGTTAGTTGATATTGATAATCGGCAATTTTTTAATGCTGTGGCTGGCCGTGTTGAACATTTGCCGAAACATACAGTTGTTAAACTTAAGAAATTATCATTATTAAAGAATATTGATGGTTATCTTCGTGAGGAGAATAGTGAAGATAATTAAAAATAAAAGGTCAGGTAATTAATTACCTGACCTTTTATTTAGATATTAATTGCATATTAGTGATATATGTATTGTTCTTCGTTACTAATTTGATGTTTAATACTTTCGTATTCAGCTTCAGTAATTAAACCATCAGCTAATAGTTGTAATAATGATAACAGTTCACTTAACTCTGTTTGTTGTTGACCTTTATTCATCTTAATTAACCCCTTACTGCAATGTAGTTAAGTGTGAACGATTTATATATTTTTCATCTTGTTATCATTTCATAAACGCAATCAATATTAGTTTATTATTAGTAGTTTTAATTAATAAAAATACTAATAATAACAATAAGCATTGTAACATGATTGCTTAAAAAGTTAAACTTTAGTATTAAAAAAAGCTTGGAATAATTTCCAAGCAATAAAAAAATGTCACAGGTGGGGTTCGAACCCACGACCCACGGTTTAGAAGACCGTTGCTCTATCCAGCTGAGCTACTGTGACATACACATGATATTATATGAAAAGATAATAATTGTGTCAATTAGTTATTCATTGATTAATTGTTCAACTAAAAGCTTTTGCACAATACTGTTGCATGCTAATGAAATCATTACCGTATTATTATTTTTAATATTAATTTGTTGGGTAATGATTTGTTCTTCAAGGTTACTATTAACACCATGTAAAGTATCTAAGAATGTAGTAATAAAAGCATCATAAGCCGTTGCTGCATCATCAGTTGCTAATAAGTCATAAATACCTTTTTGAATTTCATCAAGTGTGAAAACATTCTTAGCAATTGCAATAATTAAAATATTAGCGAGTTGGTAACGGGTATACTTTTTTTTAATTGGTGCATGAATCACCTTATGTTTAACATAGTTATTAATCATTGAAGAAGTAATACTATCAATTCCTAATGGTGCAATATACTGATTAACTAAGCCAATTACTTGGTCCATATAAAGATCAAATTGGGGTAAATCAGCGAACTTAGGTAAGTTAATGTTCCGCAATTTGGTTAAATAGTCGTTGAATTTAGTGTTTTCATTAGTCATAATATGCCTCATTTCTTAATAATATTGTATCAAAAATTAGGTTAAATAGTTATTATAACTAAATTGTAATTAACTTTGATTTTTTTAAATATAAAATAATTATAGTTAGTATGCTATACTAATCTTAACGACAAATAAAAGCGGAGCGATTAATATGAAACAAGTAATGCGTGTTATTGCCATGATGTTTTGGGCAGTGTTATTAGGGCAAGTTTTAGGTTTCATTTGCTCATCATTGACCGAAACAGTTTACCAACCATTAACAATTACCATTGTGTCACTTATTTTTGCAGTAATTGTTTATGTTATTAGTTTAATGATGCAACATTTTAATATGGATAAATCACATAGTAAATAATATGTTATAATGAAGGTCCTTGGCAGGGGCACAATGTAACATTAAGTTACATACATGCAACAAAAAAGCAGTTATGAAATTCATAACTGCTTTTTTGTTTATTTGTTTAAAGGTCGTCCTAACCAAGTAAATACAAAGACAGCCACCATACAAATAAAGTAGATAATATTAAAAATTGAAAAACCACTGCTTAATTTACAACTCATAATTGTCAAAAATAAAATGATTAATGGTCCCACCCAAATTGACACACGTGATGAGGTCTGGGTACTAATTACAATTAATAATGCTAATGTTAATGCGAGTACAATCAAATCTAATAATATAATCACGTCTATTAACCACCTTTGTATTAATTGTACTATATCATTTTATTTTTATGAAATGCCTTTTGAATTATTGACGTTACGACAATAATTTGTTATTATTTTTACGTTGCGATTGTGGATCCTCCACAGCTGCAACCGCACAATGTTAGGTATTAAGTCAATCGCGCCTAACTTGGCGAGTCTAAGAATAAACAGGAGGTGCACATACATGTACGCAATTATCAAAACTGGTGGTAAGCAATACAAGGCAGAAGTTGGCCAACCATTATATGTTGAAAAATTAGACGTTAACGCTGGCGACAAAGTAACTTTTGATCAAGTTATTTTAATCGGCGGTGATGACACTAAGATTGGCACACCTTATGTTGAAGGTGCAACCGTTACTGGTACTGTTGAAAAACAAGGCCGTGAAAAGAAAGTTGTAACTTACAAATATAAGCCAAAGAAGCACAGTCATCAAAAGAAAGGTCATCGTCAACCTTATACTAAAGTTGTCGTTGACGCAATCAATGCTTAATGATTAAAGCACAATTTCATCGTGATCAGGATGGTCGCATTGTTTCCTTCCTCGTGAAGGGCCATGCCGGTTCTGGTCCCTATGGATATGATATTGTCTGTGCTGCTGTTTCAGCAGTTACCATTGGTACTGTAAATGGTATTGATGCAATTGCTGGTTTCCAACCACAAGTGGACATGGATAATGATAACGGCGGTTATTTAAGCGTAAAAATTATTACAGACAAATCAATGACTGACCACCAAAAGGATGCTGCACAGATTTTACTTGAAAATTTGTTACTTGAAATGCAAAGCATTCAAAAACAATATGCGCAGTTTGTGTCAGTTATTACGAACTAAAGATCGGAGGTACGCACTTATGTTAGAAATGAACTTGCAATTCTTCGCTCACCATAAGGGGGGCGGCTCCACTGCTAATGGTCGTAACTCTGCAGGTCGGCGTTTAGGCGCAAAACGTGCAGATGGCCAAACTGTTACAGCTGGTATGATTTTATATCGTCAACGTGGTACTAAGATTCATCCAGGTGCAAACGTAGGACGTGGCGGCGATGATACATTATTTGCTTTAGTAGATGGTGTAGTTCGCTTTGAACGTTTAGGTAAATATAAGAAACAAGTTTCAGTTTATCCAGTAGCTGAATAAACGTGATACGTTCAAGGAGCTCTAGGAACATTGTTTTCTAGAGCTTTTTCATTTTAAAATATTATTAATTCAACTTGCACACATTTGTGTGAGTTGGTATGATAAAAAAGACAATAATATTGGGGAGAATCGCTTTATGATTTCAGTTAATGATTTTAAAAATGGTTTAACCATCGAAGATGGTGGTGAATTATGGCGGATCGTTGATTTCCAACATGTTAAGCCAGGTAAAGGTAGTGCTTTCGTTCGTTCAACTTTAAAGAACTTACGGACCGGCGCTGTTCAAGAAAAAACATACCGTTCAACTGCTAAAGTAGAACAAGCCCAAATTACTACACGGCCAATGCAATACTTATATGCAGACGGTGATAACTATGTATTTATGGATACCCAAACATACGAACAATTAGCTGTTCCAGCATCTGCAATTGAACATGAATTGAAGTTCTTAAAAGAAAACATGGAAGTTAGTGTTATGACCCATGATAATGAAACTTTAGGAATTCAATTACCAACAACTGTTGACTTAACTGTTGTTGATACTGAACCAGGTGTTCGTGGTAATACTTCATCTGGTGGTTCTAAACCTGCTACAATGGATACAGGCTTAGTTGTACAAGTACCATTCTTTATTAACAATGGTGATGTTTTAACAATCAACACTGCTGATGGTACATATGTTTCACGGGCTAAATAATAATTTAGTATAATTTGGATAAAGATCAACATGTTGATCTAATATGTTTGGAGGCGAGAATGATGGCCGAAACATCAAATATTGTGCTTGAAAGTCGTTCTGACAGTATTGGAAGAATTGAGATTGCTCCTGAAGTAATCGAAATTATTTTGGGGATTGCTGCTAATAGTGTTGATGGTGTTTATCAAATGCGGGGTAGCATTTCAGCAAACATCAATGAATGGTTAGGTAGAACTAATAGTCGTAGTAAAGGTGTAACATTAACACAAAAGGATGGCAAATTAGCCGCTGATGTTTATGTATATCTTAATTATGGTGTTTCTGTGCCTAAAGTTGCCATGGCGATGCAAGCAGCATTAAAGCAACAATTATTAAACATGACCGATTTGACTTTATCACAAGTTAATGTGCATGTTGTTGGTGTAGTACCACAAAAATCATCTTCAAACATTGATCCTAACGATTTATTTGCTGATGCAAATGATGAAGTCGATCAAAAAAACTCAAATTCAAAAGATGAGGTGCAAAAATAGTGATATCACGGCATCGAATGCGTGTCATTGCTTTTCAAATTCTATTTGCACTAAATGCTAATCCAGATACTGATGTTGATCATTTATACAGTGAATTATTAGGTGATGAAGAAGTAGTTCCTGAATATCTTGAACAATTGGTTAATGGCGTTCGTGAGCATCAAGATGAGCTTGACCAAACAATCACTGCTTATTTGAAGCAAGGGTGGTCATTAAACCGTTTATCGAAGACTGACTTAGTTATTTTACGATTAGCTTTATATGAAATAAAATTTGAAAAATTACCAGCTAAAGTAGCTGTTAATGAAGCAATTGAACTAGCTAAACAGTTTAGTGATGATACATCACGGCGTTTTATTAATGGATTACTTTCCAAACTGATTGATAGTAATGAAAATTAACAATTAAAACTGGGTATTGGACCCAGTTTTTTTGTTAGGAGGCAAATTATGGCAACATTGTTAGATGGTAAAGCCTTATCCCAACAACTTACTAAACAATTACAGACTGAAGTTTATCAATTAAAGCAACGACAAATTATTCCAACCTTAGCAGTAGTTGCGATGGCTGATAATCCGGCGGGACGTTTATATTTACGCAGTAAACAACGTTTGGCCCAACAATTAGGAATTAATTTGCAACACATTACGTTTACTAATGAAATGACGAATGCAGATGCGTTAACCCAAATTAAAAAGTTAAATAATGACCATACAATTAATGGCATCATGATACAATTACCATTAGATAAACATTTTGATGCCCAGTTATTAATTAATGCCTTAGCACCACAAAAAGATATTGATGGCTGTCATCCATTAAATCTTGGTAAAATTTGGACTAAGCAACCAGCATGGGTACCAGCAACGCCATTAGGAATTATGCATTTATTGCAACATTATCAAATTCCTTTAAAAGGTAAAAACGTAGTAATTATTGGGCGTTCCACAATTGTTGGTCGACCATTAGCTGGGTTGTTTTTGAATAATGATGCGACTGTTAGTATTGTGCACCGGCATACACACCATTTAACCCAAATCACGCAACAAGCTGATATTTTGTGTGTAGCTGCTGGTACGCCGCAGATGGTTACGGCTGAAATGGTTAAACCGGGAGCAGTTGTGGTCGATGTTGGTATTAATTATGATGATAATCATCATTTGGTTGGTGATGTGGCATTTGATGAAGTTAGTGCTAAAGCGTCTTATATTACACCAGTTCCTGGTGGTGTAGGACCAATGACAGTTATTAGTTTGATGCAACAAGTAGTTGCAGCAGCAAAGGAGCAAAATAATTGTGCCGGATACTAAAAAATATTTAACTGTAAGTGCGTTAACACAGTACTTAAAATATAAATTTGATCATGATCCTTACTTAGAACGCGTCTATTTAACAGGTGAAATCTCTAATTTTCGGTTACGGCCTACTAATCAGTATTTTTCATTAAAAGATGATCATGCCAAAATTGGAGCCATGATGTTTGCTAATGCTTTTCGAAAATTAAAATTTACGCCCGAAATAGGAATGAAAGTATTAGTAATTGGTCGAATTGATTTGTATCCACCATCTGGTGATTATCAAATTATTATTGAACAAATGGAACCAGATGGCATTGGGGCATTGTACCAAGCTTATGAACAACTTAAGAATAAATTAGCAGCTGAAGGATTATTTAGTCGTCCGAAAAAATCATTACCATTGTTTCCAAAACGAATTGCCGTAATTACAAGTGAATCAGGGGCGGTGATTCATGATATTATGACTACTGTTGCCCGGCGTTATCCACTAGCGCAGATTGTGCTTTTCCCAGCACGAGTGCAAGGTGAAGGTGCAGCTGATGACTTGGTTAAACAAATTAAGCATGTGCAAAGCTTACATGATTTTGATGTTTTGATTATTGGTCGTGGCGGTGGTTCATTAGAAGATTTATGGCCATTTAATGAAGAAAAGGTTGCGCGTGCCTTGGCCGCTGTTGATATTCCCGTTATTTCCTCGGTTGGTCATGAAACTGATACGACCTTAACTGACTTGGTTGCTGATCAACGGGCTGCTACGCCAACTGCTGCTGCTGAATATGCAACCCCAGTCTTGAGTGAAGTAATTGCACAATTACATGATTACCAAAAGCGGTTATTGCAAGCTATCCAACGTTTAATTACGATTGATCAACAACGATTACAGCAAATTCAGCAACGGCCAGTTATGCGCCAACCACAAATGCTTTATACGGATGCTAGTCGTCAAGTTGATATGCTTAAACAGCAGTTAACTTTATTGATGAAACAACATTTGCAAACTGCAACGCAACAATGGCAAAATGTTAATCAGCGTTTACGGCAACAAAGTCCACAAGTGCAAATTGCTAATCATAAACGTGATTTGCAAAATGTCCAAACTAACTTAACTAACAGTATTAATCATTATCTGCAACAACACCAACAACAGTTAGCATCACTAACTAAAAATTTGCATTTGTTAAGTCCATTGCAAGTTTTGCAACGTGGTTATGCATATCTTACTGATGAGAATGGCAAAGTTTTAATGCAACCACAAGATTATCATGCTGGTCAACAAGCATTAATTCATACTAATGATGCTGTTATTACCGTTACAATTAATCATATTCAACAACGAGGTGAATCATAGTGGCCGATGAAACTTTTGAAACGAAATTACAACAATTAAATCAAATTGTGACTAATCTTGAAAATGGTCAGGTTCCTTTAGAACAAGCAATTGCTGAATTTAAACAAGGAATGGCTTTAAGCAAGCAATTAGAAAATACTTTAGCGAACGCTGAAAAGGCGGTTACCCAAATTATGAATGATAATAATGAAGAACAGCCTTTCCAAGCTAATAATGGGGATGAACAATAATGTATCAAACATATCAAGATTTAGCAGCTGATTTGATGCCATCATTTAATGAATATTTAGATGCACAATTGGCTAAATCAAGTGCACAACCACTTTTAACTAAAGCAATGCAATATTCAGTTGATGCTGGTGGCAAACGTTTGCGGCCACTACTATTGTTAGCAACAGTTGCTACTTTTAGTGATTTACCATTAACACATTTATTTGGTGTAGCTGGTGCAATTGAATTAGTGCATACTTACTCATTAATTCATGATGATTTACCAGCCATGGATGATGCTGATTTGCGCCGTGGGCAAGCTGCTAATCATCGGGTCTTTGGCGAAGCTGAAGCAATTTTAGCAGGGGATGGCTTATTAACCTTAGCGTTTGAATGGTTAAGTGATGCTAATTTTCCAACTCCAACAGTCATGCGATTAGTTAATATTTTGGCTCATGCAGCTGGTCCAGCTGGAATGGTTGCTGGTCAAATGAATGATATCAAAGCAACTGGTAAACAATTATCATTAGCTGATTTAATGCAAATTAATATGCAAAAAACAGGTTACTTATTAACAGCAGCCGTCCAAATGGGTGCAGCCGTAGCTGACGTTCCTTTTGGTAAACAAGCTTTGTTAGAACAATTTGCCACTGATTTTGGGATTGCTTTTCAAATTAAGGATGACTTGTTAGATATGACCGCTTCAACGACTGCATTAGGCAAACCAGCTCATCAAGATCAATTTAAAGATAAGAATACTTATCCACAAATTGCAGGTGTGCCCGCTGCCCAAGCTAAGATTACTGCTTTAGTAAGTGATGCTCAACAACAATTGCAACAATTACCGGTTGATACGACATTATTAAGTAGTTTTTTAGATTATTTTAAGGATGAAATGAAATAAATGAAAAAAGAACGTGTTGATGTTTTATTAGTTAATCAAGGCCTTTTTGACTCACGTGAACAAGCCAAACGAGCAGTTATGGCTGGCGAAGTTTATGATGAAAATAATCAACGTCTTGATAAACCTGGTGTAAAAATTCCGGCTGATAAACAATTACATTTGAAAGGAAAGAAACAACCTTATGTTAGTCGGGGCGGCTTAAAACTTGCGAAGGCTTTAGATGTCTTTCACATTGATTTAACCGATAAGATTGTTTTGGATATTGGTGCTTCCACTGGTGGTTTTACTGATGTGGCATTACGCCATCACGCTAAATTAGTTTATGCGTTAGATGTTGGTTATAACCAACTAGCTTGGAAATTGCGTGAAGATCCGCGTGTTGTCGTAATGGAACGGCAAAACTTTCGTTATAGTAAGTTAGCTGACTTTACGCAAGGACAACCTGAATTTGCGATGACGGATGTTTCCTTTATTTCATTGCACTTAATTTTGCCACCACTAGTGGATATTTTGAAACCTGGTGCTGATGCGGTGATGTTAATTAAGCCACAGTTTGAAGCTGGTCCTGAAAATGTTGGTAAACATGGAATTGTTCGTGATCATCGGGTTCACCGGATGGTGCTTGAAGATATTGTTAATTATAGCTTGCAAACTGGTTATGATGTTTTAGGATTAGACTTTTCACCAATTAAGGGTGGTGAAGGTAATATTGAATTTTTAATTCATTTACGGCTTGATCCTAATCATGAAGGACATTTAGCTGATGATGTTAATATTGATGCAGTCATGCAAAATGCTTATGCGTCATTAAACAAAAATAAGTAAATGGGGCATTTATGTGTTACAAGAATTATTTATTAAAGACTTTGCAATCATTGATCAACTAACCATTAGTTTTGAAAAAGGGATGAGTGTGCTCACTGGTGAAACTGGAGCTGGGAAGTCAATTATTATTGATGCAGTTAGTTTACTAACTGGTGGTCGTGGTTCAAGCAGCTTTGTACGAAGTGGCACGCATAAAGCTATTTTAGAAGGTCAATTTGTTGTTCCGGCAACTAGTGCGACGCTAGCTGTGCTTGATGATTATGGCATTGCCCATGAAGATACAACAATCGTTTTACAACGTGAGATTAGCAATAATGGCCGGAATGTTTGTCGTGTTAATGGTCAGTTGATTAATTTGGCAAGTTTAAAACGCATTGGTGAGACCCTAGTTGATATTCATGGTCAGAATGAACATCAAAGTTTAATGCAAGTTGACCAGCATATTAATCTTTTAGATGAATATGCTGACACACGTTTGCAAGTAATTAAAGAACGGTATACAACTGCTTATCAACAATATCAGCAATTACGGCAAACACTTAAGCAAAAACAAGCTAATGAACATGAATGGGCTCAGCGCTTGGATATGTTGCGGTTTCAAGTTAATGAAATTGATGAAGCTAATTTACAACCTCACGAAGAAGAACAATTATTAAAAGAACGTGAGCAACTTGATAATTTTCAAACGATTAGTGATGCTTTACAGCAAAGTTATGCGGCGTTATCAACGGATAATGGTTCGTTAGATCAAATTGGTGTTGCTATGGATGCAATGAACAATATTGCTAATTTGGATGAACATTATCATGATATTGCGGAAACAATTCAATCAGCATATTATGCTTTGCAAGATGCTGGTAATGATATTAGCAATCAGTTAGATAGTCTTGAATTTGACGAATCACGCCTTGATACGGTGGAAAAGCGGTTAGAGTTAATTAATCAACTTAAGCGTAAGTATGGTAATAGTGTAGCTGATATTATTGCTTATGGTGAAAAGGCACATCATGAATTAGCGATGATGGAACAAAATGATACTAATAATGATGAGTTATTGCAAAAAATGCATGCAGCGCAAATTGCGGCCCAACAGTTAGCCGAACAAATGTCACAAGTTAGACATCAAGTTGCGCAGGATTTGCAAAAGCAAGTTCATCAACAGTTAGCGGCTTTATACATGGATAAAGCGGTTTTTGAAGTACGTTTTACCACGACAACATCATTACATGCCAATGGTATTGATCAAGTTGAATTTTACATTCAAACTAACCCTGGTGAAAAAATGTTACCACTAGTTAAAATTGCTTCAGGCGGGGAATTATCACGGTTAATGTTAGCTTTGAAGACGATTTTTGCTCGTTCCGAGGGTGTAACTAGTATTATTTTTGATGAAGTTGATACGGGTGTAAGTGGTCGGGTCGCGCAAGCTATTGCTGATAAAATGTATGATATTTCGCGTTATTCACAAGTTTTATGTATCACGCATTTACCACAAGTAGCTGCTATTAGTGATTATCAATTCTTAATTGTTAAACATGTACATGATGGTCGAACTACTACTAGTGTAACGCCAGTCAGTGGTGCAGCGCGGGTTGATGCCTTAGCACAAATGTTATCTGGCACAACCGTAACGAAATTAACAATTGAACATGCTCAAGAATTATTAAAGTTGGCGCATCATAAAAAACACGATACCCCTTGATTTATATAAATAATTAGTGCATGATTAAGTTTATAATCTTTAGAGATGGTGATGGCAATTATGACGAAACGTGGTATGTTAATAGTGTTATCAGGACCATCTGGCGTAGGTAAAGGAACAGTACGGCAAGCAATGATGCAGGATGCTAAGTACCATGACTTACAATATTCTGTTTCAATGACTACTCGTCCTAAGCGTCCTGGTGAAGTTGAAGGCGTTGATTATTACTTTCGGACTAAAGAAGAGTTTGAACAGGAAATTAAGAACAATGGTATGTTAGAATATGCACAGTATGTCGATAACTATTATGGCACACCACTTAAGTATGTTAATCAAACTTTGAATGAAGGTAAGGACGTATTACTTGAAATTGAAGTCAATGGCGCAATGCAAGTACGTGCCAAGTGTCCCGATGGTGTCTTTATTTTCTTAACGCCACCTGATTTACAAGAATTGCGGCATCGGATTATTAATCGTGGTACTGATGATATTACTACAATTGATAAGCGGATGAAAAAAGCTGCTGAAGAAATTAAAATGATGATCAACTATGATTATGCTGTTGTAAATGATAAAGTAGAATTAGCAGTTGATCGTATTGAAAAAATTATTGCAAGTGAACACCTCCGCGTTAAGCGAGTGATTGATCAATATACTTCATTTAATTAAAGGAGCGCATAATTATGATTATTTATCCATCAATTGATAAACTATTAGATCGGGTTGATTCACGTTATTCTTTAGCTGTTTTGGCAGCTAAACGTGCTCATGAATTGGAATTAGGTGATCCTAAGATGTTACCTAAGTATGAATCACCAAAACCAGTTGGTAAAGCTTTGGAAGAAATCGCAGCTGGCGAAGTTAAAATTAATCCTAAATCAGAATTACTTGAACGTGATGCTGAAAAATTGGATCATGAACAAAATCTTTAATTTATTGTTGTAAATTAACTAAAACAGCTTCATTTGTATGCTGCTGAATTATCAGTATGTAACAAGTGAAGCCTTTTTATTAGGGAGGATAATTAATGCACTTTGCACAAGTAATTGTTGATGTGCCAATTATGCAAACTGATCGCACTTATGATTATCAAATTCCAGATGATTTATCCTCACAAGTTGCGATTGGGGTGCGCGTAATTGTTAATTTTGGTAAAGGTGAACGGGCCGTGCAGGGTTTTGTTGTGGGCATGAATGATGAGTTAACGTTTACGGGTCCGCTTAAACCAATTTTGGCTGTTTTAGATCAACAGCCCGTTTTAAATACTGAATTATTAGCATTATCAAGCTGGTTGGCACAAACAACTTTTGCATTTCGAATTACAAGTATGCAGACCATGTTACCTAGTGCATTACGTGCAAATTATCAGAAAATTTTTAAACCAACAGCAACAGCTAGTGCTGCCACCTTAGCTATTTTTAAGCAACAATCCCAATTAATTTGGGATAAAAATAGTGATCAACAACTAATTAAGCAATTGCTTAAAGCACGCCAAAATCATGAAGTTAACTTGATTTATCAGGTTACTGATCAATTACAACCGAAGCAGGCCTTAGCTATTTGTCGGCATTTTGATGATGAACAATTACGTGCTGTTCAACAACAATTACGTAAAAATGCTATTAAACAGCATGAATTAATTAAGTTGTTGTTATCACTACCCATGCATCAAAAATTTTTGTTGACTGATTTAATTAATAAGTCAGGAATTGCTAGTAGCATTTGGCGCAGTGCGATTAAAAAGGAATGGATTACGGCTACTACACGTGAAGTTTATCGGCAACCTTATCCACAATTGTCACGTAAGATTACAGCACATGTGCCTAAATTAACCGAACAACAACAATTTGCTGTTGATGCTATTAATGATAGTCATGGTTACCAGCCATTTTTGCTAGAAGGTGTAACTGGTAGCGGCAAAACTGAAGTATATTTACGTGCGATGGCGCATGCGTTATCGCAAGGGAAAACGGCATTAATGCTGGTTCCAGAAATATCATTAACTTTACAAACAGTGCAACGGATTATTGCACGTTTTGGTAATCAAGTTGCTGTTTTGCATAGTCGTTTATCAATAGGTGAGAAGTATGATGAATGGCGGCGTATTGCTAAAGGTGAAGCTAAGGTCGTTGTGGGCGCACGTTCAGCAATTTTTGCACCTTTACAAAATATTGGCGTAATTATCCTTGATGAAGAGCATGAAACTAGTTATAAACAAGAAGAGACACCACGTTATCATGCCCGTGATGTCGCTTTATGGCGTGGTCAGTATCATCAATGCCCAGTTATTTTGGGTAGTGCTACGCCATCGTTGGAATCACGCGCTCGTGCGCAGAAAAATGTGTATCATTTGTTAATGTTAAATGAACGTATTAATCAACAACCATTACCGCAAGTTGAATTAGTTGATATGCGGCATGAAATTACTAAACAGACGGTTAATAATTATTCAACACCATTATTAACGGCGTTAAAACAACGCCTTGAGCGGCATGAACAAAGTGTTTTATTATTAAACCGGCGTGGTTATTCATCATCAGTAATTTGTCGTGATTGTGGTTATGTTTTTAAGTGTCCTAATTGTGATATTTCATTAACATTGCATCTTCATCAACATGTGTTATGCTGCCATTATTGTGGTTATCAAATGCCAATTCCTCAAATTTGTCCGCAGTGTCATAGCCACCGGTTACGTTTCTATGGTACGGGAACCGAAAAGGCCGAACAAGAATTATCACGTTTGTTGCCCCAAGCGCGGATTTTACGAATGGATGTTGATACAACGAAGCATAAGGGCGCGCATGCACAAATTTTGCAACAATTTGGTCATCACCAAGCTGATATTTTATTAGGAACCCAAATGATTGCGAAAGGCTTAGATTTTCCTGATGTAACCTTAGTAGGTGTTTTGAATGCTGATACATCACTAAATTTACCTGATTTTCGTGCTAGTGAACGGACATTTGATTTGCTAACGCAGGTTAGTGGCCGGGCTGGTCGGGCGGATAAGAGTGGTCATGTCATTATTCAAACTTACAATCCTGAACATTATGCTATTCAATATGCGCGACATCATAATTATGAGGGCTTTTTCTATCATGAAATGAAAATTCGTCATCAAGGCCACTATTCACCATATTATTTTATGATTAAAATAGTTGTAAGCCATCTTGATGAAAATAAGGCAGCGCAAAAGATCTTTGAAATTATGCAAGTGCTACAATCAGTTTTAAGTTCACAAGCAATTTTATTAGGGCCAACGCGTAGTGCCATTGCGCGGATTAATCGGCGTTATTATTATCAAATGGTAATTAAATATAAAAAAGAACCACAGTTAATGCAGACATTAACGACAATTTTAAATACAACCCAAATTGATGCCAAAAAAGGTTATCAAATTATTATTGATCGTGAACCATTAGATTTTATCTAATCATGAGGAGGAAATTTATGACAACTGTTATTTTTATGGGTACACCCCAATTTGCCGTGCCAATTTTACAAGGTATTATTGACCATGGCTACCAAGTGTTAGCAGTCGTAACCCAACCAGATCGGGTGGTTGGTCGTAAAAAAACTTTACAAATGTCACCAGTTAAACAAGCAGCTTTAACTAATAATATTCCCGTATTACAACCAGCTAAAATTAGTGGTAGTGATGAAATGGCAAAAATCGAAATGATGCAACCTGATATTATTATTACTGCTGCTTATGGTCAATTTTTACCAACATCACTATTAAATAGTGCCAAAATTGCGGCAATTAATGTGCATGGTTCATTATTGCCTAAATATCGTGGTGGTGCGCCAATTCAATATGCCATTAAGAATAATGATGCTGAAACTGGTATTACTATTATGTACATGGCACGGAAAATGGATGCTGGTGATATTATTACACAAGCATCATTACCAATTTTGCCAACTGATGATGCTGGTAGCATTTTTGAGAAGTTAAGTTACTTAGGTCGTGATTTATTATTAAAGACATTACCAGCAATTATTGATGGAACCGCACCACGGCTTCCACAGGATGAAAGTAAGGTAACTTTTGCTTACAATATTAAACCTGAAGAAGAACAAATTGATATTAACTGGCCAGCTGCTAAGATTGATGGCCTAGTTCGTGCTTTACGACCAGAACCAGGTGCTTATTGTTATTTTGACGGCAAACGGACCAAACTTTGGCAAGTGGCGGTAACTGATGCAACAACTGACGCACAACCAGGGACTGTCATCGCTAAAACGAAAAAATCATTAATTATTGCTGCTGGTGAACATACAACATTATCATTATTGTGCTTGCAACCAGCTGGTAAGGCAAAACAACCAATTCAAGCTTACTTAAATGGCTTAGGACGGAATATTAAAATTGGTGATAAGGTGATAACAAATGACAATTAATAATCCTCGTGTATTAGCAACAACAATTCTAACTAAAGTTGAACAACAAAAAAGTTATGCTAATTTATCGCTTGATAAGACCATTCAACGGTTTCATTTAAATGGTCGGGATGCTGCTTTTTTGACAACATTAGTTTATGGTGTAATTCAAAATCGAATTACCATTGATTATTTATTAAGTCCATTTTTAAAACGGCCTGATCGTTTACCAATTTGGACAATGTCATTATTACGAATTTCAGTTTTTCAAATGCATTATTTGGATCGGATTCCTAAACATGCGATTCTTAATGAAGCAATTGAAATTGCTAAAAAACGTGGTAATATGCGAATTGCTAAATTAGTAACCGCAGTGCTTCATCAGGTGCAACGGCATAGTATTACTGCATTTGATAACATTAAAGATCCATACAAGCGGCTTAGTGTTATGTATAGTATGCCCGTTTGGTTAGTGAAAAAACTTAGTTCACAATACGGCGTACCACGGACTGAACATATTTTAATGACTTTAAATCAACCAGCTCGTGCTTCATTACGTGTTAATACGAAGTTAATTAGTCGGGATGAATTATTGGCCAAATTACAACCTGAATTTCCACAATTACGTGATAGTGAAGTATCACCATTTGGCTTAGTTAGTCCTGGTGGTCATTTTGCTGGTACACCTGCTTTTAAAGCTGGTTACTATACTATGCAAGATGAAAGCTCTATGTTAGTTGCACCAAGTTTACAAATTGCACCTAATCATCATGTTTTGGATGCTTGTGCTGCACCTGGTGGTAAGACTACTCATATTGCGCAATACTTGGATGCTAAACAAGGTGGTAAGGTTACGGCATTAGATTTGCATCCTCATAAGATTAAATTAATTAAAGAAAATGCCCAACGGATGCATTTAAGTGATGTTATTACAGCACGGGCCATGGATGCACGGAATGTTAAAAATAATTTTGCTGACCAAAGTTTTGACCGTATTTTGGTTGATGCACCATGTTCAGGTTTAGGGTTAATGCGTCGGAAACCTGAGATTAGATATGATCGTCAACCTGAAGATTTGCAATCATTGCCAAAAATTCAATTAGCAATCTTAAATAGTGTTGCTGATAAGGTTAAGGTTAATGGTTTAATTACTTATAGTACTTGCACAATTGTGGCTGAAGAAAACCAAGATGTTGTGAATGTCTTTTTGAAGGCTCATGATAATTTCAAGTTAATTCCCGTTAAATTAGCCCAACCACTTGATATTAAGAATCAACCATACTTGCAATTGTTACCTGATGACTATGGTACTGATGGTTTCTTTATTGCTTCAATGCAAAGAATTAAATAATTTAGGTGAGATGAATGCAAGTAGCTTATCAAAGTGATATTGGCAAAAAGCGCCATAGTAATCAGGATGCGGTTGGTGCTTATGTTAATCAAAGTCATGCCCAGTTATTATTAATTGCTGATGGAATGGGCGGTCATCAGGGTGGCGATGTTGCTGCCTCATTAACAATTGCTAATTTGGGTCATTTATTTGTGCAAACTGATTTGAATACGATTGTGGCTTTAAATGAATGGTTAGTTGAGGTCCTTCACCATGAAAATCAGCAAATTTATCAAATTGCCCAGCATAATCAAAATTTACGGGGAATGGGAACCACAGTTGTGGCTATCATTGTTTTAAATAATAAATATATTGTGGCGCATGTGGGTGATAGTCGTGCTTATTGTTTACATCAGCAGCATTTTTTACGCTTAACGCAGGATCATTCATTGGTAAATGAATTAATCAAGCAAGGCGATTTGACACCCCAAGAGGCGCAATATTTTCCTCAGCGTAATATCATTACACGTTCATTAGGCGTTGATAAAAATGTTGATATTGACGTTGATGTTTATTCATTACAACCACATGATTTACTGCTACTGTGTAGTGATGGCCTTACTAATATGGTTAGTGATGATCAAATTGCTGCGGTTCTACAAGACCAATCAAAGTCATTGCAAGAACGTGTTGATCAGTTAGTCACGATGGCGAATGATGCAGGTGGTAGTGATAATATTACGGTTTTAGTAGCACAGTCTGATGAGGGGTATGAGTAATGAGACCAGGATATGTTTTTAGTGGTCGTTATCAAATTATTCGCTTGTTAGGCGAAGGCGGCATGGCTAATGTTTATTTAGCTAATGATTTAATTTTGAATCGACGCGTTGCTTTAAAAGTATTACGACTTGATTTGCGTGATGATGCTGATACTATTCGTCGTTTTCAACGGGAAGCACATGCGGTTACTGAATTAGTAGATCCTAACATTGTTAGTATTTATGATGTTGGGGAAGATCATGGTTTGCAATATTTAGTAATGGAATATGTGCAGGGAACTGATTTAAAACAGTATATCAAAACCCATTTTCCGATTCCTTATCAACGCGTTGTTAATATTATGTTGCAAATTACTTCAGCCGTACAGGTAGCGCATGAACATAATATTATTCATCGTGATTTAAAACCGCAAAATATTTTGATTGACGATCAGGGTAATGTTAAAATTACTGATTTTGGTATTGCAATTGCTTTAAGTGAAAATTCCCTAACGCAAACTAATTCATTGTTAGGTTCAGTGCATTATTTATCACCTGAACAGGCTCGTGGCGGCATGGCCACACCACGTTCTGATATTTATGCGATGGGAATTATTTTGTATGAAATGTTGACCGGAACAGTGCCATTTGAAGGTGAATCAGCTGTTGAAATTGCACTAAAACATTTTCAAAACGAAATTCCTTCAGTGCGCAGTTTTGATGCACAGATTCCCCAGGCCTTAGAAAATGTTGTTCTACGAGCAACTGCTAAGAATGTTAATGAACGTTATGAATCAGCTGCAGCAATGCATAATGATTTAAAAACAGTACTTTCACCACTACGAGCTAATGAGACTAAGTTTATTCCTGACAATTCATGTGAAGAGGAAGAAACAAAGGTTTTACCTGATTTATCAAGTGTATTATTAAATAATCATTATGATCATGCTAAGACCATTGTTCCTCAGCAACGGCAAACTACTGCTAATCGCCAACATCTTAAGACGAATAACCAACCACCTAAGAAGAAACATCATCTTTTTCGTTGGTTAATCTTGTTGGCAATTATCCTCATTAGTACCTTAGCTATGATTGTTTTAATGTTGAATAATAGCAAAGTTAAGGTGCCTGATATTAGCGGTATGACGAAACTGCAAGCTACCGATGTGTTAAGTGATAATCGCTTGCGATTAGGGAAAATTTCGTATCAAAATAGTTATGAAGTGGTTTCTGGACGAATTATTAGCATTAAACCGCACGAAGGAACTAAAGTAAAATCAAATACTAAAATTGCTGTTGTTTTAAGTAAGGGACCACTCAAGTATAAATTAGATAATTATGTTGGTCAGCCTTATAAAATGGTATCAGAAAAGTTAAGTAAATTAGGCTTTGCGGTTGAAAAAATTGAAGCACCATCAAATGTAGCGGGTAAAGGAACAATTATTTCACAATCCATTTCCAAAGGTACCAAAGTAATGCCGAAACGCACTACTATTTCGTTCACAGTAAGTAGTGGTAAGGATGTGTTTACTGTTCCTGATTTAACGAATTATACACAGTATGATGTTGAGAATTATGCTAAAACGGTTGGTTTAACACTAATAATTAATACGGCTTATTCAAGCCATGTTCCTAGTGGTTTAGTCATGGCCCAAAGCCCATTACCTAATACGAGTGTTACGAGTGGTAATACATTGACGATTACTATTTCGCAAGGACCAGCATTACGAGTTGTTCCTAAGTCAAGTAGTAATACCACTTCAATAAATAGTAATCGTACTACAAGTGCCAACAGTACGATTAGCAATCGTAGTAGCACAGTTAATGCAACAATTAGTAAATAATAACTAAGGAAAGGAATAAGAGTTTGAAAGGGCGTATTTTACAATCTTTAAGTGGTTTTTATGATATTTTGGGTGATGATCACCAGATGTATCGGACACGAGCGCGTGGTAATTTCCGCAAACGACGCATTACGCCAGTAGTAGGTGACTTTGTTGAGTTTGATCAAGGATACCTATTAAAAGTGTTACCACGTACTAACCAGTTATTGCGGCCACCAGTTGCTAACATTGATCAAGTTGTAATTGTTGTTTCCGCACGGCAACCAGATTTTTCTGCTAATTTATTGGATCGTTTTTTAATTTATTTAGCAGCACAAAAAATTACTGGGATTATCTATTTAACTAAAACAGATTTATTAAATGATGAACAATATCAACAATTGGTAACTTTACTAGCTGGTTATCAAAAATTAGGTTATCAAGTATTTGCACCATGGCAAATTTATGATGCAGCAACATTACAAACCTTGCAAAAATTATTTGCTGATAAAGTGACTATTTTTACTGGACAAACTGGGGCAGGTAAATCGAGTTTATTAAATCATTTGGTACCAGGCTTGCAATTAGCAACAGGTGAAATTTCACAAAGTCTTAACCGGGGACGGCATACTACCCGGCAAGTAAGTTTGTATCAAATGTTTGGTGGTTTAGTAGCTGATACACCAGGCTTTTCATCATTAAACCTTAGTATGCTTGGCGTTACCTTAGATGATTTGACCCAACGTTTTCCTGAATTTGTTGCGGCAGCTCCATATTGCAAGTTTCGTGGTTGTCAACATGTAGCAGAACCTGGTTGCGAAGTGAAAGCACGTCTAGCTGCTGGGAAGATTATGCCAAGTCGTTATGAAGATTATTTGCAGTTTCGGGATGAACTAAAACAACAACGACCAATTTATAATAAAAAGAAGTAAAACAAAAAAGACGTTTAATTACATTAAACGTCTTTTTTGTTATTTGATAATTTAAATCTTTAATCAAGTAATTGTGAATATGCTCTGATCAGTTTATGCATAAGCATTAAACACGAGTAACTTTACCTGATTTCAAAGCACGTGCAGAAACCCATACGCGTTTAGGTTTGCCGTTAACTAAAATCCGTACTTTTTGAAGATTTGCCTTCCATGAACGACGAGAAGCATTCAAAGCATGAGAACGCTTGTTGCCGAAACGAGTGTGGCGGCCAGTAATAACATCTTTAGCCACTGAATTCAGCCTCCTTTAATATGCAGATCTGCAATTTTTCACTTAAATAATTTACCATAGGCATATTAATATTGCAAGTGTTATTCAAGTAAAATCACTTGACAGGAAGCGTAATTGCCATAAGACTGTTATTGAGTGTAATGAATAATATGTGCTAAAATACTCTTAATTATTAATAAATATTGAACATAACTAATAAGGGGGATTCCACCATGACTGTAAAAATTACAACTCAATATGGTGATATCGATTTGAATAATAACGTTATTGCAACGGTTGTTGGTGGAGCAGCAACGGACGTTTTTGGAATCGTAGGAATGGCCTCAAAGAATGCTTTACGAGACAATTTTAACGAAATTCTAAAACGTGATGATTATTCACGTGGCATTGTTGTTCGTCAAGAAAATAAGGGTATTGCGGTTGATGTATATATCATTGTTGGTTATGGTACAAAAATTTCTGAAGTATGCCGTAATGTGCAAGATAAAGTTAAATATAATTTAAAATCTTTACTTGGTATTACTGCTAATTCAGTAAATGTTATTGTGCAAGGTGTCCGTGTTTTAGAAGATTAATTTTGTTGGTTATAGGAGGAACAAAGTTTTGACAGTAACCGAGATTGATGCAGCTAAGTTCAAAGATATGGTACGAGTTGCTGCATATCGTTTAAGTAAGAATGCTGAATTTGTTAACTCACTTAATGTTTTCCCAGTTCCTGATGGTGATACTGGAACTAACATGAGTTTAAGTTTTCAAAGTGGTGCTAAAGAAGTAAATGATGCTGATAGCGATGCTGTTGGTGTTTTGGCACAATGCTTAGCTAAAGGCTTATTAATGGGCGCACGTGGTAACTCTGGTGTTATTAGCTCACAATTATTCCGTGGTTTTGCTAAACGTGTTGAAAATTTATCAATTTTAACTGCACAAGATTTAGTAAATGGTTTTGTTGGTGGCGTTGAAACAGCTTATAAAACTGTTATGAAACCAGTTGAAGGAACTATTTTAACGGTTGCGCGTGAAGGTGCTAAAGCTGGTATTAAAGCCGCTGCAAGTAGCGATGACATTGTTGTTGTAATGCAAGCCATCGTTGATGGCGCTAAGGCTGCTTTAAAAACCACTCCTGATTTATTGCCAGTATTAAAAGAAGTTGGCGTTGTTGATTCTGGTGGTCAGGGATTAGTATTCATTTATGAAGGTTTCTTAGAAGGCTTAACTGGTAAGAGTTCACAAGATGTATATGAACCTAGTGAAACTGAAATGGATGAAATGATTAACGCAACGCATCATCAAAGCGTTCAAAGTCAATTATCTACAGAAGACATTAAGAATGGTTATTGCACTGAAATGATGATTTCTTTAGATAAGGGACCAGATGCTAAACCATTTAATTATGAAGAATTCCGAAATCATTTGAGCAATTTGGGTGATTCATTATTAGCTGTAGCCGATGATGAAGTTGTCAAAGTGCATGTGCATACTGAACATCCAGGTTTAGTATGGGCCTATGGTCAACAATTTGGTACTTTATCTAAAATTAAAATTGATAACATGCGTTTGCAACATGAAACAATTATTGAAAGCAATCCTGCTACTGATGAAACTGATCAAGAACCAATTGATTATGGCATTATTGCTATTGCTGCTGGGGATGGCTTGGCTCAAATCTTTAAGAGTATTGGGGTAACCTATGTTCTTAATGGTGGGCAAACGATGAATCCAAGTACTAAGGATATCTTAGATGCAATTAATTCATTAAATGCGAAACGCGTAATTGTTTTGCCAAATAACGGTAACATTATTATGGCTGCACAACAAGCGGCGCAACAGGCAAGTATTCCTGTAATGATTGTACCAAGTAAGACCATTTCACAAGGCATGACAGCAATGTTTGCTTTTAATCCAGATAATGATTTAAAGACTAATACTGCTGAAATGACTGATGCTCTAGCAACTGTTACAAGTGGTCAAATTACCCAAGCAATTCGTGATACTACTATCAATGGAATGGAAATTAAGAAGAACGATTACATGGGTATTATTGATGGTAAAATTGCAATTGCCCAACCACAACGGAAGGCTGTAACCATTGCTACCCTTGAAAAAATGATTGATGAAGATAGTGAAGTTATTACAATCTTAGTTGGTGTTGATGGTTCAATGGAAGAAGCTGAACAAGTTAAGGCTGCTATTTTGGCTAAACATGATGATATGGAAGCAGAAATTCATCGTGGTGACCAACCAGTTTATGCTTACTTGTTATCTGTTGAATAAAACGAATGATAAGTTGATAATGAAGGGAGTCGTAAGTTATTACGACTCCCTTATTTGTTATAATTTGAATGGTGACGATAATGATTTCATTAAATGATTCAGTGATGGTTTTGCCAGGGGTCGGTCCCAAACGGCTAACTGCGCTAAACCAACTTGGCATTAGTACAATTAAAGACTTATTATATTATTTTCCCTTTCGTTACGAAGATTTAAGTGCGAAGGATTTGGCTCATGTTACTGATCAGGAAAAGGTAACTTTGAAAGGAACTGTGGTCGCTGACGCGGTTGTGGCTCGTTTTGGTCCTCATAAAACGCGCGTTAACGTGCGGTTATTAATTGATAACACAGTAGTCATGGTAACTTTTTTTAACCAACCATGGTTAAAAGATAAGTTCGAAGCGGGCGATGAAGTTGCGGTTTATGGAAAATGGGATGCCCAACGCCATAGTTTGGTAGGTATGAAGTTAATTGCTTCCCAACAAAAGTGCCAAAGTAATGATTATCAACCAATTTATACGGTTAATAAAGCTATTAAGCAAAAGACACTCGTGCAATTAATTAAAGTTGCTTATGATAAGTATCATCCTTTATTAAAAGATGTTGTGCCCTTGTCATTACGGCAACGTTATCGTTTAATGGATGAACAACAACTAGTGCGTGCGATGCATTTTCCAACATCATTACGTGAAGCTAAATTAGCACGGCGTAGCGCTGTTTTTCGGGAATTTTTCCTTTTCCAATTACGCATTCAATATTTGAAAAAGTATAATGAAAAGGCTCAAAAAGGTTTACAGCTTAATTATGATTTAGCCGCAGTAAAGAAATTTATTGCTAGTTTGCCATTTGAATTAACTGATGCGCAAAAACGAGTTGTTAATGAAATTTGTCATGATATGCATCGTCCTTATCATATGAACCGGTTATTACAAGGTGATGTTGGGAGTGGTAAAACCGTCGTAGCCGCTATTGCTATGTTTGCAGCAGTAACAGCTGGTTATCAAGCGGCTTTGATGGTACCGACTGAAGTTTTAGCTGAACAACATTGGCAAAACTTAACTAAGTTATTTGCACCGGAACATGTTACAGTGCAATTATTAACAGGAACAGTGACGGGGAAGCAACGTCGTGAAGCGCTAGCTAATATTGCTGATGGTCGTGCCAATATTATCATTGGTACGCATGCATTAATTCAAGAAGCTGTTTCATTTCACAAGTTAGGTTTTGTCGTCATTGATGAACAGCATCGTTTTGGTGTTAACCAACGGCGGATTTTACGTGAAAAGGGTCAAGATCCTGATGTTTTGATGATGACAGCTACACCAATTCCACGTACACTAGCGCTCACAACGTATGGGGAAATGGATGTTTCTGATATTGATGAAATGCCCAAGGGCCGTTTACCAGTTAAAACAATTTGGATTCATCATAATGAAGTACCACAACAATTAGCTTTTATTCGTCAACAATTAGCGGCTGGTCATCAGGCGTTTGTTATTACGCCATTAATTACTGAATCAGAAAAGCTTGATTTACAAAATGCTCAGACTTTGTATGAACAAATGAAGACCTATTTTGGTGATCAATTCAAAGTTGCTTTATTGCACGGTCAAATGAGTGATGAAGAAAAAGAAACTGTAATGCAAGAATTTGTTGATGATAAGGTACAATTATTAGTATCAACAACGGTTGTTGAAGTTGGGGTAGATGTTCCTAATGCTACCGTAATGATGATTTATGATGCTGACCGCTTTGGTTTAGCCCAATTACACCAATTGCGCGGTCGTGTTGGGCGGGGCAAAGCACAGGCTTATTGTATTCTCGTTGCTGATCCTAAGAATCAAACTGGTATTGAACGTATGCAGATTATGACTAAAACTCATAATGGTTTTGTGTTGTCACAAAAGGATTTAGAAATGCGGGGCAGTGGGGATATTTTTGGTAGTCGGCAATCAGGCTTACCCAAGTTTAAGGTTGGTGATCCGGTTACTGATATTAATGCCCTAGTGACAGCGCGGGATGCAGTGCAAATGATTTTGATGGAAGATCCTCATTTACAACAACCACAACACCGTAATATGTATAATTATTTACAAAGTGTTGATTTAAATAGTATGGATTAAGAAAGGCGATTAAATAATGATGAAGATTGCAGTTGATGCCATGGGTGGCGACCATGCTCCGCAAGTTGTTATTGCTGGTGTGGAAAAAGCTCGTGATCAATTTAATGATTTGGAATTTTTAGTTTTTGGTGATGAACCAGAAATTAGAAAGTACTTGCATAATGAACAAAATATTAAAATTATTCATACTACCGAAGTAATTAATAATAATGATGAACCAGTCCATGCGATTCGTCAGAAAAAACAAGCCTCAATGGTTTTAGCAGCAAAAGCGGTTAAAAATGGTGATGCTGATGCGCTTTTTTCACTTGGTAGTACCGGTGCCTTACTTGCTTCTGGTTTATTTATCATTGGGCGGATTCGTGGTATTAAACGGCCCGGTTTAATGCCAACGATGCCAACCGTTGATGAAGCTGGGAAAGGTTTTAATATTTTGGATGTTGGTGCCAATGCCGAAAATCGGCCTAATCAGTTATATCAATTTGCATTAATGGGTTCAGTTTATGCCCAAACAGTGCGTGGAATTGCTAATCCACGGGTTGGGTTATTAAATAATGGTGCTGAAGAACACAAGGGTGATGAATTACATCAAGAAATACACAAATTATTAGCCCAAAGTAACGATATTAACTTTGTTGGTAATGTTGAAGCTGATCATTTGTTACAAGGTGTTGCTGATGTCGTTGTAACTGATGGCTTCACTGGTAACGCTACTTTAAAGGCAATTGAAGGTACAGCCAAAACTATTATGAAGATGATTAAGCATGCGGTTTTAGATCAAGGCTTGAAAGAAAAAATTGGTGCATTATTAATTAAGAATAGTTTAAGTAAAGTAGCTAAGAAATTTGATGTTTCTACCTATGGTGGTGCAGTCTTGCTAGGTATTAATGCCCCAGTTATTAAGGCACATGGTGCTGCTGATGAACGGACCATTTTCTATACTATTAAGCAAATTCGGCAAATGTTAGCTAACCAAACTATTCAACGCGTTGTTACTTACTTTGATGACCATCAAATTCCTAAGGCCTAAGCTAGACGATTATTTTAAAATAGTCTAAACTTAATCTATTGATGTAAATAAAATTAAAAGGATGAAATAACAATGAGTGAACAAGAAATTTTTGATAAAATTAGTAGTATTTTACAAGCACGTTTTGAAATTAGTGCTGATAAAATAACTAATAACTTGAACTTTCGTAAAGATCTTGATGCTGATTCAATTGATATGGTTGAATTAGTATTGGAATTAGAAGACACATTTGGTGCAGAAATTCCTGACGATGAAGCTGAAAAGATTCAAACTGTTGGTGATGCAGTTGCTTATATTAAAGCTCATCAATAAAATCGTTTGGGAAACTTACTTTTTGAGTCTTGATAGTTGCTCA
>CAWUZD010000033.1:0-4341 GCA_963926925.1 uncultured Lactobacillaceae bacterium
ATGAAACGATGTGTTTTCAAGTATTAATGGGAACAATGTCAATTGAAGTATTACTTCAACAAACACATACGAGCTTAGTACAAGCTCAACGCGGAATGGATCGTTGTCGTACAAAGTTTCGCCGTTATTTGAAGAAACATCAACAAGAGTAATTTGAACTATTATATTATTCATGCTAAAGTTATAATAATATTATAAATGCGGGGAGAAATAATAAATGAGTGTTCGTAAAGTACCATTAGCATGTTCAGTTTGTGGATCACATAATTATTTTGTTCCTGAAAATAAAAAGAGAACAACTCGCTTGGAACTTAATAAATTCTGCAAACGTTGTGGAAAAGTAACTTTGCATAAAGAAACACGCTAAGAAAGGATAAATAATAATGCATTTGATTCGTTTTATTAAGAGTGTTTTTGCTGAAATGAAATTGGTAACATGGCCAACTGCACGTGAAACACGTCATGACACGTGGGTAGTTATTGCTACATCACTTTTATTTGCCGCTTTCTTTGCGTTAGTTGATTGGTTACTTGGTGGACTTCTTCATTTAGTAGTAGGTTAATTTGTTTTATTAAGAATGAATGTTATAATGACAATATAAAAACCGATTGCGAGTGCGACGGTTTTTTATTTTGCCAAAAAGGAGAATAAACTTATGGATGAAACTGCTGAAAAGCAATGGTATGTATTACATACTTATGCTGGTTATGAAAATAAAGTAAAAACTAATTTAATTTCAAGAGCACAATCAATGGGAATGGAAGACTACATTTTCCGTGTAATTGTTCCTGCTGAAGAAAAACATGAAACTACTAAGGATGGTAAGGATAAGGTAGAAGTTATTAATAACTTTCCTGGCTATGTTTTAGTTGAAATGGTAATGACTGATGAATCATGGTTTGTTGCGCGGAATACACCTGGTGTAACTGGCTTTGTTGGTAGTCACGGCGCTGGTAGTAAACCTGCACCACTTTTACCAGAAGAAGTTCATAATATTTTATCATCATTAGGTATGACTGACCGTGATCATGATACTAACTTTGAAATTGGTGAATCAGTAAAAATTGTGAGTGGTGCATTTGCACAATTAATCGGTAAGATTACTGAAATTGATCCAGAAAAGATGAAATTAAAAGTTAATATTAATATGTTTGATCGTGAAACCAGTACTGAATTAGACTTCGATCAAGTTGATAAATTATAATTTAGCGCTTGAGAAGTTATAATAATCGTGCTACACTATCAAAGTATGCATATGATATATGCAAGTGGGAGATTCAAAAATTAGAATCATCTTACCACATCACGAACTAAGGAGGGTATGTTTCGTGGCTAAAAAAGTAGCAAATATTGTTAAATTACAAATCCCAGCCGGCAAAGCAACTCCAGCTCCACCAGTAGGTCCTGCTTTAGGACAAGCAGGTGTCAATATTATGGGCTTTACTAAAGAATTTAATGCTCGTACTGCTGATCAAGCTGGGATGATTATTCCAGTTGTCATTACAGTATATGAAGATCATTCATTTGACTTCATTACTAAGACACCACCTGCAGCAGTCTTATTAAAGAAAGCCGCTGGTGTTGAACATGGTTCCGGTGAACCTAACCGTAACAAGGTTGCTAAGGTAACTAAAGCACAAGTTAAGGAAATCGCCGAAACTAAGATGCAAGACCTAAACGCAGCTGATATTGAAGCAGCTATGCGCATGGTTGAAGGTACTGCTCGTTCAATGGGCTTCAAAGTTGAAGACTAATTAAACGATTCAGACGGATTGTCAATAAAAGTTGATAAATCAAGTGGAAGGGTAAGTAATTACCCAGTGACCACATTTGCAAGGAGGAAAACACATGGCTAAAAGAGGTAAAAATTACCGCGAAGCTGCAAAACAAGTAGACGAAAACAAATTATATGCAGTTAAAGATGCAATTGCATTAGTTAAAAAGATTGACTATGCAAAATTTGATGCAACAATTGCAGTAGCATATCGTTTAAATGTTGATCCTAAACAAGCTGATCAACAAATTCGTGGTGCTATTGTATTACCAAACGGTACTGGTAAAACACAACGTGTTGTTGTATTTGCTGAAGGTGAACAAGCAAAACAAGCTGAAGCAGCTGGCGCAGATTTTGTTGGTTCTGATGATTTAGTTCAAAAGATCCAAGGCGGCTGGTTAGACTTTGACGTTGTTGTTGCAACACCAATGATGATGGCTAAGGTTGGTCGTTTAGGTCGTATCTTAGGACCTAAAGGCATGATGCCAAACCCTAAGACAGGTACAGTTACAATGGATGTAACTAAAGCTGTTAACGACATCAAAGCTGGTCAAGTTGCATACCGTGTTGATAAGACAGGTATCATCCATGCACCTATTGGTAAAGTATCATTTGATGATGATAAGTTAGTTGAAAACTTTGACACATTTAATGATGCAATTGTTAAAGCACGTCCAGCATCCACAAAGGGTGTTTACATCAAGAGTTTAGTTGTATCATCAACATTTGGCCCAGGCGTTAAAGTTGATCCAACAAGCTTCTAATGTAATTAAAGAATGTAAGTAAAAGCAAGCTAAAATTAGCTTGCTTTTTTTTAACTTAAGTTAATTGTTTATATGAGTAATTTTATATATTATAATGATAGATACTAGAAAGGTGAGGATAAATTGAATAATATGCGTGTTACCAGTGATCAAGCTGGTTTAAATGCTTTCTTAGCAACTGTTTATCGCTATATGGCAGGCGGTTTAGTTTTAACAGCATTAGTTACTTATTTCTTAATTGGACCAATGCGTGGTCCATGGATGGCATTTATGACACAACATACCATTGTATGGATGGTTGTTTTAATTGCACCATTTTTTGTAACTTTTGCCATTTCACGGAATGCGATGAAAAATCCACAACGTAGTTTAGTGTGGTTTGCGGTTATTTCAGTCTTATTTGGCTTTGATATGGCAGGCTCAATTATTTTTATTGACCCACGTTATGTAGTAATTGCTTTAGCAACTACTGTAATTGCATTCTTTGGCATGTCACTATATGGTCGTCGGACTGATCGTGACTTAAGTCGTTGGGGTCGGTTTGCAATTGGCATGTTATGGGGCTGTATCGCAGCTACTTTAATTAATTTAATTTTCCACTCAAGTACAATTTCATTTTTCTTATCATATATTTTAGTAGCTGTTTTCTTAGTATTAGTTGCCGTTGATACCCAAAGCTTAGTACGGTTATATGATCAAGCAGTTAACTCAGGAATGCCTGTTAATGATGCTGCAACTGCCCTTAAGGGTATTTCAATTATTGGTGCGTTAAACTTATACTTAGATTTTCTAAACTTATTCCTTTATATTCTTCAAATTATTATGAATATGAGTGATGATAATCGTAATTAAAAAATGTTATTGACATTATCGCTATGAAGCGGTATTATCTTAACAGTTGATATCTACCTAAGACTCAGGTGGCGTAAGCCTTAATATCCTGCCGAGGAAATGAACGGTTGCCTTTCTGTCTTGGTAGACAGGAGGCTTTTTTAGTCTCCAGGCAAATTTTAATAATGGAGGTGAAATTAATGAGTAGTGAAGCTATTTTGAATCGTAAGAAGCAAATCGTTGATGATATTGCTAAGAAGTTTGACGATGCTACATCTGTAGTTGTTGTTGACTATCGTGGCTTAACTGTTGCCCAAGTAACAGAATTACGTAAGCAATTACGTGAAGCTGGCGTACAATTTGAAGTTATTAAGAATTCATATTTACGCCGTGCTGCTGACAAAGTTGGCTACGAAGGCTTAGATGATGTATTTGCTGGTCCAACTGCTGTTGCATTTTCTAACGAAGATGCTGTTGCACCTGCACGTATTATTGCTAAGTTTGCTAAAGATGCCGAAGCTCTTGAAATCAAGGGTGGTATCATCGAAAACAAGGTTTCTAGCTTAGATGAAATTAACGAATTATCCAAGTTACCAGACCGCGATGGTTTATTATCAATGTTACTTTCTGTACTTCAAGCACCAGTTCGCAACTTTGCTTATGCAGTTAAAGCTGTTGCTGACAAGAAGGAAGAAGACGGCGGCGATGAACCAGCTGCTTAATGCAGTTTTAATAAATTAAAAAAATAAATATTTTTACGGGGGTTAATATAATGGCTTTAGATACAGATGCTATTATTGCACAATTAAAAGATGCAACAATCTTAGAATTAAACGATTTAGTTAAAGCAATCGAAGATGAATTTGGTGTTTCAGCTGCTGCTCCAGTTGCTGCTGCAGGTGCTGCAGGTGCAGACGGTGCTGCTGAAAAGTCAGAATTCGACGTTGAATTAACAGACGCAGGTTCAGCTA
>CAWUZD010000034.1:0-38443 GCA_963926925.1 uncultured Lactobacillaceae bacterium
TGATCATATTCAAGGAACAGATGCAACAATTAATGGTTCTTCATACCAAATTGCTTCTACTGAAGAACTTAATCGAATCTCTAAAAAGATTCGTAACCAATTAGGATTAAAAGCAAAGCAATTAAACAATGCCGAAACAAGATTAAATGCACTTAATACTGATTACTTTGAAAATCCAAGTCTATATGCATATGACACTTATGGTTACGATAATACATATTATTCATATACTAATTACAGTAGTACTGGTAATAATACTAATACCCAATAATAAAAAAAACGTCATGTATTAATAATACATGACGTTTTTTATGTATAAATAAATCATCAAAAAAATCATTTAATGATGATAGATATAATTACTTATATCTAGAGAACTAGACTCGGAATATCTCGCCCAACATCATAGCGTTCCTCAACTCATCGATTAAATGACTTAAATGAGATATTTAATTGTCATTGATAAAATCTTAAATTAGACTAATTCAAGAATTACCATTGGTGCACCGTCACCACGACGAGGTGCTGTCTTTAAGATACGTGTGTAACCACCTTGCCGATCTTTGTAACGTGGTGCAATATCGCTAAATAATTTTTGTAAAGCTGATTTACTGATAAATACATTGTCTTCTTTTTCAGTAATATCAGCAGTTTCATTATAAATGAATGATGCAGCTTGACGACGTGCGTGTAAATCACCACGTTTACCAAGTGTAATCATTTTTTCTACTGTTGAACGAACTTCTTTAGCACGTGCTTCAGTAGTAACAATCTTTTCATTAATGATAAAATCTGTTGTTAAGTTACGTAGCATTGCTTTACGGTGTGCACTTGCACGTCCTAATTTACGGTAACCCATGAGATAGCCTCCTTTATTTTAATTTACTTACTAGTCTTCCTTACGTAAGGATAAGCCGAGAGCAGCGAGCTTTGATTTAACTTCTTCTAATGATTTCCGTCCTAAGTTACGAACTTTCATCATATCTGCTTCAGTCTTATTAGTTAATTCTTGAACAGTATTGATACCAGCACGCTTCAAACAATTATATGAACGTACAGATAAATCTAACTCTTCAATTGACATTTCGAGCATTTTTTCTTTATGAGTTTCTTCTTTTTCAACCATTACTTCGGCATTTTTAGCTTCATCGCTCAAGTTGACGAAGATAGACAAATGTTCAGTTAAGATCTTAGCAGCTAAACTAATTGCTTCTCGCGGACTAATTGAACCATTGGTCCAAACATCTAAGGTTA
Organism: uncultured Lactobacillaceae bacterium; assembly: GCA_963926925.1. GTDB lineage: Bacteria > Bacillota > Bacilli > Lactobacillales > Lactobacillaceae > Paralactobacillus_A. The sequence goes on from CAWUZD010000034.1 coordinate 1,255, forward strand.
ACTTATCAAAGTCATTGCGGCGACCAACACGAGTACTTTCAACTTGGTAATTTACACGACTAATTGGGGTATAAATTGAGTCGATAGGTAACACGCCAATAGGCATATCTTCCTTTTTGTTTTGATCTGCAGATACATAACCGCGACCTTTATTAGCAGTCATTTGTAAATGGAAATGACCACCTTCTGCAACTGTACAAATGTATTGTTCTGGATTAAGAATTTCTACATCTGCATCTGCTTTAATATCAGCAGCTGTTACTGTTGCAGGACCTTTTACGTCAATTTCTAATGATTTATCTTCATCACTGTGTAACTTCAAAGTTAACTTTTTAATATTCAAAATAATTTGAGTTACATCTTCTAAAACTCCATCTACAGTGGAGAATTCATGCAAAACACCATCAATTTGAATACTTGTTACTGCTGCACCTGGCAAAGAAGATAATAAAATACGACGTAAAGAGTTGCCAAGTGTTGTACCGTAACCACGTTCTAATGGTTCTACGACAAATTTACCGTAGTTGGTGCTTTCATCAACTTTTGTAATGTTTGGCTTTTCAAATTCAATCATTCTTAGCTTTTACCCCTTTCAAAACGAGAGTGAAATTTGTGTGCTTCTATTTCACATTATATGAAAAAACACTCAAATTAGACACGACGACGCTTTGGAGGACGAGAACCGTTATGAGGTACTGGAGTAACATCACGAATAGCTGTGATTTCAAGACCAGTTGCTTGAAGTGAACGAATAGCTGCTTCACGACCAGCGCCAGGTCCTTTAACTGCTACTTCAACAGTCTTCATACCATGTTCCATTGATTCCTTAGCTGCAGCTTCAGCTGCCATTTGTGCAGCAAATGGTGTAGATTTACGACTACCTTTAAAACCTAATGCACCAGCTGATGACCATGCAACAGCGTTACCGCGTGGGTCAGTAATCATTACTAACGTATTATTAAATGTTGAATGAATATGTGCTACACCAGATTCAACATTTTTCTTTGCACGACGTTTTCTTGATGTTTTTCTTTGTGCCATTGATTAATTGACCTCCCTTGCTCTAAAATTACTTCTTCTTACCCGCAATAGTAACTTTCTTACCTTTGCGAGTACGAGCATTATTCTTTGTATTTTGTCCCCGAACTGGTAAACCACGACGGTGACGCATACCACGATAAGAACCAATTTCTTGTAATCGTTTGATATTCATACTTACTTCACGACGAAGATCACCTTCTACAGGAATCTTATCTACTTCTGCACGAATCTTATCTTCTTGATCTGGTGTAAGATCTTCTTCACGAATATCTTCTGATACACCAGCATTCTTTAAAATCTTTTTAGCAGTGGTATTGCCGATACCATAAATGTATGTTAAAGCAATAACAATGCGTTTGCCACGAGGCAAGTCAACACCCGCGATACGAGCCATAATTACACACCTCCTAATTATCCTTGACGTTGTTTATGCTTAGGGTTCGCAGAGCAAATAACCATTACGCGACCCTTACGCTTAATAATCTTGCAGTGTTCGCACATTGGACGAACTGATGGTCTAACCTTCATAATTAGCCTCCTTCATGACTATTTAAAGCGGTACGTAATACGTCCCTTTGTTAAATCATATGGGGACAATTCAACAGTGACACGGTCACCAGGTAAAATGCGGATATAATGCATACGGATCTTACCTGAAACATGTGCCAAAATTGTTGCGCCATTTTCTAATTCTACTTTAAACATCGCATTAGGTAATGTATCTACTACGGTGCCTTGAATTTCAATTACATCATCTTTGGCCAAACAATTTTCCTCCTGATTTTACCTTAATACAATATACAAAAAGGGAGAGTAAACTACTCACCCAAGTATTAACCATACTATAAAATTATAGCATAGTTTAAATCAATTGCAACGGTAAAACCGCATATTGATTGACATTAATAAATTTATTTTGAAACTTTTTGTAAAATTTCATCAACTGACGCAAATATTTCATCAATCGGACGATCACCGTCGATTGTGTACAATAAATTACGCTTTTTATAAAAATCAATTAATGGTGTATTCATTTTGATATTTACTTCTAAACGTTTCTTTACTGTTTCAGGTTTATCATCTTCACGTTGATAGAATTCATGACTACCGCAATAATCACAAACTCCAGGAACTTTAGTTGGATGATACAACTTATGATAAGTGGCACCGCACTTAGCACAAATATAACGACCTGATAAACGTTCAATTAAAACCTTAGGATCAACTTCAAGATAAATTACACCATCAATAGGTTTATCTAAATCACTAGTAATTTTTTCCAATGCTTCAGCTTGAGCAATTGTCCGTGGAAAACCATCGAGTAAGTAACCATTATTAGTATCTGGTAATGCTAAACGATCACTAACAATTCCTTCAGTTACATCATCAGGAACTAATTCACCCTTATCCATATAAGACTTAGCTTCTAATCCAAGCTTAGTTCCTTCTGCAATTGCAGCTCGAAACATATCTCCTGTTGAAATGTGAGGAATATGATACTTTTCAACAATTTTTTCAGCTTGAGTACCTTTACCAGCCCCAGGCAATCCCATTAAAATGATATTCAAAGTACTAACCTCCTTCTACTTGCGAATAAAACCAATATATTCGCGTTTCATAAGTAACCCTTCAATTTGTCGAATTGTTTCTAATGCAACTCCAACTACAATTAATAAACTTGTACCACCTAAACCAATTGATTGAGGTAATCCAAAAATATTAGTTGCTAATTGTGGTAACAATGCAATAATTCCTAAGAATAATGCACCAACCGTTGATAACCGCATTAAAATACTTGATAAATACTTTTCAGTTTCCTTACCTGGCCAAACACTAGGAATATAACTTCCTTGTTTAGTCAAGTTTTCAGCAACCTTTTCAGGATTTACTTGTACAAAAGCATAGAAGAATGTAAATAATACAATCAAAATAGTGTACAAAATAGCACCTGGTGTTGATTGCATATTAAAAATAGTTGACAACACTTGATACCATTCATCATTTGCATGATTTTGTGCAAAAATGGTTAAAATTGTTTGTGGTGTAATAATGAAAGAACTAGCAAAGATAACTGGAATAACACCAGCTACATTTACTTTTAATGGTAAGTAACTGCTGTCACCAGCACTTGTCACTCGCCGTGTGTATTGAATAGGAATCTTACGATTAGCTTGTTGTACAAAAGTTACAAAAGTTGTAACTAATAATACTAAAACTAGTAATATTCCTAAAAATACTACACCCTTCCACATTTCACCTTTAGCTGCATTTTCAATGTTTTCACGATATAATTGGTAAACTCCACTTGGAAAACGAGCAATAATTCCGGCAAAGATAATAATGGATACACCATTACCAATACCTTTGTCAGTAATTTGTTCACCCATCCAAGTTAACAACATTGTGCCACCGGTTAAAATTACTCCTAAGGTAAGATAAGTAGAAACACTTGGATTCTTAATTAAGCCCATTTGACTTAAGTAGTTAAATCCAGCGGTAATCCCTATTGATTGTACAAAAGCTAAGATCACTGTCAAATATCTTGTCCATTGATTTAACTTTCTTCTACCATATTCACCTTGTTTACTCCATTCAACAAAACGTGGCACAATGTCCATTTGTAACAATTGCACCACGATTTGAGCAGTGATGAATGGTGAAACACCCATCGCAAAAATGGAGTAATTAGATAAACCACCACCACTTACAGTATCTAAAATAGAAATTAATCCAGTTGACGCTGCTTTAGAAAGAGCTGCTGCATTAACTCCTGGTACTGTAATTTGTGCACCTAACCGATATACAATTAAAACGCCTAAAGTAAAGAGGATCTTTTTACGAACCTCTTTATCTTTAAATGCGTTTTTTAATGTTGTGAGCATTACATCACCTCAATTGAACCGCCAGCAGCTTCAACAGCTTTCTTAGCTGCTTCAGAAGCTTTATTAACTTTAATAGTTAACTTCTTGTTCAATTCACCATTAGCTAACAACTTAACACCGGATAATTCTTTCTTAATTACACCAGCATCTAACAATACTTTAGCAGTAATTTCTGCACCATCATCAAAACGGTTTAAGTCAGATAAGTTAACAATAGCGTATTCTTTACGATTAACATTCTTAAAGCCACGTTTTGGAACACGACGGAATAATGGCATTTGGCCACCTTCGAAACCAAGACGAGTCTTACCACCTTGACGTGCTAATTGACCTTTTGTACCTTTGCCAGCTGTTTTACCATAGCCAGATGAAGTACCACGACCTACACGTTTACGAGCATGACGTGAACCTTCACTAGGTTGTAATTCATTCAACTTCATTAGGTTAGGCACCTCCTTATTTAATTTTAAAAAACTCTATAATTAGTCATCAATTGCTTCAACTGATACTAAATGTGCAATTTTAGTAATTGCACCGCGAACAGCTGCATTATCTGGACGAATAACTGAGCTATTTACTCGACCAAGTCCTAATGCTTTAACAACTTTGCGTTGTTCAGGAATGCGATGTGCAGCGCTGCGCTTTAAAGTAATCTTTAATTGAGCCATAAACACATCCTCCTAGTCTTTTAATGATTCAACTGAAACGCCACGAAGTTCAGCAACTTGTTCAGCAGTTTTCAATTGAGATAATGCATCAATTGTTGCACGAATCATATTAATTGATGTATTACGACCAAGTGACTTAGCAGTAATATCACCAATACCTGCTAATTCCATAACAGAACGAACAGCACCACCAGCAGCAACTCCAGAACCTTCAACAGCTGGCTTTAACATGATTTTACCAGCGCCAAAGTGACCGATTACTTCGTGTGGAATAGTTGTTCCTACCATAGGAACTTCGATTAAGTTCTTTTTACCATCTTCAACCGCTTTACGGATAGCTTCTGGTACTTCTTGAGCTTTACCTGTACCAAAACCTACATGGCCGTGTTTATCACCAACAATAACGATGGCTGCAAACCGTAAACGACGACCACCTTTTACAACTTTAGTAACACGATTGATTTCAACAACGTTATCTTCTAATTCTAAACGAGATGGATCGATATATGTCATGAGTGGTTATTCCTCCTTCTTACTAGAATTCTAAGCCATTTTCGCGGGCAGCTTCAGCCAAAGCTTCCACACGACCATGGTAGAGGTAACCACCACGGTCAAAGACGACAGCTTTAATACCTTTTTCGTTAGCACGTTTTGCAACTAATGCACCAACTTTTTGAGCTTGTTCTACTTTTGTGCCGCCATCAATTTCTTTATCTAAGGTTGAGGCACTTGCAAGTGTCACACCCGCTACGTCATCAATTACTTGAGCGTAGATGTTTTTATTAGAACGAAATACATTTAAACGTGGGCGATCTGCTGTTCCAGAGATCTTACCGCGTACACGTGCATGACGCTTTTGACGGATTTTGTTTTTATCTGGTTTTGAAATCACAATTTTCACCTCATAAGAATAAATTCATTGTACTTTTTAACAAATACAACTAATACCTGGCTAATTATTATTTACCAGTCTTACCTTCTTTACGACGAACAACTTCATCATGATAACGAATACCTTTACCTTTATAAGGTTCTGGTGGACGAACATCACGAATTTCTGCTGCAAATTGGCCAACAAGTTGCTTGTCAATACCACTTACAACGATTTCTGTTGTTCCAGGTACTTTAACTTCAATGCCTTCTGGTGCTTCCATTTCAACTGGATGAGAGTAACCAACGTTTAATACTAGTTTCTTACCCTTCAATTGTGCACGATAACCAACACCAACAAGATCAAGATGTTTTTCATAACCCTTAGTTACACCAATAACCATGTTGTTTAAGTTAGCACGCATTGTACCATGAAGTGCTTTGAATGAATCATTTGGACGTGTAAATGTAATTACATTTCCATCTTCATGCATTTCGATTTCTGGAACAAAATCACGAGTTAATTCACCTTTAGGTCCTTTAACTGTTACAACGTTACCATCGCGCTTAACAGTTACGCCTTCTGGTAAAGTAATAGGTTTATTACCGATACGACTCATGTATTTGCACCTCCTTCTTTAAAAGTTGAAATTATTACCAAACATAAGCAAGCACTTCGCCGCCAATATCCTTAGCGCGTGCTTCTTTGTCTGTCATAACACCAGCTGATGTTGAGATAATAGCAATACCTAAGCCATTTAATACCTTAGGTACTTCATCAGCCTTTACATAACTGCGTAAACCTGGTTTAGAGATACGCTTTAATCCTGAGATAACACGTTCGTTATTCTTACCATACTTTAAGAAAATACGAATCATGCCTTGCTTATCATCATCAATGCATTCGTAATCACGAATGAAACCTTCACGTTTAAGAATTTCGGAAATAGCTTTCTTCATCTTTGAAGCTGGTACTTCAACAGATTCATGGCGAACCATGTTAGCATTCCGAATACGTGTTAAATAATCAGCAATGGGATCAGTTAGAACCATATTGATTTAACCTCCTTTGACAATTTTACCAGCTAGCTTTATGCATTCCTGGAATTTGACCGGCATGTGCTAACTCTCGAAGGCAAATCCGGCATAACTTAAACTTACGATAGACAGAATGTGGACGACCACAACGTTCACAACGAGTATAAGCTTGTGTTGAATATTTTGCAGGCTTATGATTCTTTACTATCAAAGACTTTTTAGCCAAGTTACTTTCCTCCTAGAATTATTTAGCAAAAGGCATACCAATTTGTGTTAGTAATTCTAATGCTTCTTCATCAGTGTTAGCAGTTGTTACGATAACTACATCCAAACCACGAACACGATTTACCTTATCATAATCAATTTCAGGGAAAATTAATTGTTCCTTAACACCTAAAGTGTAGTTACCACGACCATCAAATGACTTAGGGCTAATACCGTGGAAGTCACGAACACGTGGTAATGAAACATTAATTAATTTATCTAAGAAATCGTACATCCGATCGCCACGTAAAGTTACTTTAGCACCGATAGACATACCTTCACGAACACGGAAACCAGCGATTGATTTCTTTGCTTTCGTGATTAATGGTTGTTGACCAGAAATTAATGCTAATTCTTCAACTGCTTCGTCTAAGTTCTTAGCATTAGATACTGCATCACCAACACCCATGTTTAAAACGATTTTTTCAATCTTTGGGGTTTGCATAATTGATGAATAATTAAATTTCTTCATCAAAGATGGCATAATTTCATTTTCATACCGTTCTCTTAAACGATTTTCCATGAAAACATAATCCTCCTTTCAACTAATAACTATTTATTAGTCAAGCACTTTGCCTGATTTCTTTGCAACACGAACTTTTTTACCGTCCTCAATCTTCATACCAATCCGTGTTGGCTTGTTATCAGCGGGATCTAAGATCATTACATTTGATACATGTAATGGAGCTTCTTTATTAATGATACCGCCTTGAGGATTTGCGTTATCTGGTTTTTGATGTTTTTTAACAAGGTTTACGCCTTCAACGATAACCTTATCAAGTTTAGGGAAGACCTTAGTTACTGTGCCTTCCTTGCCCTTGTCTTTACCGCGCATAACGCGTACCTTGTCACCAGTCTTGATCTTCATAGATTTCGCACCTCCTTAAGATGTGTTAATTATTAAAGAACTTCTGGAGCTAACGAAACAATCTTCATGAAGTTGCCGTTACGTAATTCACGAGCAACTGGTCCAAAGATACGTGTTCCGCGTGGGCTTTTATCTGAATTGATAATAACAGCAGCATTTTCGTCAAAACGAATGTATGAACCATCAGCACGGCGTACACCACTAACAGTACGTACAATAACTGCTTTAACAACATCTGCTTTTTTGACAACGCCACCTGGTGTGGCTTGTTTAACTGTAGCAACTACAATGTCACCAATGTTACCGGTTTTACGATGTGAACCGCCAAGAACTTTAATAACTAAAAGTTCACGTGCACCGGAATTATCAGCAACTTTAAGCCGAGTTTCTTGTTGAATCACTCGAAAGTCCTCCTTTCGTCACTTCGTCACTGCTTTATAGTCTAGTAACGTTCGTTTAGATAATAACAGCTTTTTCTACAACATCTAATAAACGGAACCGCTTTTGACGTGATAAAGGACGAGTTTCCATAATAGTAACGATGTCGCCTACTTTGGCTACATTATTTTCATCATGTGCATAGTATTTCTTTGAGTACTTTACACGTTTGCCATATACAGGATGTTTCTTAGTTGTGGATACTTCTACTGTGATAGTCTTATCCATTTTTGCTGAAACAACCCGTCCTTGATAAATTTTACGATGATTACGTTCTTCACTACTCAAGGTAATATTCTCCTTTCCCGATTATTATTTGTTGAGTTCTTGCTCGCGCAAGACGGTCTTAATCCGAGCAATATTCTTGCGTACTTTCTTTAAGCGCGCTGTATTCTCTAATTGACCGGTAGCTTGTTGGAAACGAAGATTAAACAATTCTTCTTTGTATTGTTTTTCTTTTTCGAGCATTTCAGCAGTGGTTAATTCACTAATTTCTTTAGCCTTCATTTGATTCGCCACCTACTTCTTCGCGTTTTACAATCTTAGTCTTAACTGGTAATTTATTTGAAGCTAAACGTAAAGCTTCACGGGCAACATTTTCAGGAACACCAGCGACTTCAAACATAACTTTTTCACGTTTTACGACTGCTACCCAGCCTTCTGGAGCGCCTTTCCCGTTACCCATACGAACACCGACACCTTTAGATGTGTAAGATTTATGTGGGAAAATTCTGATCCAAACTTTACCACCACGTTTCATATGACGTGTCATAGCAACACGGGCAGCTTCAATTTGGCGGTTAGTAATCCAATGTGATTCTAATGCTTGAAGACCGAATTCACCAAAGTCTACTTTTGTGCCGCCTTTAGCTGCACCACGCATCTTACCACGAAATTCACGACGGTGCTTAACTCGCTTAGGTACTAACATCGACTAGTGTCCTCCTTCCTTAGACTTTTTGTCTGGTAAAACTTCACCACGATAAATCCAGGTCTTAACACCTAATTTACCATATGTGGTATGTGCTTCTTCCCAAGAGTAATCAATATCTGCACGTAATGTATGTAAAGGAACAGTTCCTTCAGCATGTGCTTCTTTACGAGCAATATCTGCACCGTTTAACCGGCCAGAAATCATTGTCTTGATACCTTTGGCACCAGCACGCATAGCACGTTGTGTTGCTTGACGTTGTGTACGACGGAATGCAACACGTGCTTCAAGTTGTTGAGCAATGTTTTCACCAACTAATTTTGCATCTAAATCAGGTTTCTTAATTTCGATGATGTTGATGTGAACATTCTTACCTGTTAATTTATTTAATTCTTTACGTAAGGCTTCAACTTCAGATCCGCCTTTACCAATAACCATACCTGGTTTAGCAGTATGAATTGAAATATTGATACGCTTTGCTGCACGTTCAATTTCAATTCTTGAGACGGATGCATCGGCAAGTCGTTTATTAATATAATCACGGATGGCAAGGTCTTCGTGTAAGAAAGTAGCATAGTCTTTTTCAGCATACCACTTAGCATCATAATCACGGATGACACCTACACGGAAACCAATAGGATTAATCTTTTGACCCACGTGTTATCCCTCCTTAATTTTGTTCTGAAACTGTCACTGTAATATGACTTGTCCGCTTGTTAATTGGTGAAGCTGAACCTTTAGCACGTGGACGGAACCGTTTTAAGGTTGGTCCTTCGTTAACATAAGCTTCAGAAACAACCAAGTTTTGCGCATCTAAATCAAAATTATGCTCAGCATTGGCAATTGCTGATTTAAGAACTTTAGCAATGATTGGTGCACCAGCACGTGGTGTAAATTGTAAAATTGCCATTGCTTCTGCAACATTCTTGCCACGAATCAAATCAATTACCAAACGCGCCTTACGAGCGGTAATACGAACAGTTTTAGCCGTTGCTGTGGCAGATGTAATTTGATCAGCCATTTATTCTCGCTCCTTTCTTTAGCGTCGTGAGGTTTTCTTATCGTCGCCAGCATGACCGTGGAAGGTCCGGGTTGGCACGAATTCACCTAGTTTATGACCAACCATGTCTTCAGTAATGAAAACTGGAACATGTTTACGACCGTCATAAACAGCAATTGTATAACCGATGAAACTTGGGAAAATAGTAGACCGACGTGACCAAGTTTTAATAACTGACTTTTTTTCTTTATCAGCTTGTTCAGCAATATGCTTCATTAATGAAGCATCTGCAAATGGTCCTTTTTTCAAACTGCGACCCATTATTTGACCTCCTATCTTGTTAAAAGTTCAAACTATTTAGTCTTACGATGACGAACAATGAACTTTTCAGACTTCGCTCTAGTATTACGAGTCTTCTTACCAAGAGTCTTCTTACCCCATGGTGACATTGGTGATGGACGACCGATAGGTGCTTTACCTTCACCACCACCATGTGGGTGATCGTTAGGGTTCATTACAGAACCACGAACTGTTGGACGAATACCCATCCAGCGTTTACGACCAGCTTTACCAATGTTAATCAATTCGTGTTGTTCATTACCAACTTCACCAATTGTTGCACGGCAAGATGCTAATACTAAACGTGTTTCGCCTGATGGTAAACGAAGAGTTACATAACGTCCATCTTTACCTAAAACTTGTGCTGACATACCAGCAGAACGAACTAATTGTCCACCTTTACCAGGTTTTAATTCAATGTTATGAACTAAAGTACCATCTGGAATGTTTGCTAACGGTAAAGAGTTACCGACTTTAATATCAATATTTTCGCCGGATTCAACTTTATCACCTACATGCAAATCTTTAGGTGCTAAGATATAAGCTTTAACACCATCTGGGTATTGCAATAATGCGATGTTTGCGGAACGATTTGGATCATATTCAATAGCTTTAACAGTTGCAGGAACATTATCCTTCATCCGTTTAAAGTCAATGATACGATACTTTTGCTTGTGACCACCGCCACGGTGACGAACTGTGATATGACCGTAAGAATTACGACCAGCTGTATGACTTTGTGATGCTAATAAACTCTTTTCTGGAGTTGTCTTAGTAATTTCAGCAAAGTCAGAGCCAGACATATTCCGACGACCATTGGTAGTTGGTTTATACTTAATAATCGCCATGACTGTTCCTCCTATATTTATTTAAGAACTAATTAATCTTCAAAAATTTTAATTTCTTTTGAATCTGCAGTTAATGTTACGATTGCCTTGCGGCGTTTATTTGTCCGACCTGGATTGTAATTACCACGACGTTTTAACTTTCCACGTACATTCATAATATTAACTTCTTTAACTTTAACACCGAAAATTTCTTCAACAGCGCGACGAACCATAGTCTTGTCAGCATTTACATTTACATCAAAAGTGTATTTGCGATTGTCCATTGCTGCCATTGATTGTTCAGTGATAACAGGACGTAAAATAACATCACGTGCATCCATTATGCGAGCACCTCCTCAATTTTTGAAAGAGCTGCTTGAGTCAAAATTAACTTGTCATTGTTTAAAACATCTAACACATTGACACCTTCAGCTGGAACTACTGTAACGTTTGGTAAGTTACGAGCTGACAAAGCAGCAGTTTCATTTCCGTCTTCAAGTGCAACTAAAACTTTGCTATTGACATTTAATTTGTCAAGCATTTCTGCAAAATCTTTTGTCTTTGGTGTGTCAAATGAAAGTGCATCAATAACAATCAAATTTGAATCTAATACTTTTTGTGAAAGAACAGATTTAATTGCTAAACGACGTACTTTCTTAGGCAATTTGTAGCTGTATGAACGAGGTGATGGACCGTTAACAACACCACCGCCACGCCATTGTGGCGCGCGAATGGAGCCTTGACGAGCACGACCTGTACCCTTTTGACGCCATGGTTTCCGACCACCGCCAGAAACAGCGGAGCGATTCTTAGTCATATGCGTACCTTGACGTAATGAAGCACGTTGCATAACAACTGCATCAAAGATTACGCTTTCGTTAGGTTCTACTCCAAAAATAGCGTCATTTAATTCTACTGTGCCATTTTCAGAACCGTCTTGCTTATATAGTTTGACGTTTGCCATTAATTAATCCTCCCTTCTCCGCTTATTTACCAACAGACTTAACAGCTGTCCGAATTGTAACGAATGATTTATTTGCACCAGGTACATTACCTTTAATTAAGATAACATTGTGTTCAAGATCAACACGTGCAACTTCAAGATTTTGAATAGTAACTTTGTTACCACCCATACGACCAGGTAACATCTTGCCTTTAAATACACGGTTAATAATTGAACCCATTGAACCAGGAATACGATGGTAACGAGATCCGTGTGTTTCAGGACCACGTGATTGATGGAAACGTTTAATGTTACCTTGGTATCCATGACCTTTAGTTGTACCAGTAACATCAACGATGTCACCTTCAGCAAAAGTATCAGCTTTTACTTCATCGCCAACTTTATACTCGTCAAGTGCAACATCGCGAAGTTCCTTAATGAAGCGCTTAGGAGTAGTATTAGCCTTTTGTGCATGACCTTTAGCAGGTTTATTTGATAAAATATCACGTTGATCTCCAAAGCCCAATTGAACGGCTTCATAGCCATCATTTTCAATCGTCTTTACTTGTAAAACAACGTTAGGCGTTACATCAATTACAGTAACAGGAATTAATTCACCGTTATCTGTGAAGATTTGCGTCATACCTACTTTTCTTCCTAAGATTCCCTTTCTGGTCATGAGTACACCTCCAGTTAGTTATTTAATAATTATAATTTAATTTCAATGTCAACGCCGCTTGGTAAATCAAGCTTCATCAATGCATCGACTGTTTTAGGAGTTGGATTGATAATATCAATCAAGCGTTTATGTGTACGCATTTCAAATTGTTCACGTGAATCCTTATACTTATGTGGTGAACGTAAAACAGTGTATAAAGTACGTTCAGTTGGTAAAGGAATTGGACCAGAAATGGTAGCACCCGTACGCTTAGCTGTTTCAACAATCTTAGTTGATGATTGATCTAAGATACGATGTTCATAAGCTTTTAAGCGAATACGAATCTTTTGTTTTGCCATGTGATTCCCTCCTTCGTCTATTTTTAATAAGTAGACTAGCTCCGTGAAAATTTCCGGCGCGCCTTCCCATGGCAAAGCACCCGGGCGTGTCGCAACCTCTCACATCATTGCTTTATATCTTTACCTATTGATATAGGTAGCGCGTTGACTGTCTCGTAGAATCAACACCTTTAATATAATACACAAAAAGTTATCTAACTGCAAGTAGTTTTGTGAAATTTTTTTATTTATAAAATAAAAAATGATATTGCAATAACAATATCATTTAATATTTACTATAAAATTTAGAAGATAGAAATTACTTTATGCCACATTCTTACAAAGATATTAGCCTTAGGATCATTTTCCTTAGCAATCAACTGCGTTTGGTTTTGCTTACACTGTGGTAAATATCCTAGCTTATCGTTATTGTATACCTTAATATCACCAACAACTTTACCTTTCTCTACTGGGGCCGTTAATTTCTTATTTGTTTGTTTATAAACTACTTGGTTATTTTTATCTTCTTTATCAAGTAATATCTGAACATTATTTTTAGGAACAACACCTAATTCTTCTACCTTACCATCAGGAACAGTTACTGTTTTAAGATGTTGATTGCTTTGTTTAGCCTTTAATATTGTTGTTACTTGCCAATTATTAAGAACATATTTCATTAATTGATCAGTAACAATAAAACGTTTGCCTGTATTATCACTACCATTAGCATGCAAAACTACTGTAATTAAGCGATCATGATTATTTAATAATGTTGTTCCTACAAAACAAGCACCGGCCGCATCAGAAGTTCCTGTCTTTAGACCATCAACTTTAATATTCTTATCAGCATATTGTGCACCAGGTAACATTAAATTCCAGTTCTTCATTTGAAAATTATCAAACTTAGCTGTTGTTATTTGTGAAGTTTTTAAAACTTCAGGAAAATCTTGAATTAAATGGCGAGCAACAATAGCAACATCTTCTGCGGTCATCATATTTTCACCATTAGGGTCACTATTAGCAGCACGATTATTACCTAAATATTTATTATTTAAACCACATGTATTAACAATTGTTGCCTTTTGTAAATGCCATGCCTTGGCTTGTTTACGCATTAAATCAATTGCTTTTTGCTGACTACCAGCTGCTGCTTGTGCTAGTAACATTACCGCATCATTAGCTGAATATATTAAAGAAGCACGATATAACTGAGCAACTGTATATTGTTGATTTGTTTGTAGTGGTACACTTGCTAATTCTGAATTTTGACTTAATGAACAAATACTTGCTGTTGGTGTAACTTTTTGATTCCAACTTAATTTACCAGCCTTAATTTGTTGCAAAACAACATATAACGTTAATAATTTAGTCAATGATGCAATCGGTAGGGCCGTTTGATCATTTTGCTTGAACAAAATTTTACCAGTATTTACATCAACGGCAATACCAGCACTGGCATTAATCTTAAAATTAGTATTTGTACTTGTTTGACTAACTTTAGTACTACTATTTTCAGTAGCTGCAATCACTGGTTGCTGAATAAAGTTAATGCTGGCACTACTTAAAAGTAATGCCAGCATACTAATAACAATACCATGGCGAAACTTTTTCATAATTATTTACTCCTTACTTTTTGATGCTAACTTACAGTCCATATTTAATGGTAAATGAATTATGAAAGTAGTCAATTTTTGATTTGATTCAACCGTAATATTACCGCCATGACGATCAATAATACTTTTAGCAATTGCTAATCCTAAACCAGTACCACCCGTTTCTTTAGAACGTGAATATTCAACACGGTAAAACCGATTAAAGATTTGCTTTAACGCTTTTTCTGGAATAGCTTCGCCATCATTAGCTATCTTAATAGTCACTTCATCATGATGTTGTTGCGCATTTAAATAAATATGATGAGCACCAATGCCGTATTTTAATGCATTAGTAACCAAATTATTAAATACTCGACTAAGCTTTTGTGCATCAGCTTCCATAATCAAGGGATTAGGATTGCAAGTAACTTCAATTTTAATATTCTTTTTCTGGGCATCTAATTCAAAGTTAGCAGCAATTTGTTCAAGCATTGATGCCATATCAAACTTGTTCTTTTGTAAAGGAATATTAGGTTGTTGCATTTTGGTATATTCAAATAAATCATTTACCAAAAGATTCATTTGTTTAGCCTTAGTGTAAGCAACATGTGCATATTTCAAAATATCTTCCTGATTTTGATACTGATGATCATTAATTAATCCTAAGTAACCAATAATTGATGTCAATGGCGTGCGTAAATCATGACTAACATTAGTTATTAATTCATCCTTGCTTTGTTCAATTTCACGTTCTTGCTGCATTGACTGCACGGTACTATCAACTAAGGCATTAATACTTTGAATCATCTGCTCCAAATTAGGATTAACTTTAAATTGAATCCGATAATTCAAATGACCGTTAGCAATATAGTGCAATTCACTAATAACGTGATTTTGTTGAATTAAATGATAACGACGAATTAACCGCCAATAAATAATAATTCCGTCAAAAAACAGCATTATTAATACAAAGATGTTTTGCCAACTCCATAAATGATAATTATACGGGCCAAACGTTATTCCTTGTTTAATTATCCAAATACCAGTTACTAACCGTGGATTATTATGAATAATATCATTTAATAGGACAACAATTCCTAAATTAATCAGCAATAAAATAATTAAAGTAACGATTCCTTCAATTAATAATTCGCTTTTTTCAGCTGCTGTTATTTTTAACTTAGGCATCTCTTGCGTATCAACTAATTTATTACGCTTCAACTTTATAACCTACGCCCCATACTGTTTCGATGACTTTTTCACCATCAGTGGCTTCTTCAATTTTGTCACGTAAATGACTAACGTGAACCATTACTGTTTTCGCAGAAACAATACTTTCTTGTTGCCATACTCTTTCAAAAATTTCATCAGCTGAGAAAACACGATTAGGATGACTAGCCAACAAGTATAAAATACCAAATTCTAAAGCAGTCAATTGAATCTTTTTACCAGTAATAGTTTTTACTTCATGGGAATCCTTTTGAATTGTTAACGGACCTACTTCTAAAATATCAGGTTCTTCATTCATAACTTGATGTTGACTACGCCGTAAAAGTGATTTTACCCGCGCCATTACTTCTAAAGGATTAAATGGTTTAGTAACATAGTCATCCGCACCGGTAATTAAACCTTGAATTTTATCCATATCAGTTGTTTTAGCAGAAATAATAATAATTGGAATTTGTGAATCTTTCCGAACTGTTTTAATTACATCAATTCCACTCATATGTGGCATCATAATATCCAAAATCATTAAAGCAATATCCGGATTAGTTGCTAACTTTGTTAATGCTTCTTTACCAGAGTAAGCTAACACTGGTTCATAACCTTCATTTTTAATATAAATAGAAAGCAATTGAACA
The DNA here is from genome assembly GCA_963926925.1 of uncultured Lactobacillaceae bacterium. Classification (GTDB taxonomy): domain Bacteria; phylum Bacillota; class Bacilli; order Lactobacillales; family Lactobacillaceae; genus Paralactobacillus_A. The sequence continues at coordinate 17,814 of CAWUZD010000034.1, forward strand.
ATTTCTTTATCATCATCGACAACTAAAATTTTCATATAGATTAAAACTCCTTAATGTTTATTAATTAAATTATATAATTATATGTACAAATTAGGCCCAATAGTAGTAACTATTGAGCCTAATTTAAACAAAATATAACTAATTAATTACGAAAGTAACCAAGTGGTTTGAAATGTTTTTTCAATAAGTAGTGACCACCATAAGCTAATGCAGCAATAATTAATTCTGGAACTGGTGGAATAATGAAATTAATTTGGCGTGGCACTAACATGATAAATGACAAGATAATCATCATGATAAAAACAGCCACAATTGAAACTAATATCATCCGCCAGAATGATGATTTCCGTTTACGATTTACCCATTGGCTAGTATAAGCCATTAATAAACCAGCTGCTAACGCAATCATTACTAGTGTTAACCAACCATTAGTTGCAGATTGCGCCATTTTAGGTGAAAACAAACCAAACAAACCATATACTAATGTAAACATTGCTAAGAAAGTAAGACTCATATCTAATGTTGACATCCATAGTGGTGTTTGTTTAGCAGGAACCGGTGCGTGTAACATTTTATCAATGTATTCACTTACTGAACCATAAATTGCATTAGCTGGTTTACCTTTATGTTGTGCTTCAATAATATTAGGTAGCATTTCATCAATGATTGCTTGTTGCCGATCAGCGGCTAAGTCAGTTGCTGCTAAACCCTTACGTAGCTTAAAGATATAATCAGCATTCCGCTTTGACAAATGCTTCATAATTTCCTCAGGTGCTTCGTCTTTTTGACGAGCAGCGGCAGCAATCCGTTGATTCTTAGCATTAGCAGCATTGCGATCCTTGATATTAGATTTAGTTTCTTCATCAGTAGATAATACTGCGGTGTTATCTTGTTGTTTAGTATCTTTTTGATCAGTCAAAATAATTCCCCCTAAATATTAGACATTAAATCTAAATTCAATAATATCGCCATCTTGAACTTCATAATCTTTACCTTCAAGACGCATCTTACCTGCTTCACGAACGGCATTCATACTACCTAATTTATCCAAATCATCAAAGGAAACAGTTTCAGCACGGATAAAGCCACGTTCGAAATCAGAGTGAATAATTCCAGCTACTTGTGGTGCCTTCATACCCCGCCGGAATGTCCATGCTCGGGTTTCTTTGCCACCAGCAGTAAAGAATGTTGCTAAACCTAATAAATGATATGAAGCCTTAATTAACTTATCCAAACCAGATTCATCAACACCTTCAGCTGCTAAGAATTCAGCTTTATCAGCATCATCTAATTGTGCAATTTCTTCTTCAGTCTTTGCAGAAACAGCAACTACGTCAGCATTTTCCTTAGCAGCATATTCTTTAATTTGTTGAACATATGGGGATGCATCAGGATCAGCCATGTCACTTTCAGCAATATTAGCAACATATAATACTGGTTTAGATGTTAATAAGAATAAGCCCTTAACAATTTTTTGTTCTTCTTTAGAAAATTCAATTGAACGAACATTACCGCCAGCTTCCAAAACTGGTTTAATCTTTTTTAATACTTCAAATTCTGCTTGTGCATCTTTATCTTTGGCAGTCTGGGCGACTTTTTCAACACGAGCATAACGCTTTTCAACACTTTCCAAATCAGCCAAGCTTAATTCCAAATTAATTGTTTCAATATCACTAATAGGATCAACTTTACCAGTAACACTAGTAATATTATCGTCATCAAATGCCCGCACAACATGCACAATGGCATCAGTTTGACGAATATTTTCAAGAAACTTATTACCTAAGCCTTCACCTTTGCTAGCACCTTTAACAATTCCAGCAATATCAGTAAATTCAAAAGTTGTTGGAACAACTTTTTTAGCTGGAATAATTTCTTGAATTCGATCTAATCGTTTATCAGGCACTTCAACCATCCCTACGTTAGGGTCAATGGTTGCAAATGGATAGTTAGCCATTTCAGCGCCTGCCTTAGTAATTGCATTAAATAATGTAGATTTACCAACATTAGGTAAACCAACAATGCCTGCTGTTAAAGCCATAATTTTTCTCCTTTGTTATTCTTTGTTATTAATAATATCAGATTTTTTAATAATCTTTTTTAATCGTTTTTCAAAATCACGCCGCGACATTAAAACACGGTGATTACATCCCAAGCATTCTAAACGAATATCCATGCCCATGCGCACTATTTTCCAACGATTCGTACCACAGGTATGTGGCTTTTTTAACATTACAATATCATTCAAATCATACATAAGTTTAAACTCCTCTAATCAATATTAACATCTAAAATTTGTAAAATACGATTGAGTTCAGATAAAGACAAGTAATTAATTTCAATTTTGCCATTACCATTTTTATTATGTGTAATGTTAACTTTAGTATTTAACCGATAACTTAATTGCGATTCTGAAGCACGTAAATATGAAGATTTCTTCGTTGTATGATGTTTAACATGTTTACCATTTTCTTTATTTACTAATTGCTCTAATTGTCGAACGGTTAATTTTTTATCAATTACATACTTAGCAAGTATAACAATTTTATCCTTGTTTTTTAATCCCAATAACGTGCGTGCTTGCCCCATTGATAATTGTCCTTTTTGAATCATCTGCTTAACTTCTGTAGGTAATGTTAATAAACGCAAATAATTAGCAATATAAGGACGACTTTTTCCTAAATGATTAGAAATTTCAGCTTGCGTTAAATGTAATTTCTTCATTAAAGTAGCATAAGCATTAGCTTCTTCTAGTGGTGTTAGGTTTTCACGTTGCAAATTTTCAAGCACAGCAATTTCCATCATGGTATCGTCATTCATAGTTTTAATAATTGCCGGAATATCATGTTTGCCAGCTAATTTAGAAGCACGAAACCGCCGTTCACCAGCCACAATTTCATAACCACTAATACTCTGCCGCACAATAATAGGTTGAAATACACCTGATTTAGTAATCGAAGCTGCTAATTCTTGTAAAGCCGTTTCATTAAAAAAGTGTCGTGGTTGGTAAGGATTAGGACGAATTTCATCAAGCGGTAAATTAACAACTTGCTGGGAACTATCATTAATTGCATTAGTTGTTGTTAAATTAGCAAACAACAAATCAAGTGAATTATTTTTCTTTTTTGTCATTCAAACTACCTTTCTTTGGTATTTCAATGATAAGTTGATAATCATGTTGGTGATCATCTTCATGAATTTTAATTCTCAATCCACTTTCACGAATAGTACGCACCGTTTTCTTAACCATTTGCAATGCTTCATCACTATCATAATGTTTTTGCCGCGATTGCTTAGAAGTTTGATGATTAATTGGACCTGCATCCCCACTAAGTAATTGTGAAACTAATTGGTTAGTTTCTTTAACATTCAAGTGATTAGCTAAAATACGATGCAAAGCAATTTGCTGTTGCACATCATCTAAGCGTAGTAATTCACGACCATGCCGCTCAGTAATTTCACCATTCATAATTGCTTCTTGAACAGTTTCACTTAATTTTAATAAACGTAACTTATTAGCAATAAATGATTGGCTCTTTCCCATTCGTTTAGCCAAAGAGTTTTGGGTTAAATTATCGACTTCTAATAATGAGCGATAAGCAATTGCTTCTTCAATCGCATTTAATTGTTCCCGTTGTAAATTTTCAATTAATGCCATTGCAGCTGTTTCTTGATCACCCATCTTTTCAACAATAGCAGGAATTTTTTCCCAATTTAATGTTTCAACCGCCCGGAAGCGTCGTTCACCAGCAATAATTTCATACTTTTGTGGTTCATATTCACGAAGAACAATTGGTTGTAGTAATCCATGTTCTTCAATTGTCGCTGCTAATTCGGCAATTTTGGTTCTATCAAATGTTTTTCGTGGTTGATAACGGTTAGGTACAATTGCTGTCATCGGAACTTCAACAACTTGATTAATTTCCGCATTATTTTTATGACGATTAAAAAAACTAAAAGCCATTTACTAAAATCTCCTTATTTATTACGTAATGGGTCTCGATTAGGAGTGCCTGCCTTCCGTGGATATTTTTTAGGGGTTGGTTTAACTTTTTGAATAACTAAAATATGACGCATACCTGCATCACATAATTCAAATGAATAATCGTTAACCAATTTACCACCTAATTGTTGTAATGCATATTGTGCATCAGCTACTTCTGCTTCAGCATGACTAGCCTTTAAAGCAATGAAATACCCATTTTCTTTAACTAATGGTAAACACAATTCAACCAGTACTGGTAATGAAGCCACTGCTCGTGCTGTTACAATATCAAAACTAGCCCGTGCTGCTGAACGTTTATTACCAAAATCTTCAGCACGATTATGTACTAATTCAACATCAGTTAACCCTAATTCACTAACTAATTGATTCAAAAAATTAATTCGTTTGTTTAAAGAATCAATAATTGTGACTTTTAATTGGGGAAAAGCAATTTTAAGCGGAATTGATGGAAAACCAGCACCGGCACCCACATCACAAATGCTTAAGCTTTGTGTTTGTAATTCTTTAACATAAAAAGCTGGCGTTAGTGAATCATAAAAATGCTTCAAATAAACATCATTTTCAGCTGTGATTGCTGTTAAATTAACATTTTTATTAGTTTCAACAAGTTCATGATAATAAATATCAAATTGTTGCATTTGCTCATCACTTAAATTAATGTGGTGTTCTGCTAATGTCTTACGAAATTTTTCTGGATTCATTTACTTATTCTTCCTTTTTGTGAAACATTAATTGTTTCACACTTATTTAACTTTATCCTAATTACTTTAAAACTTCAATATAACAATAATTAATAATCATAAAATATATTTTTATTTTGACTTAATTAGCGATAATATAAAGATTGTAAACTATTATAAGAAAAGAGGCGCTTAATTAATGAAGTTAGCTGGAAAAGAAATTCATTATGATGATCAACTATCTGATGAACAATTACAAGAATTATCTCAAAACTATCAAGATTTATGGGATAAACTTAAAACATTAGAGTACACTACTGACACTCAACAAATGCAAGTACTCTATCAAGAAGCTGACAACATTCGTAATTACGAAGCTGGTTTCTTTACATTGCAAATTAGATATAAGAACGATACCCATCATTTTGATCAATTCACAATTATCGTTAATAATCGTAGTACATTTAATGATAGTAAAGATGAAATCGTCTTAGAAATGTCCCAATTTGAAAAATGGGATGATTTAGAAAAAGCCGCCATGGAAGCAGCAAGCAATTGGTGCGATAAAATGAAGAGATAATTAAAAAAGCGTTTGTATATATTACAAACGCTTTTAATTTACATTTTTCGATAATTAATAGTTACTTCTTGTGCTAAATTAGTAACTTCTGAATTGGGACGTAAAATATTAACAGCCGGCCAGTCAGTTACTTGAAAGAAGTTAATGGCAAATGGCATCCCCACTTGTAACTTTGGTGTAATCACATACTTATTATAAATATTACGCGCAAGCGTTGGCATGTATTTTGATGTCGGTCGATTACCTAACATAATAAAGGCATTTTGACCATTTTGACTAATTACTAACGCTGATTCAAAGCCGGCAATTAAACCATGACTCCAATAATATTTTTCGGTATTGTGAATACCACCTACATAATAATCATGCGGATACTGAATACCATTACGTAATTGCTGTAAAGCCGTTAAATCAATAAACTCGCCCTGACAAATTCCTTTTTGAATTTGATAAAGTGTCCAGATATTAAAATACGTATCTGCTGCTCCTAATTCGTAACTAGCAATTCGTGGCGCTTCACGAATCGCCCAATCATAATTTGGCAAAACATCATTCTTATCAAAAACATACCCACAAGTTGCATTACTTTGACTATTAAATGTTCCAAAAAAACCTGCTTGACTAGGCGAATATGCAGTTAAAAAGGTTTTATAAAACAACATTTGATAGCTTTGATGTGTAATTTTACTTAATATCTCTGCTAAAATTACATAATTAACATCTTGGTAATCAAAATCACCAGTATCTTTAACCTGCAAATTATGCTCAATAAAATGTGACAATTGTGTTGGTGTCATTGCATGCATTGGTAAGTTAGCTAATTGTAATCCTGAACGCATATCTAACAACATTCGAATGGTAATATTTTTACTATTCGGAATTTGTGGATAATACTTAGCAAGCACATCATCAAGTTGTAAATGTTTGGCCTGGACTTGTTGCATTACCAAAACGGCCGTTAGCGTTTTTTGCATTGAACCAATTTGATAAAGCATCTGGGATTGGTTACGAATATTAGCTTGATAATTTGCATAACCAAAATTTTGAACATAAATTGGTTGACCATTATGAACTGCAAGTACTGTACCACTGAAATGCTGTTGGTGTAACTTTTGATCAATTTTAACAATTGATTGTGATGCTAATACTTGTGTTGTTGCAGCATAAGTTAGTCGTGGAAAAAGCATCCCCAGCATAAAACTGCTTATTATTATCAAAAAATATTTTATTTTAATAAGTAGTCGTTCTCTTTCCATACTTCATCTCGTTATTATTTTTTATTAGCAAAGTATGTTTTAATTGCTTGTAAAATTCGTTCAGAAGCATGACCATCACCATATGGATTATGTGCTTGTGCCATTTTTTGATACTCATCATGATTTTCTAATAACTTTGTCATTTCTTGTTTTACATTATCATAATTTGTACCAATTAACTTCAATGTTCCAGCGGCAACACCTTCAGGACGTTCAGTAGTATTACGTAATACTAATACTGGTTTTTCTAAAGATGGTGCTTCTTCTTGAACACCACCTGAATCAGTCATAATAAAGTAAGCGCGTGCTTCTAAATTATGGAAATCAACAACATCTAATGGTGCTATTAAATGAATGCGTGAATCATCACCAAGAATATCATGAGCAGTCTTTTGCACTTCAGGGCTTAAATGTACTGGGTAAATTACATCAAGATCAGGATGTGCATCAACAACATCACGAATAGCCTTAAAAGTTTCTTCCATTGGTTTTCCTTGATTTTCACGCCGATGCATTGTTAACAAAATAAACTTATGTCCTGGTGCAATTTCATCTAATACCTGATGATGATAACCTTCATTAACCGTGTAATGTAAAGCATCAATAATGGTATTACCAGTCACATAAATATTTTTAGCGGGATGATTTTCCTTTAATAAGTTATCTTTACTAGTTTGCGTTGGTGCAAAATACAAATCACTAAGAACATCAGTTAATTGCCGATTCATTTCTTCAGGGAATGGTGAATACTTATTCCATGTTCTTAAACCAGCTTCAACATGTCCGAGTGTTTTTTGATGATAAAAAGCACTTAAAGCTGCTGAAAAAGTAGTTGTTGTATCACCGTGTACCAAAATAATATCTGGTTGTACAGTTGTGATCACATCATCTAAACGATTTAAAACCCGTGTTGTAATCATACTTAACGTTTGATTAGGAGCCATGACATGCAAATCATAATCAGGTTTAATATGAAAAATATCCAAAACTTGATCTAACATTTGCCGGTGTTGTTCGGTTACCACCGTAATATTTTCAAAATCTGGAGATTTTTGTAAAGCAAGCACCAAAGGTGCCATTTTAATCGCTTCTGGACGTGTACCAAAAACAACCATTACTTTAATTGGTTTCATATATAATTACACCTCTTTTTATTAATAATTATACCTCTTTTTATTAATAATTATATATGTTAACCACTTTTCTAAAAAGTTATCACGCTTAAATTTTAAGCAAAATAAAAAGAGCACATTGAATGTGCTCTTTTTATTAGTTGGGATAGTAGGATTCGAACCTACGCATAAAGGAGTCAAAGTCCTTTGCCTTACCGCTTGGCCATATCCCAATAAATTTTACATTATTAATTTACTATTAATTTTCATTTTTGTCAATGATTTTAATTTAAAATTGGTAATTTATTTTGAGGTGTTTTATGTTAATTATAATGTATATTATTATTTTCTTTGCTGGTGCAAGTTTAGCTTCATTTGTTCAAGTATTTGCAGAACGACTTTATTTTCATTATCCTTTGCTATATTCACATTCCTTTTGCTTTCATTGTCACCAAAAAATAAAATACTATGATCTTATACCTATTTATAGTTATTTTAAACTCAAAGGGCGTTGTCGTTACTGCAAATATCCTATTTGTAAAACTACCCCATTTTTAGAAATTAGTAGTGGCATTATTACTATATGGACTTTTAATCAAATGCCCACATCTAAATGGCTTTTCATTGGTTTATTATGGAGTGAATTTATTTTTATTTTTCAAACAGATTTCCAAGATAAAAGTATTTACACGATTCCGATTATTATCAACACTTTATTAATGATAATTATTCATCCTTATCATTTACAATTATTTTCTTGTCTTTTGATTACTAGTTTCATGTTCATTTATATGCTGCTATCAAAATTTGGTATTGGCGCTGGCGATGTTTTAATTATTGCCAGGTCAGTTTATTTTTATCATGGCAAATTATTCTCTTAGGAATTACGATTGCTTGTGGCTTATGCATCATTTATTTTGAATATTCTTATTTAAAAAAAAGCAGCAATCATCAAAAAATTGCTTTTATTCCCTTCCTTATTATTGGTTGGATAATCAGTTTTTTAACTTATCACTATTTTATATAAAAAAAGGACGTCGCTAATTAGCGACGTCCTTTTACTACAAATAATTAGTCATTATCTGTGTTGTTTTCTTCGTTGGCTTTCATTTGTTTTTCAACATCTGAAAGAGTGTACATGTTGTTTGGATTTGGCACTTTATTAACAGTTTCTGGTTCCATGTGACGATACTTAGCCATTCCAGTACCTGCAGGAATAATCTTACCAATGATAACATTTTCCTTCAAGCCAAGTAATGGGTCGTTCTTACCACGGATAGATGCATCTGTTAATACACGTGTTGTTTCTTGGAATGAAGCAGCTGACAAGAAACTATTAGTTTCTAGAGATGCTTTTGTGATTCCGAGTAATACAGGTCTTGCGGTTGCTGGGATACCACCATTGATTAAAGTCTTGGTGTTCTTGTGACTAAAATCAGCAATATCTAGCAATGTTCCTGGCAAGATGTCTGTATCACCTGGGTCCATTACACGTACCTTTTGTAACATTTGCCGTACCATTACTTCAACGTGTTTATCGGAAATATCAACCCCTTGCATCCGGTATACTTTTTGTACTTCAGCAAGTAAGTAATTTTCAGTTGTGATTGTGTCACATACTTGAATTAATTGCTTTGGATCAATAGAACCACTTGTCAATTTTTGACCACGTTCAATGTGTTCACCTTCTGCAACTGCTACGCTAGATGCATAAGGTACACTGTAGGTACGAGTATCGGTTTCACCTTCAACAGTGATTTCCCGAGTATGTTCAGCTGGGTTTTCATCAATAGCAGTTACTTCACCAGTAACTTCAGTGATGACAGCTTGACCTTTAGGGTTACGTGCTTCAAAGATTTCTTGGACACGAGGTAAACCTTGAGTGATATCATCGCCACCGGCAACACCACCAGTATGGAAGTTACGCATTGTCAATTGTGTACCTGGTTCACCAATTGATTGTGCGGCAACCGTACCAACAGCTTCACCGACTTCAACTTCTTCACCAGTTGCTAAGTTACGACCATAGCACTTCCGGCAAACACCGTGTTCTGCTTCACATGTGAAGACGGAGCGAATTGTTACTTCTTCTACACCTGCGTCAACAATCTTTTGAGCCATGTCTTCGTCCATTAATGTTCCCCGTGGGACAATTACATCACCAGTCTTTGGATCTTTAACTGATTTAGCAGTGTAACGACCTACTAATCGATCATATAATCCTTCCACAATTTCATTACCATCACGAATAGCTCGTACTACTAATCCACGATCAGTACCACAATCTTCTTCACGAACGATAACGTCTTGAGCAACATCAACCAAACGACGAGTTAAGTAACCTGAGTCAGCAGTCTTCAAAGCGGTATCGGTCATACCTTTACGAGCACCGTGAGAAGACATGAACATTTCTTGGACAGATAATCCTTCACGGAAGTTTGATGTAACGGGAACTTCCATCATACCACCGTTAGGAGCACCCATTAAACCACGCATACCGGCTAACTGAGTAAAGTTAGAAATGTTACCACGAGCACCGGAGTTACTCATCATAACAATAGGGTTATCTGTGTTTTTACCGAAACTATCTTCTAGTTTTTGTTGAATTTCATCTTTAGCGTTATTCCAAATAGCAATAATTTGGTTATGACGTTCTTCGTTAGTAATTAAACCACGACGATATTGTTTAGCTACTAAAGCAACTTTCTTACGTGCAGCTTCAATAATTGGAGCCTTTTCCTTCAATTCAGGAACGTCAGCAACCCCAACTGTTAAGCCAGACAATGTTGCTTGTGTGTATCCTAAAGTCTTCATATCATCCAACAAGTCAGATGTACGTTGTACTTTATATACTTTGAATACTTGTGCAATGATGTCGCTTAAGTAACCCTTAGCAAATGGATCTGTCAATGGTGCATTGGCAATTACTGATTTAACATCTTCACCTTTGTCGATGAAGTAGTTATCAGGAACACCATTTACAATATTGTCTTTAGTTGGTTCATTTAAGAATGGGAAGTCTTCTGGTAATACTTCATTGAATAATACCTTACCTACAGATGTCCGCATAATCATCTTACGTTGAGCATCAGTAAATGGTTTCTTAGGCATTGATTCAACAGCTAAACCAATTCTAGTGTGTAAATGTACATCACCATTTTGGTATGCCATAATAACTTCGTTTTTATCCTTAAATACCTTACCTTCGCCAATATCGCCCTTCTTTTCCATTGTTAAGAAGTAGTTACCTAATACGATATCCTGAGATGGTGTAACAATTGGTTCACCATCACGTGGTGCCAAGATATGGTGAGCAGCTAACATTAACAAACGAGCTTCAGCTTGAGCTTCATCTGATAATGGTACGTGAATCGCCATCTGGTCACCATCGAAGTCAGCATTATAAGCTTCACATACTAATGGATGTAAACGCATAGCTTTACCATCTACTAGTACTGGTTCAAATGCTTGAATACCTAAACGGTGCAAAGTAGGAGCACGGTTTAATAGTACTGGACGTTCTTTGATAACATCATCCAACACATCCCAAACATTGTCATCTTGACGATCAATTTGGCGACGTGCATTTTTAATGTTAGATGCTAACTTACGTTTTACTAATTCACGCATTACAAATGGCTTGAATAATTCAAGTGCCATTTCACGAGGTAAACCACATTGATAGAATTTCAATGTAGGGCCAACGTCAATAACAGAACGACCAGAATAGTCAACACGCTTACCTAATAAGTTTTGACGGAACCGACCTTGTTTACCCTTTAACATATGTGAAAGAGACTTCAATGGACGATTGCCTGGTCCTGCTACTGGACGACCACGACGGCCATTATCGATTAATGCGTCAACAGCTTCTTGTAACATCCGTTTTTCGTTTTGAACAATAATGCTTGGTGCATTTAAGCTCAATAAACGCTTTAAACGATTGTTACGGTTGATGACACGACGATATAAGTCGTTTAAGTCAGATGTTGCAAAACGGCCACCTTCAAGTTGAACCATTGGCCGTAAATCAGGTGGGATAACTGGAATAGCATCCATAACCATCCATTCAGGACGGTTACCAGATTTACGGAATGCATCTAAGATATCCAAACGACGAATAGCACGAGTCCGTTTTTGACCTTGAGCAGACTTCAATTCTGCTTTTAATTCTTTGCATTCTTTATCAAGGTCAACATCCATCAATAATTCTTTGACAGCTTCAGCACCCATTTTAGCGTTAAAGCGGTCGCCAAATTCTTCACGTTTTTCACGATATTCGCGTTCTGTTAATAGTTGTTTCTTTTCCAAGCCTGTATCACCTGGATCGATAACAACATAAGCAGCAAAGTAAATTACTTCTTCCAAAGCGCGAGGACTCATATCCAATACCAAGCCCATCCGACTTGGAATACCTTTAAAGTACCAAATATGAGTTACAGGTGCAGCCAATTCAATATGACCCATCCGTTCACGACGTACTTTAGAGCGTGTTACTTCAACACCGCAACGATCGCAAACAATACCCTTATAACGGATACGTTTGTATTTACCACAAGCACATTCCCAGTCCTTTGTTGGTCCAAAAATGCGTTCATCAAATAAGCCATCACGTTCTGGCTTTAATGTTCGGTAGTTAATCGTTTCTGGTTTCTTTACTTCACCATATGACCAGCTACGAATTTTATCAGGAGATGCAATACCGATTTGCATACTTTCAAATTTATTGACGTCTATCAAAATTCGGCCTCCTCTATTAAATCTTGCGTAATATATTATCGCAGTTACTTAACAAAATTATTCATTATCTGAATCTGAATCTTCTGTGTCTGTAGTTGTACCATCAAGAGCTTGTTGTGCTTCTGCTTGTTTAGCAGCTTCTTGCGCCTTCTTTAGTTCTTGTTCTTGAGCGTATTTAGATAATGCATCAACATTATTATCGTTAGTGTCATCATCCATATCACGTAATTCAATTTCTTTATGTTGAGCATCTAATACTTGGATGTCCAATCCTAAAGATTGTAATTCCTTGATTAATACGCGGAAGGATTCTGGTACACCTGGCTTAGGAATTTGTTCACCTTTTACGATTGCTTCGTAAGTCTTAACACGGCCAACAACATCATCTGACTTGTAAGTTAAGATTTCTTGCAATGTGTAAGCTGCACCATAAGCTTCTAAGGCCCAAACTTCCATTTCACCAAAACGCTGACCACCAAATTGTGCTTTACCACCTAATGGTTGTTGCGTTACTAATGAGTAAGGTCCAATAGAACGTGCATGAATCTTATCTTCAGCCATGTGTGTTAACTTCAAGTAGTACATGACACCGACAGATACACGGTTAGCAAATGGTTCACCAGTACGGCCATCATACAAGATGCTCTTACCATCTGAAGCCATACCTGCTTCACGAATCGTATTCCATAAGTCTTTATCACGAACACCGTCAAATACAGGAGTTGCAATATGAATACCTAACTTCCGTGCAGCCATTCCTAAGTGCAATTCAAGTACCTGTCCAATGTTCATACGTGATGGAACACCCATTGGTGAAAGTAAAATATCTACTGAAGTACCATCAGGCATGTATGGCATGTCTTCTTCTGGAACAACAACAGATACAGTACCTTTGTTACCATGACGGCCGGCCATCTTATCGCCGACTTGTAATTTACGTTTTTGTGCAATGTAAACACGAACCATCATGTTAACACCTGGTGATAATTCATCGCCTGCTTCACGTGTGAAGATCTTAACGTCTTGAACAATACCACCAGCACCATGAGGTACACGTAATGATGTATCACGTACTTCACGTGCTTTTTCACCGAAAATAGCATGTAACAAACGTTCTTCAGCTGATAATTCAGTAACACCTTTTGGTGTAACTTTACCAACCAAGATATCACCATCACGTACTTCAGCACCAACACGTACAATACCAAATTCGTCAAGATCTTTCAAAGCATCTTCACCGACATTTGGAATTTCACGAGTGATTTCTTCTGGTCCAAGTTTAGTATCACGTGCTTCTGATTCATATTCTTCAATATGAATTGAAGTATATACGTCTTCTTTAACCAAACGTTCTGATAATACAATCGCGTCTTCGTAGTTGTACATGTTCCATGTCATGAATGCGATTAATGGGTTTTGACCTAAAGCCAATTCACCATTATCCATAGCTGGACCATCAGCAATTACTTCTGAAGCTTCAACTTTTTCACCATGACGTACAATTGGACGTTGATTGTAATCCTTACCAGCATTTGAACGACGATGCTTCATCAACTTGTAAGTATCTAAAGTACCATCTTCGCGACGTACACGAATTTCTTTAGCGTCTACATATTCAACAACACCATCTGCTTTAGCTAAAAGTGCTGAACCAGAGTCATGAGCTGCTTGATATTCCATACCAGTACCAACCAATGGTGCATGTGGATTAATCAATGGTACAGCTTGACGTTGCATGTTAGCACCCATTAAAGCACGGTTAGAGTCATCGTTTTCCAAGAATGGAATGCAGGCAGTAGCAACAGAAACTACTTGTTTTGGAGATACGTCCATGTAGTCAACTTTATCAGAACTAATTTCAATGTTGTCATCTTTATGACGAGCCAAAACAACTTTATCTTTAAATGTTCCATCTTCATTTAAAGGTGAGTTTGCTTCAGCAACAATGTAATTATCTTCTTCGTCAGCTGTTAAGTAGTCAATCTTATCAGTTACTTTGTGAGTATTCCAATCAACACGACGATATGGTGTTTCTACAAAACCATATTTATTAACAACCGCATAAGTAGCTAAGTTATTAATTAAACCAATGTTAGGGCCTTCAGGTGTTTCAATTGGACATAAACGACCATAGTGAGTGTAGTGAACGTCACGAACTTCATAACCAGCACGATCACGAGTTAAACCGCCAGGTCCTAAAGCTGATAAACGCCGCTTATGAGACAATTCGCCTAATGGGTTATTTTGGTCCATGAATTGTGATAATTGTGATGAACCAAAGAATTCTTTAACTGCAGCAACAATTGGACGAATATTAATCAATTGTTGTGGAGTTACTGTTTCAATATCTTGAATAGACATCCGTTCGCGAACAACACGTTCCATACGTGCTAAACCAATCCGAAATTGGTTTTGTAATAATTCGCCAACACAACGGATACGACGATTACCTAAGTGGTCAATGTCATCAGTTGATCCTAAACCTTCTTGTAAGTTCAAGAAGTAATTCATAGATGCAATGATATCAGCTGGAGTAATATGCTTTACTTTAGCGTCAATATGGCCATTACCAATCAAGTTAACAATCTTTTCAGGATCTTTAGGTGAAACAACTTTGATAACTTGAACAGTCATAGGATCAGTAACAACACCATCACTTGAAGGTTCAAATGTAACAGTCTTAAAGTCGTCACGATCTAAGTATGGAGATAATTTGTCCATTAACTTACGATCAACAACATCACCTTTATTAGCAATGATTTCACCAGTATCTGGATCTGCTAATGTTTCAGCTAATGTTTGTTTTAATAAACGGGTCTTTAAACTTAATTTCTTATTAATCTTGTAACGACCAACAGGTGCTAAATCATAGCGCTTTGGGTCAAAGAAACGTGCATAAAGTAGAGAACGTGAACTTTCGGCAGTCTTTGGTTCACCTGGACGTAAACGTTCATAAATGTCCTTTAAGGCTTCATCAGTACGTGAGTCATCAGCATTCTTATGAACATCTTTTTCAATAGTGAGCATTAATGAGTCACTTTCACCTAAGATATCCATAATTTGTGAATCAGAACCAAAACCTAATGCACGTACTAATACAGTCATTGGAATCTTACGAGTACGGTCGATACGAACATATGCTACACCTTTAGCATCAGTTTCGTATTCTAACCATGCACCACGATTAGGAATAACTGTAGTACCATAGGTAACACGACTATTTTTATCTGTTTCACTGCTGAAGTATACACCAGGAGAACGAACTAATTGTGATACAATAACACGTTCAGCACCATTAATAATAAATGTGCCTTGTTCTGTCATTAATGGGAAGTCGCCAAAAAAGACATCTTGTGACTTAATTTCGCCAGTTTCATGGTTAGTTAAGCGTAAGGTGACATGTAAAGGTGCTGAATAGTTAGCATCATGTTGCCGTGCTTCTTCAACTGTATATTTTGGTTCAAGAAGTTGATAGTCTACAAATTCTAATGATAATTTGCCTGCAAAATCTTCAATTGGCATAATATCATTGAACATTTCACGTAAACCTTCATCTAAGAACCATTTATATGAATTAGTTTGAATTTCAATTAAATTAGGAAGTGCCAAAACTTCTTTAATACGGGAATAACTGCGCCGTACACGGTGCTTACCGTAATTAACTAAATGTCCTGCCAAACCGTTCACCTCTCCAACTAATTTATTTTCATCGTTTAAATGTTAAATTTATGTTACAAATGATAAAATTAACTGATTTTAAGCAAAAAAAAACCAAAAATAATAACTTAACATTATTACTTTTGCTTCATTATAAGTGATCTTAACGGACAATATATCGCTAAAATCAGTATTTAAACCTCGAAAATAATACTACCGTGTTAAATACTATAACTTAATATTTATAAAGTCAAGAAATTTTTATAAAAAAAGAATCACGATTAATATCGTGATTCTCTTTATTTAAACTTTAACTAGTTTGCCTTCGTCATTATAACGTTTGATAGTTAAATTTAATTTATCATTACGTTCACCAATAGTTACATAATCACCATTAGTAAATTTACCTTGTAACATTTTATCACTCAACATATCTTCAACATAATGTTGAAAAGCACGTCGTAATGGTCGTGCTCCATATTGTGGATCATAACCTTTTTTAGCTAAGAAAGCTAATGCATTTGCTGTAAACTTAATATGAATATTTTGTGCTTCTAGCCGTTTGAGCAATTGATGACTCATTATTTTCACAATTGTAATTAATTCTTTCTTAGTTAAAGAATGAAAGACAATTGTCTCATCAATTCGATTAATAAATTCAGGACGGAAGAAATTACGTAATTCAATTAATGTTTGGTGTTTTAATGCATTATAGTCTTCATGAATATCCTTAGTACTAAAGCCAATCATCTTATTATCTTTAATAGCATCTGCACCTAAATTGGAGGTCATAATGATGATAGTATTACGAAAATCAACTTTTATTCCCTTAGAATCAGTTAAATACCCATCATCTAAAACTTGTAATAAAATATTAAAAACATCTGGATTAGCTTTTTCAACTTCATCAAATAAAACTACAGAGTAAGGATGATTCCGAACTTTTTCAGTTAATTGACCGCCTTCATCATAGCCAATATATCCTGGAGCTGATCCAATCAACCGACTCGTACTATATTGAGCTTGATATTCTGACATATCAATACGAATCATATCATCTTCAGAACCAAACATTGCTGCTGCTAAAGCCTTAGCAAGTTCAGTTTTACCAACACCAGTTGGTCCTAAAAACATAAATGAACCAATTGGACGATTAGGATCTTTGAGACCACTCCGTGCCCGTCGAATTGCCCGTGAAACTGCAGAAATAGCATCATCTTGACCAACAACACGTTTATGCAATGTTTTTTCTAAGTTTAATAAACGTTGACTTTCTTTTTGCTGTAATTGTGTTACGGGAACTCCTGTCCATTGTGAAACTACTGCCGCAATATCATTTGGTTCTACTTTAATATGAGAATTAATTTCATCAATCGTTTGACTAGCTAATTTTTTAATCACTTGACGATCAATCTTCTTCTTTAAAGTCATTGCTTGTTCACGAATATTAGCAGCTGTTTCGAAATCCTTAGCAATTACTGCGGCTTCCTTAGCTTCATTTAATTCATTTAATTTATCCTGATTTTTTTCTAAAGCAGTTTTACGATCAGCATGATTTAACCGAACTCGTGCAGCAGCTTCATCCATTAAATCAATTGCCTTATCAGGTAAATACCGGGTTGTTAAATACCGCTGTGATAATTTCACCGCAGCATTAATAGCTTCATCAGTAATAATTAAATGATGATACATTTCATAACGTTTTCTTAATCCTTTTAGGATATCTTCAGCTACTTTAGTAGTTGGTTCTTCAACATGAATAGTAGCAAAACGCCGTTCTAAGGCTGCGTCCTTTTCAATATATTTTTGATATTCGTCTAACGTTGTTGCACCAATTAATTGGACTTCACCACGTGCTAATGCTGGCTTTAAGATATTTGAAGCATCGATGGCACCTTCTGCACCACCAGCACCAATTAAGGTATGCAATTCATCAACAAATAAAATTACTTGGCCATCCTGATGAACTTCTTCCAAAACCTTCTTAAAACGATCTTCAAATTCGCCACGATACTTTGTTCCCGCAACTAAAGAACCCATATCAAGCATCATTAAACGTTTGTTTTGCATTTCATCAGGTACACTACCTTCGACTAATTTTTGTGCAAAACCTTCAACAATTGCGGTTTTACCGACACCTGGTTCACCAATTAATACGGAGTTATTCTTAGTACGACGCGCTAATATTTGAATTAAACGATCAATTTCTTTATCACGACCAATTACTGGGTCTAATTGTCCCATCAAGGCCATTTGCGTTAGATCGCGTGCAACTTTATCTAAAGTTGGCGTTTTAGAATTATTACTACTATTATTTAATTTATTTTTTAAATGAGCTCGTAATTTACGACGTTCATTTTCATTAATGCCCATCATATCAAGAACTTTATTTCTTAATAAATCAATATCTGCACCTAAATCAAGCAAAATATCAATTGCTAAAGCATCTTGATCAGCTAATAAGACCAAGAGTAAATGTTCAGTACCAATTTGCATTTGTCCAAATTGATATGCTATTTCACCAGCACTTACTAAAGTTTGACGTGCTTTGGGTAAATATGGCAATTCATTATGATGAATATTAGCGCCATAGCCAGTAAATAATTTTGCTTCATCAAAAACATCTTTGGCTGTAATTTTAGCATCACGTAAAACTTTACCAGCAATACCATTTTCTTCTAAAACTAATCCTAATAACAAATGCTCAGTTCCAACTGCTGATTGTCTTAACTTATGTGCTTGTGCTTGTGCAAGATCAATTGCATGGTTAGCACTCATGGTAAAAAGATCATTCATTATTTATATACCTTTCTTTAATAATTATTATTGTCTTTTATAACGTAAACTAGTTAACATCGCAACTAATAATGTAGCTCGTAATTTGTTCTCTGCTGCTTTATCTTTACAATTTAATGTATTATGTGATAATACAGCATACATCATATTACCAATTTTTTGTGAAATAATTCCTTCATCATATAATTGATGAATTATTATTAAAGCATTTCTTTCCGATATATGTGTATCAACTTCATTAATAATGGAATCAATCAAATTTTGTTGATCTACAAATGCTATTTTCATAATGCGGATATAGCCACCGCCTCCACGTTTACTTTCTACTCGATAACCTTGTTGAATAGTAAAACGTGTGTTAATAACATAATTAATTTGGGAAGGAACACAATTAAATAATGTAGCTATTTCTGAACGTCTAATCTCAATTTGATTATTTTTAGAAAGAATTCTCTTCAAGTATTGTTCGATAATATCAGAAATATTTCTACTTGGCATGTATTTCACCTCTTTGACTTTGACTAATCTTGACTATATTATATACAAATTATTAATCAAATGAAAAGATTAAAAAAAGAGTTTGATAAAATATCAAACTCTTTACATACCTAATTATGAACGTAATCGGAAAAACAGGATTTGAACCTGCGACCCCTACGTCCCGAACATAGTGCTCTACCAAACTGAGCTATTTCCCGAAGAATGCACCCAGTAGGGATCGAACCTACAACCTTCTGATTCGTAATCAGACACTCTATCCAGTTGCGCTATGGGTGCATAAATGGTGCCGAGGACCGGAATCGAACCGGTACGGTCATCACTGACCGCAGGATTTTAAGTCCTGTGCGTCTACCTATTCCGCCACCCCGGCATGGGTGGTACAAGCGGAAGACGGGATTCGAACCCGCGACCCCCACCATGGCAAGGTGGTGTTCTACCACTGAACTACTTCCGCAAAATGCTGACTAAAGGATTCGAACCTTCGACCCTCTGTTTACAAGACAGATGCTCTACCAACTGAGCTAAGTCAGCAGGTCGATAGTGCGGGTGAAGGGATTCGAACCCCCACGTTTATTAAACACTGGAACCTAAATCCAGCGCGTCTGCCAATTCCGCCACACCCGCATCAATACCGTCGGTATTGGCAATGAGTCGTGAGAGGCTCGAACTCTCGACCCATGGATTAAAAGTCCATTGCTCTACCAACTGAGCTAACGACTCAATATGGAGATTACAGGGTTCGAACCTGTGACCCTCTGCTTGTAAGGCAGACGCTCTCCCAACTGAGCTAATCCTCCATGTGTTGAACTCAAACAACTTCTATAGTTTAAGCCCAACGGTGAGATTTTGCAACCCCTATTTCAAATTTAATTCCGTTAATTTTTGATCAACCATCGCCAAAACCTGCTTGGCCGCGGCGGGACTCTCGACAAAATTGTACTTGTCGCCGTCAATCATCATCTTCGGACTTTCGTCATAGTGCGCATACCAGTCTACGTAGCGCTGATTCAATTCTTCATAATATTGATACAAGCTCGGATCAGCATCAATTTGTTCGTAAGCCCGGCCCCGCTTTTTAATCCGTTCCAACATTGTCGGGAAAGAAACCTTGATGTGAATCAAGAGGCTCGGCTTCTTAGCTAATGGTTGGTTCGGTAGTTCTTCCAACATATTCCCCAGCAGTGAGGAGTAAATATCGGCTTCCGTCCCCGTCGCCCGGCCCAAATCAGCATTCAAGCGGAACAACAAGTTGTCTTCAAAAATCGACCGATCCAGCACACTTAACTTGTGTTGGGCCGCTTC